>QFQM01000415.1 GCA_003243255.1 Flavobacterium psychrophilum | reverse complement strand
CTTATTTCGGTCGTATTTTCAATGTTCAGGAGATTATTTGCCGGATTAGGGTAGTACTTAAGTGTAGAAAAAACTTTTTCTTCTAAACCAATTATTAAATATACAGTTACGGCAAGACGCTGACTGCTTTCTATGCTATCAATAGTTTGTGAGGCATAATACGTTGTTCCATCAACAAGCACTGTAGTAAGAGGTAATGGCTGGCTTATTCCGTCCGGAAAATCAGGCATCCCTTCGCCATCATTATCATACCATTGTATGTTTTCACCTTCTACTTCAAGATCTGCAAGGGTCTGACCATCAAAAAAGGTTTGTTCAGATGCGCCTGTTGGGGAGCTTACTGTAATTAGCGATACCGTGACAGCCAGGCGCTCAATACTTTCTGTATTGTTTATTGTTTGTGATGCATAATACGTTGTTCCGTCAACGAGAAGTGTTGTTAACGCCAAAGCTACGGTAGAAGAACTGTCAGCATACCATTGAATGTTTTCACCTTCGGCTTCAAGATTTGTAAGAGTGTCTCCATTATTAAATGTTTGATTGGCATCACCTGTTGGAGCAGGAATGATAATTAATGATGCTGTAACAGCGAGGCGCTCTGAACTCTCAATATTATTTATGGTTTGTGATGCATAATAAGTACTTCCGTCAACAAGAGGTGTTGTTGTTGTTGGTAACACTGTAGTTGAAGAACTGTTAGCATACCACTGAACGTTTTCGCCGGTTATTTCAAGATCTGCAAGGGTTTCACCATTGTAAAATGTTTGTTGGGTTTCACCTGAAGGTACAGGAGTTGGCTGCTGGACACTAAGGGAGAAATCCCTGACTGCTGCACAGCCATTTTCAGAATTTTCTATTCTTGCATACATAAGTTGCGGATTACTTATGTTGGTATATAATATTGATACAGGATTTGTCTCATTTCGAGCATCTTCATAAGATTCATAATAACTTATATCATAGTTGCCGGTAAGTTGAGTACTGATTTCTGTCGTTTTTAGTGAAAGGTCAAAAGTCTCTGTGTTGTCATTACTATTATCAATAATAGTATAATCACTTATCAGTAGTTCCTCAGGGATACCATTATTTAAAATAGTTATAGTTGTAGATGCTGAGCATGATGGTAGGTCCGGGTTTATTGTTATGGTATATTCTCCTGCCTGGCTGGCTTCCAGAATAGTTGAGTTTTCATTTCCTACTGGTAGTCCGTTATGTGTCCATTCCATAGTGTAACTGCCTTCAATATCAACCGATAATGTTGTTGTTTCACCTTCACATAGAGCTAATCCGTTTGAGGAAGTTATTTCAGGATTTTTTGGAATTCCGATATCAAAATTTTCGGCATCAATAAAAACAGCAGCGTCAAGTGTGGTATCACCTTCATCAGCTATTACCATTTTAAGATGATAAAGGTGTCCGGGTATCACAGCAGCTTCTGCAGTTAAAGGGACAGTAACTCCATTTAATCCTATCGGAGCAGAATTTGGTGTTCCGGCATAATAGTTTCCAAAATATTGAGAATTTACAGAAGAACAATTACCATAATTGCCATTCATGATGGTAGTAACACATACAGGTATAGTTGTACCGGGCACTACAGCAATGTTAATCGCAGGTGTTTGGGCAGTTAAATCCGTTAGTAAAAAGGCCATACCGTCACTAAAATAGCATTGGAGCGATCCATAATCATTTGAGCCAAAAATATAGCGAATACTAATGTTGTCTTTTTGAGGTACGAAATCAAATTCGACGACAGATGCATTAATAATTGTCTGGACACCGGGCAGGCCTGCCATTGTATTTGAAAGGTCTGTATCGCCAAGCCAGCCTGTATCGTCTCCGCTACTAAGCCAGGTATTTGGTGGCCAGGCTGCATACGTTGCAGTGCCGGTGGATAATATTATGCCATTTTGGAACTGAAAATTTGAATTGCCCTTTTCAAAAGAGCCAATTCCGTTTACTGAACCGTAGTTTGTACCTGTTGAGGAAGTGATATTTGTTGCCTGCTGGCACGCATTGTTTAAAAGCACATTGTTAACCAGTTGCTCAGTTGTGTATTGGCTGGACGACGCGTTTATTAAATTTTGACCTGGAGTGGTAACACAAATTGTGAAGTTTGCATTTAACGAAGCTGTAGTATTAGTTGTAGCCATTACTCTTATTTTATAAACCTGGCCCGGGGTATATTGTTTTGAAAAAAGAACATTTCTGGCACAGGCAATCGGCGTTGTTGATGAGCAGTCGCTAAACACAGCAATTACAAGCCTGGCTTCGAATGGACTTACGTTTGAAAGACTAATTGTGTGTTGTGATGAAGTGGCGGTAAATTGAAACCAAACATCTTTATAAGAAGTATAGTTGCACACCGTTGCGGGGTTTGTTGATAGTGCAGATCCAGACATCGTAGCATTGGCAGTATCGGCACTGCTGTCGCATGCGAAACCGGTAGCGGCGACAAGAATGTCGGCAGTGCTGCACGTATTGTTGGTTATCTGCGCAAAACCGCTTAAGTACATTAACACAAGAACAGAAACGAGTAATGATTTTTTCATATTTGGTTGGTTTAGTTGTAGCTAAAATATTAAAAAAACATATTCAATTGGCTGAAATGTAAATAAATAAGCCCCTGAGTTTTTCAGGGGCTTAAAAATATTGGTTTAAAGAATTTACTCTTTAATAATCTTTACAGTCTTGCCGGCATTACCTGAATTTACAGTCACAAAGTAAACACCTTTGCTTAGTGATGATACATCAATCTGTACTGCATTGCTGTTTACAGTTTTAGTAATTACTGTTTGTCCTAATGCATTCACAATAGAAACCGAACTTATTTCGGTCGTATTTTCAATGTTCAGGAGATTATTTGCCGGATTAGGGT
>QFQM01000066.1 GCA_003243255.1 Flavobacterium psychrophilum | reverse complement strand
CATGCGCTGCGGGGACACCGGCGCCTGCGAAGACCTTCGCAACCACTTAGAAACAACCAATGATTTTAATACCTATCTGCTGCTGGAAATTCCCCTTGAGGAATATGAGGTACAGGAAGCCATAATTTTTAAAAAGGCTGCCGAAATCCTGAACACGGGCAGAGAAACGGAACTTATAGATATGGACGACAAGTTTGCACTCATTACCGCTGCTTAACTGTCACAAAAAATACAAATCCTCCACACGGAGGATTTTTTTATGCATATAAAAAACAGGTAAATGTACTCTTATTCAGGTTGTAACGATGTCCTAAATTCGCACTACAACCAATTAAAATCTTTACAATGAAAAAAATTACCTGTTTATTATTTACAGTGCTCGCTGTGTTTGCGGCCTGTAAAAAAGAACCGGCAACCCCGGGTACTCCCGTAGCATCCGCTGCACCGGAACGTTATGTCAGGAAAAACGCCCATTCTCCCGAGGCTGTAGCCGACCTTGTTGCTCTTGACAAGGCTATTGGTATTATGAAGAGCAAAGGATGTGACGATCCGCTTAGCTGGTATTATCAGGGAGCTATACACTGGGTTCCCAACAGTATTATTGGCGAAAACAAGCTGTGTGACAGTTATCAGAATGATAGCCAGCTTAAACCGGCCTGGGACAACTGTACGCACTCTAAAAGTCATGCGGAAGAAATTCACTTCCTGGTATGGCACAGAATGTATATTTATCATTTTGAGAAAATCGTTAGAAAGCTATCGGGCAAAAGTGATTTTGCACTGCCTTACTGGGGTTATACCAATACTCAGGATTCTTTAAAGAACCGTACGCTTCCGGATATTTTCAGGGATAAGAAATCTAATCTTTATCAGTTTGCACGTCTGGACAGCCTTTTGAATGGTTCGCCTATTAGTGGCGAAACAACCAGGGCATTAAGCCTTACCAAGCTGAATGAAAACAATACCTATGCTTTGTACAACCAGAGTATTGATGCTGCGCCACATGGTGCCATGCATGATTATATTGGTTTTGGTAATGATACTGTAGGGAAATACAAATTTAATGAGGTATGGCAGCGAGACACAAACGGTATGATGGCCGAAGTAGCTACTGCGGCATTCGATCCTATTTTTTGGCTTCACCATTCCAATATCGACAGGATATGGCAGCAATGGACCAATTCGGATAACGGTAAACAAGTTTTGCTTGAAGAGCTTCAAAAAGTAGCATGGAAATACGTGTTCTTTGATGAAAACGGCAATAAGGTTGAATATACAACAGAAGAAGTTGTGGATATGCTTTATACTATGGATTACGATTTTGATGATACTAAAGTGCAGCCAAAAACGGCTGAAAAAGCGCCGTTGGTTTTCAGTTCTAAGAATTATACAAAAGGCGATACACTTTCGATATCCTCTAAAAAGATTGCACTGAACAAAGATGTTAAGATATCGCTTGGCAATACTAAAGGCAGGAATGTAAAACTGCTTACAGAAAGCAATAAGCAGGGCGAAATACTTTTACTGTCGGTAACAGTATCGTTTGTAAAAGCGCCTAAAGGAAGTTTTGAAGTGTACCTGAACCAACCTGTTAATGTGAAGGCGACTCCTGAAAATGATAATTTTGCCGGATTCATGACGTTTTTTGGTGCCGATCATGCGCATCACGGAGGCGGAGCAGGCAATGGAAGGATAACCAAAACCTTTACGTTTGAAATTACTGATGAAGCTGTTGATACCAAAGCTATGGCTAAAAATAAGTTTGATATCTCGATATTGAAATTCAACGGATCGAGAGCAGATGATATCCAGATAGAAAAAGTATCAGTGCTTAAGCAATAACATTTAGTTAATTAGTTATGTATGCATCCTGCCTGGACTTTTTTCAGGTGGGATGTGTTTTATAAAAATGGAGTTATGAAATATTTTTGCATGCTATTCTTTTTGATATTGTTATCCGGTGGACAGGAAACTAAAAAGGAGTCTTTGATAACTTCGCAGGTTGATTGTATTGTTCCTGTTTATAGTGTAGTACCTGAAGGAGGTTTTAAAAACGAAGATTCGGTTACTGTTGCTGAAATCGTACAGATGAAGTAATGATTACGGTTTTACGATCATCACCCCAAAACCATCGGGGTCTTTGTATAGCGTTCCGTTAATCTTCCAATAAGGGTTTTTAGGTTCGTTAGGCGGGATGTTATATTTTGTAAAGCGCTCAATTATTGCTATATACTCTTCTGCGGATGCAGGATAAAAAACTAACAGGTCGTCTTCATCAGGCTGATGTTGTGCAGGTTCTGCTGAGGTCGTGAATTCCAGATGCCAGTCTGCTCCGGGAATTCCCAGGAAAACACCATTGTAACCATCGTGGTCTTTAAAGTTGCCGAATACTTCAAGCCCTAAAATTTCGGTGTAGAAATTTATGATAGGGGTGAGGTTGTCAGTATGTCGTGCTAAACGGAATTTCATCTTTTGTTTTTATCAAATTTACACTATCGAAAGCAAACTATTATATTTGTTTCATGGAAGATCTATTAAAAGAAGAAGAATTTTTGAAACAGAAAGACAGCTATAATCCGTGGAAAGGGTTTGTTCTTTTTTATGTTGTTTTTACATTCTCCCATATAATTATAACATATTTGGGAAAAGATATGGCAGGAACAGATTCTAGTATTTTTACAATATTGTTTGGCGTATTCATGATCCTGATGCCTTTTGTAATGATTTTTTCGAGACAGAAAAATATTAGACTTCCAATAACAACCATACTGACGTCTGTTCTTATTCTAACTTCATTATATTTTTGCCTCGCAGTAATCGATCCATTAATTACGGGCAATAGCTATAAGTTTATAACAGATGTTCCTTTTATTGTTTATGTACAATTATATGCTATTAGTTTTACTTTTGGATTGATATGCTCCGGCATAATCTTATTAATACGATGGATAAAGCTAAAAAAGCTTAAACCACAATCGTCTTTCCTTTAGAGGACATTTTTCCTTCTTCAAAATAAAAGTCGATACGTCCAAGGTTGAGTCCGTAGCAGCCTACCTGGTTTACCAGTACTTCTTTGCCTTCGGTGTTTTTTTCGATGTAGGGCTTGGTCAGAAAGGTGTGGGTATGCCCACCAATGATAAGGTCGATGTCTTTAGTGTTGCGTGCCAGGGTAAGGTCGGATATTTTAAAAGATTCTTCCTTATACATAAATCCAAGATGTGAAAGGCATATCACCAAATCGCATTTCTCGTGATGGCGAAGCGTGCGCGCCATATCCTGCGCTACACCAAGCGGATCGTTATAAACGGTTTCCTGATAGTTTTTCTTTTCTACTAGTCCGAACAGTTCAATACCCAATCCGAATACGCCAATTTTAATACCGTCTTTTACAAAAATCTTATAAGGTTTCACTAGTCCGTCGAGTACGGTGTTCTTAAAATCATAGTTGGCAGATACGAATTCAAACTTTGCGTGAGGCAATTGTTTTTTAAAACCCTCAAGGCCATTATCAAAATCGTGATTGCCGAGTGTAGCCAAGTCGTACTGCATCATGCTCATGAGTTTGAATTCCAGTTCGCCACCATAAAAATTAAAGTAGGGAGTGCCCTGAAAAATATCTCCGGCATCTAAAAGCAGGGTGTTTGGATTTTCCTGCCTGATTTGCTGTATTACTGCCGATCTTCTTGCTGCGCCCCCCAAATTAGCATACTTAGGGTCATCGGCAGGAAACGGATCGATATGGCTGTGCACATCGTTGGTATGAAGTATGGTTATTTTCTTTACGGTAGGTGCAGTGAAACTGCTCAGTGATAATCCGCCCATTGCCAATGCTGAAGCAGCCGCTGTTTTTTGTATAAAGTCCCTTCTGTTCATGCCTATCTGGTTATAATGTGTTGGGTGGTAATTACCGGCAGGGTATCGGTTTCTTTAAAATAATCGATATACAGGTCACGTAGTTTATAATTGAGGTCATACAGGCCTTCATTAGTGGCAAAGAACTGCATGTTATCCCCACCGCCTATCAGGTAGTCTATCGATGCAACATAATAAATTTTGTCATTTTCTACAGGTTTGTCCTGTATAGCTATAGATGTTATCTGATTGTTAGCGTCGAGCGTTATGGTAATTCCCGACAGGGGATGCGCTCTGCCTTCGCGTGCTATGTAGGCTGCCATTTCACGAATCTGAATGCCTTTTAGCGCAACTACTTTCACACTGTTTTCAAAAGGCATTATCTCATAAGCAGTCTGTTGTGTGACAGGGCCTTTTGGTATTATCGAGCGGATGCCTCCGTGGTTAAGCATACAGGCATCTACATGCTTTTTTTCTGTAGTGTAAAACAATTTGTCGGCTCTTTTAAAAGTAGCTTCGGCGAGCATGTTGCCAATTGTGGTATTCCACTTACCTTTGCTTTTGTCAAATGTTTCGGGAGCGTAAGATATAACAGCACTCAAAGCTTTGGTTATGGTATCGCGGTAAGGGTAAATGTAGCTTTCGATAGCTGCATTTTCCGGAAGTGTTGCATTTATGCTTGTTTTAGATGCTTCAACACGGGAATTGTATATACCGGTTGTGCTACAGGCAATATAAAGCGGTATTGTTAAAAATAAAACAAACCATTTCCTGGCTGTGTTATACTTTTTTGGTAATGTCATTGTGATGACCGTTATTTGAATTAATTTTGTAATCGACAAGTAAAAGTACTATGTTTTTGAAGTTTATTAAAGATTTTGCACTTAAAAAGATAATTAAGAAAAGTTTAAGCGGATATAAACCCGTTGCCGATTCTGAGGTTGTCACTACAGTAGGGGTCATTATAGATGAGAGTTATTTTTTTGATAAAGAGAATCTTATTCTTGATCTGATCGCTAACGGTATTCAAAGAAGTAATATTGAGACCCTGAGCTTTAAGGAACGAATCAAAAAGAAAGAAATAGTAGATTGCTGTCATTATACCCGTAAGGATATCTCTGCTACGGGCACATTTACAAAAGATGATGTAGCGGCATTCATAAACAAGCCGTTTGATATGCTTATTAGTTATTATGATGTAGAGAAGGCACCTTTATTACTCGCTACTATAAAGTCGAAAGCCAAATTTAAGGTTGGTTTTGCGAGCATCGACAAACGCCTGAACAACTTTATGATAAGCAGCCAGGCAGAAAAACATGCTGAGTTTATCTCTGAATTGATCAAGTATTTAAAAATCCTAAATAAAATTTAACATGCAGTCATTAACAGGAACGGGCGTTGCGCTCATTACTCCGTTTAAAAAAGACTTTTCAGTTGATGTTGAAGCACTGGAAAGAATTGTAAACTATCAGGTAGATGGTGGTATAGACTATCTTGTAGTATTAGGTACTACAGCAGAGGCAGCTACCCTTACTAAGGACGAGAAGGAACTTGTTATAAAGACCGTGTTAAAGGCAAATGCAGGAAGATTGCCTGTAGTGCTTGGTGTTGGCGGAAACAATACTGCTGAGGTCGTTGAAGAGCTTAAAACCCGTGATTTTTCAGGTTTTACAGCAATACTTTCGGTTTCGCCTTATTATAATAAGCCAACACAGGAAGGTATTTACCAGCATTTCAAAGCAGTTGCCGAAGCATCTCCGGTTCCTGTTATCTTATATAATGTTCCGGGACGTACGGCAAGCAATATGCTTCCGGCAACGGTTATCCGCCTTGCTAATGATTTTGCTAATGTTGTAGCTATCAAAGAAGCTGCCGGTGACATTGTCCAGGCTATGAAGCTAATTCAGGGTTGTCCTGAAGATTTCCTTGTAATTTCGGGTGATGATATGGTAACGCTTCCAATGGTTCTTGCCGGTGGGGCAGGGGTTATCTCTGTAATAGGAGAGGGCTTCCCTAAAGATTTCTCGGATATGGTTCGCCTGGGCCGTGAGCGTAAAGTTGATGAGGCATACAAACTGCATTATAAACTTGCCGATGCTATCGATATGATTTTTGAGCAGGGTAACCCGGCAGGTATTAAGTCGGTGTTCAAACACTTAGGGCTTTGTGAAGATGTAGTAAGGCTTCCGCTGGTAACTGTTAACGAAGATTTAGCAGGCAGACTGGGTGATTTTGTAAAAAAAATCAGTTAATTTGTATAGATAACAACATTAAAACAGTTTTACTATGCTATCGGATAAAATGCAGGCAGCGCTCAATGAGCAGATCAGGATGGAAGCTGAGTCTTCCCAGATTTATTTAGCTATGGCTTCATGGGCTGAAATTAAAGGTTTTGAAGGTATTGCTCTTTTTATGTTCAGGCAGTCTGACGAAGAAAGACTACATATGCTTAAGCTTTTAAAGTATGTAAATCAGCGTGGTGGTGAGGCTGTTATTTCGGCACTTGCCGAACCCAAACTGGATTATTCGTCAATAAGGGCGTTGTTCAGACAGCTTTATGAGCATGAAGTGAAAGTTTCGGCAAGCATTAACGAGCTTGTTGATATTGCGCTTTCAAGCAAGGATTATGCTACGCATAATTTCCTGCAATGGTATGTTTCTGAACAGATTGAAGAGGAGGCAAGCGCTAAAGTTATTTTGGATAAGATCGATCTTATCGGAGATGACAAAGGAGGGCTTTACCTGTTTGATAATGATATGAAGAATTTTACAGCTACATCGCACGATATTGTGCAATAAATAGTATAAAAATAAGTTTTAAGGAGATGCCTGTAAAAAGGCATCTTTTTTTATGGTTCGAAGACTGTAAAAAAAGATTTTGTATTCAATAATTATTAACTAATTTTGCAGTTGCTTTTAAAACAGCCGCTGCCCCGCAGTATAACTAACTAATATGACAAGATTTTTTTATATACTTTTTTTTGCATTAGCACTTACATCGTGCAGTGAGTTTCAGACAGCTCTTAAAAAAGACGATGTTAAGATGAAATATGAAGTGGCTGAGAAGATGTATGAGAAAGGCAAGTACACTAAAGCGATCAGGCTTTTTGAACAGATAGCCCCTTCATACAGAGGTAAGCCTCAGGCAGAAAAAATGTTTTATATGTATGCGCAGTCATTATATAAGACTAAACAGTTTTATACTGCAGGATATCAGTTTGATAGTTTTACTGCCGGTTATCCAAGAAGTGAAAAAGTTGAAGAGGCTGCATTCTTAGGTGCAAAAAGTTATTATATGCTATCGCCTGTATATTCACTTGATCAGGTAGATACTTACAAGGCACTGGATAAGCTTCAGAATTTTGTGGATAACTATCCAAATTCACAGTACATGGCAGAAGCTAATGCACTGGTAAAAGAATTAAGGGATAAGCTTGATAAAAAAGCTTTTGAAATTGCAAAACAGTACAATACGATTTCTGACTATAATGGTGATCACAATGCAGCTATAAAAGCGCTTGATAATTTTATTATCGATCATCCGGGTACTATATATAAAGAAGATGCTTTGTTTTACAAATTTGATTCTTCTTACCGTTTGGCAATAAACAGTATATGGACCAAAATGGCTGATCGTCTGGAAACGGCAAAAACCAATTATAATGCGTTGATTAAATTCAACCCACAAACAAAATACAAAGAACAGGCAGATAAGATGCTTGCTAAGATAGATACTGAATTACAAAAATTTTCTAAATAAACGAGTCATGGATTTAAAGAAAACAACTGCTCCGGTTAACACAATTACCTACAACAAAAGTGTGATTGAAGAGCCTACAGGGAACGTGTACGAAGCAATTACCATTATCGCCAGAAGAGCTAACCAGATCAATACTGAAATCAAAAAAGAATTGATTGAGAAGCTTGAGGAGTTTGCGACTTATAACGACAGCCTTGAGGAAATTTTTGAAAACAAAGAACAGATAGAAGTATCTAAGTTCTACGAAAAACTACCAAAGCCTCACGCTTTGGCTGTTCAGGAATGGCTTGAGGATAAAATTTCTTACAGAAAAGAAAATAAATAATTACAGGGATGTCTGTTTTAAGCGGTAAAAAAATTTTACTCGGCATTTCCGGGGGTATTGCCGCATACAAAACAGCCTCACTGGTAAGGCTTTTTATAAAAGCAGGTGCTCAGGTACAAGTTATCATGACACCTGCTTCTAAAGACTTTGTTACACCCCTTACATTGTCTACACTTTCCAAAAACCAGGTTCATTCTTCTTTCTTTAACGAAGAAGATGAAAATGCGGTATGGAATAACCACGTTGACCTGGCACTATGGTCCGATCTGTTTTTAATTGCTCCTGCAACGGCCAATACTCTTTCTAAAATGGTTTCGGGCAATTCAGACAATCTTTTGCTTGCTACTTATCTTTCGGCTAAATGTCCGGTTTACTTTGCTCCTGCAATGGATCTGGACATGTATAAGCACCCTTCTACATTATCCAGCTTTAAAGCATTGCAGTCGTATGGTAATATCATGATCCCTGCGGAAAGCGGTGAACTTGCCAGTGGGCTTTCGGGTGAAGGCAGGATGGCTGAGCCTGAAAATATTATTGCCTTTTTAGAAAAAGACCTTGAAAGCAAATTACCTCTTCGTGGAAAAAAAATGCTAATTACTGCGGGTCCCACATACGAACCTATAGACCCTGTACGTTTTATAGGTAACCATTCTACAGGAAAGATGGGATTTGATATCGCTAAAGCTGCTGCAGATGAAGGTGCAGAGGTAGTTTTGGTAACAGGGCCTACTCATTTGAAATTGTCTCATTCGTTAGTGAAAGTTGTACATGTAACGTCATCTGAAGAAATGTACAAAGCCTGCCACGAGCATTTTGATACTGTTGATGCTGCTATAGCTGCGGCTGCAGTGGCCGATTACAGGCCTGCGAATGTGGCTCCTCAAAAAATTAAGAAAAGCGAGAGTACGCTTACTTTGGAGTTAGAGAAAACAAAAGACATACTTTCTTCGTTGGGTGAAAAGAAAAAAAATCAGTTTTTGATTGGCTTTGCCCTTGAGACTGAAAATGAAATTGAGAATGCCAAACTGAAGATTAAGAAAAAAAACTTAGATTTGATAGTTTTAAATTCTCTGAATGATGAAGGTGCCGGTTTTGGCAAGCCTACCAATAAAGTTACATTTATTGATAAGGACTTTAACCTTGAACCTCTTGAGCTTAAAACAAAAGAAGAAGTTGCACAGGATATTATAAATAAGATTAAAACACATTACAATGTATAAATGGCTAGTGGCAGCAGTATTGGTTATGTTTGGCTCAATGGCGGAAGCGCAGGAGCTAAATTGTAACGTGAAGATAAATTACGATCGTGTTACTGATGCTAATACACAGATTTTTAAGACGCTTGAACGCGCACTTACGGATTTTGTAAATAATACACGCTGGACAAACAGAAATTTTGAGTCGAATGAGCGTATTGAATGTTCGATGATTATAAATCTTTCAGGGTATACTGCGCCTGCGTTTACTGCAACTATACAGGTTCAGTCTTCGCGACCTGTTTATAATTCTACCTTTTCTTCTCCTATATTTAATTTTAATGACAAAGATTTTAATTTTAGGTATAATGAAGGAGATAACCTGTTTTTTAACCCTAATAGTTTTGATTCCAATAACCTTGTTGGTGTAATTGCATTTTACGCTAATATAATTATTGGGCTTGATGCAGATTCTTTTCAAAAAGGTGGAGGGACAGAATATTATCAGGTGGCACAAAATATAGCAAGCCTTGGTGCCGGTAGCGGTTACAAAGGCTGGGGACAGCAGGAAGGTACTAACCAAAACAGGTTTTTTCTTGTAAACGACCTTTTGTCAAATACTTTTACACCTTTTAGGGATGCCTTATACGAATACCATTTTCTGGCGCTTGATAAAATGGCTGACGATCAGAAATTAGCAAAAGAAAAAACTATAGACGCACTAAAAACCTTAGCGAAGGTACAGAGTGTTCGTCCGAATGCATTTTTGACAAGGGTGTTTTTTGATGCTAAGTCTGATGAAATTGTTGGGATGTTTTCAGGAGGGCCATCGATAACGCTTACCGAGCTTGTAGATATCCTGAATAAGATCTCTCCGACTAATGGTTCTAAATGGAGCCAGATACGATAAATGAACTTATATTCGATACAGCCTGCAAGTTTGCAGGCTTTTTTATTTATGCAGCTTTCTGGTCTTATTTATTGCTAAATGTTATATTTGTATAGTATTATGTAAACAACATGTTGCAGACACTTCATATTAAAAACTTTGCTCTTATTGAGCATCTTCATATCGATTTTCCGGATAAACTGTCTACCATAACGGGTGAGACGGGTGCAGGTAAATCTATTCTCCTTGGAGCGCTGGGCCTTGTTCTTGGAAACAGGGCAGACCTTACATCCTTAAAAGATAAGGAGCAGAAATGTGTAGTTGAGGCTCATTTCAGGATTGCAGATTATGATTTAAAAGAATTTTTTGAACAAAATGATCTGGATTATGATGAGGTAACTATAATCAGGAGAGAGATACTGCCTTCGGGTAAGTCGCGTGCTTTTGTCAATGACAGTCCTGTTAATCTTCAGGAACTTCAGGAATTGGGCACAAATCTTATTGATATTCACTCACAGCAACAGACACGTGAACTTTCTGACGAACAGTATCAAATACAGATAATTGATGCTGTAGCAAACAATAATGATATTGTTTCGGTTTACAAAAAACTGCTGGTAGGTTATAAATCAATTCAGGCTCAGTTAAATAAACTTCAGGAGCAAAAAGAAACACTGTCTAAAGAACAGGATTATAATACTTTCTTATTACAGGAGCTGCTAGCTGCTAACCTTAAGGCCGGTGAACAGGAAGAATTGGAAGGCGAGCTTGAAAAACTCAATAATGTTGAATTCATAAAAGAATCGTTAAGCCGTTCGCTGGCGTTTGCCAATGAAGAGCAGATAGGTGCATTGCAAAACCTTAAAGAGATTAAGGCAGCTTTGCAGAAGATCAGCAATCTTTCACCCGAATACATGGCTTTTTTTGAGAGGGTAAATAGTCTCGTTATAGAATTTGACGATGTTGTTGACGGCCTTTCTGAAGTTTCGGAAAAGCTTAGCGATGATCCTGAAAGGCTGAAACTCATAAACCAGAAATTGCAACTAATTTACACCCTACAAAAGAAGCATCAGGTGGCAACAGTAGAAGAATTACTGGCTATACAGGAATCTCTTGATAATAAAGTTGTGATGGCTGACGAAATGGATGTTACCATTGAAAGGCTCAATGCTGAAGCAGCAGTTGCAAAAGAAGAGATTGATGCTATAGCAAATACGATTCATGAAAAGAGAAAACAGGCTATTCCTGTACTTACCGAAAAAATAACAGCTATACTGGCACAACTTGGTATGCCTAATGCCCGTTTTAATTTTGAAGTTTCTCTTACAGAGGCATATCATAAAAATGGCAAAGACGCTATAAACCTTTTGTTTTCTGCTAATAAAGGAACTGATTTCGGGCTGCTTAAAAAAGTTGCTTCAGGAGGGGAGATGTCCCGTATTATGCTGGCTGTAAAAGCAGTTCTGGCTGCCTATTCAAAATTACCTACAATAATATTTGATGAGATAGATACCGGTGTTTCCGGTGAAATTGCTCATAAGATGGGCGATATCATGAAAGCAATGAGTAGTGAAATGCAGGTACTGGCGATTACACACCTTCCTCAAATTGCTGCCAAGGGTAATCAGCAGTACAAAGTTTTCAAATCTACCCAGGGTGAAACAACCGTATCAGAACTGAAGAAGCTGAATCATGAAGAAAGGGTAAAGGAAATTGCAGAAATGCTTTCGGGGAAAGATATATCGGATTCGGCCTTAAAGCATGCCGAGGCGTTGCTTAACTAAAAAAACGCTTTATCTTTGCGTACCACTATAAAACAAACTAATAAATAATACTGTTATTTTAAGGATATGATTATTGAACCAAGAATGAGAGGATTCATTTGCCTTACTGCCCATCCGGACGGTGCTGCGCAAAATGTAAAACAACAAATAGAATATGTAAAGTCTAAAGGAGAAATAAATGGTGCTAAAAAAGTACTGGTTATTGGATCTTCTACAGGATTTGGACTTTCTTCAAGAATTACAAGCGCTTTTGGAAGCAACGCTGCTACAATAGGTGTGTTCTTCGAAAAGCCGGCGGCAGAAGGAAAAACTGCTTCTCCGGGATGGTATAACTCAGCGGCTTTTGAAAAAGAAGCACATGCTGCCGGACTTTATGCAAAGAGCATCAATGGAGATGCGTTTTCTAAAGAAGTAAAACAAGAAGTTATTGATCTTATCAAGGCTGATCTTGGTCAGGTAGATCTTATTGTTTACAGTCTTGCCTCTCCTGTGCGTATGCATCCTGAAACAGGAGTTCTTCACCGTTCGGCGCTAAAGCCAATCGGACAGACGTTTTCAAATAAAACAGTTGATTTCCATACAGGTAAAGTATCTGAAGTTTCTATTGCACCAGCTGTTGAAGAAGATATAGAGAATACCGTAACCGTTATGGGAGGTGAAGACTGGGCAATGTGGATTGATGCCCTTAAAGATGCCGGTGTACTTGCTGAAGGGGCACTTACAGTTGCTTATTCTTATATTGGTCCTTCATTAACAGAAGCGGTTTACAGAAAAGGTACTATTGGCCGTGCTAAAGACCACCTTGAGGCTACTGCTTTTGAAATCACAGATAAACTTAAAGATATTCATGGTAAAGCTTATGTTTCTGTAAACAAAGCATTAGTTACACAGGCGAGTTCTGCTATACCGGTTATTCCTTTATATATATCATTGCTGTATAAAACAATGAAAGAAATGGGGATCCATGAAGGTACCATTGAGCAGATTCAGCGTTTATATGCTGACAGGCTTTACAATGGCACAGAAGTACCGGTTGATGATAAAGGAAGGATCAGGATTGATGATTGGGAAATGCGTGATGATGTACAGGCTAAAGTTGCCGAACTTTGGAAAGAAGCTGATACTGATAATCTAGCCCAGATAGGTGACTTAGAAGGGTATAGAAAAGATTTTTATAACCTTTTCGGATTTGATTATCCAAATGTTGATTATAAGGCAGATACTAATGAATTAGTAAATGTTGAAAGCATCAAATAAGACTTGTTAAAAAAAATAAAAAACATTGTCATTCTGACAAAAAAAGTCCTCAAAAGGGACTTTTTTTGTTGATATGTCTAAATGTCTAGTAGTCAGATAGACTTTTGTTACAAATTTAACTCCAAAATATTGGTTAATTATCAATTAATTAATCTTATCCTAAAATTATCTTGAAATAAATGTAATAAATTTTAAGTATCGCATATATTTTTATAAAAATATAACTCAAGCGTATATTTGTGTTATATGCGTAACTAAAAAAGCTATTTTTATTGACTTTTAATTAATTAATCATTTTTTATGAAGAAAATTACACATGTTGCTTTTTTCAGATCTAATGTTAGTCGGTATGTCCAAATGCTGGCCGTTATGTTATTTTTGTTAACAAGCTTTTCGTCCCTCGCACAGGGGTATGTCACTTTAGGTGCACAATCTGCACAAAGTGGTAATACTACCACAAGCCCTGTGAGCGGCTACTACAATAGCCGCAGAATACAAGTAGTATATACTGCAGCAGAGCTTATAGCGTCAGGTGCGGCAGCAGGTAATATCCAAAGGTTAGCCTGGGATGTATCTGTGGCTTATACCGGTGCAGGCGGTTTGCCGGATTATACTATTAAAATGGCGCATATCACAACTGCTGATATCCCAACGACCACTTTTGTAACTCCGCTTACAACGGTTAAAAACGCATCGGCTTATGTTCCTGCAACGGGTTTTAATGACATAAACTTTGATACACCTTTTAACTGGAATGGTACAGACAATATTTTGGTAGATATCTGTTTTAAAGATGCTCCGTACTTAGGGTTCAGTTCTACAGCACATGGACAATGCTGGACTTATACGGGGGTAACAAACAGCTATAGATCTATCCAGGCAGACGGTTCTGATCAATGCGGGGTTACTACCTCTACTGCTACTCAGACAGCTAAGCCAAGAGTTAGATTTTATATGCAGCAAGGGCCGGCATGTACAGGAACTCCTGTTGCAGGAACAATTTCTCCTGCTTCGAAATATGCCTGTACAGGTGATTTACCTGGTGCTATAACTGCAACAGGAATTGCACCGGCAGTACCGGGTATTGTTTATCAATGGGAAGAGTCTACTAATAATGGAACTACATGGGCAAATGCAGTAGGAGGCTCCGGACAAACTACAACTACATATACACCTCCTGCACTTGTAGGAACAGGTATTCAATACAGATTAAAAACGACATGTACAAACAGTAGTGCTTTTGCAACTTCTTCAGTTGTGTCTATTGGTCCGTCGGCACCAACTACGCAGGCTACAGCTTTACTTCAGGGTAATACCGGATTTACTTCAACGGCATTATCATGGACAATAGGTAATGGTTCAAGAAGAGCTGTGTATATCAGTACAGCGCCAATAACAAATCCGGTATCAGGTACTGCTATACCTGCTTACACGGCAGCGACAGCTTACACGGGATCAGGGCAGCAGCTTATATATGATGGTACAGGAACTTCTGTAACTGTTACAGGTTTAACTTGTGGAACGACATATTACGTAAAGGTGTTTGATTATAACAGATGTGGATCTGGTCCTTACGACGTTTATTTTAGTACAACAACTGGAACTAACGGGTTAACAATAACTACACCTGTTGTAGGAAGCATACCTGCTACTAATAGTTTTACAGGATTTACTGGTGCTAATATGGCTACAGCTTCGGTTGGCTGGTTTGAAGCCGCTATTACAACAGCTGCGGGAGCAACTCCTACAACTGCAAATCCGGCGGGGCTAACATCATCATGGACAAATTCGACAGCTTTTACTGCTACTACAGCAAGAATTAACCTTACTTCAAATTCTAAGAATGAGTGGATTATTTCTCCAAAATTAGCAATTGCAGCTGCATCGAGGGTAAAATTTAAAGCTGCAATAACAAATAACGCTGCGGCTACTGCCAATGCTACGGGTATGCAGGGTACAGATGATAAGGTAACTGTACAGATAAGTACAGACTGTGGTGCAACATGGACAGCTTTATATACTTTCTCTGCTGCAAATACAACTACGCTTACCAATGCGCTTACTGACTTTGTTGTAAATATACCTGCTTCATATATTGGACAAACTGTACAAATAGGCTTCCAGGGAACTGAAGGTCCTATTGATGATACACCTAACTATGATTTTCATATAGGAAGTGTTGTTGTTGAAGCTGTTCCTGCTTGCGATAAGCCTATTTTAACAGCGACAACAAATATTACGAAAAACGGAGCTACAATTAACTGGAATGTACCGGCAGCAGGTATTCCTACAGGATATCAGTATGTGGTTTCTACAACTAATACAACACCAACTGGTGCGGGAACAGCTACTACAGCTACTACAGTAAATGTTGGTTCACTGACATCGTCTACAACTTATTATGTGTTTGTAAGAACAGCATGTGGTGCTGACTTTAGTGACTGGACAGTTGCGGGAACATTTAAAACATTATGTAACTATGATGATATTACGGGATCTACTCCGGGTTCACATTGCGGATCAGGTACGGTTGCTCTTTCAGTAGCTTCTACAGGTACAGTTAAATGGTATGACGTAGCTACCGGAGGTACATCTCTTGCTACAGGACTTACTTACTCACCTAACGTAATTGCTACAAAAACTTTTTATGCAGGTACTGAACTTTTAGGTACAGCAACTGCTGGTGGTGCAAGAGTAAGTACAACTGCAACATCAAACACGACTGCTTCAGAATATGGTCTTGTATTTGATGTGACTTCAAGCTTTGTACTTAATTCGGTAGATGTATATCTTGCAGACTCTGCTGCCGGTAACCTTGTTATTGCTCTTAAAGATAATGCAGGAGTTCAGTTACAGACTATTACTGTTCCTGTTCCGGCGGGTAATTCAACGACTCCGGTTCAGCATACAGTAAACTTAGGCTGGACTATTCCTGTGGGTACTGGTTACAGGCTGTTAGCGATGTCAAGTACTGCTATGGTGCGTGAATCATCTTTAGGAGGATTCCCATATGCTATTGGTTCAGTAGGTAGTGTAACTAATGGTTATATTACTGGTACTAGTACTACATATTATTTTTTCTATAACTGGAACTTTACATCTGTTTGTTCTTCTCCAAGAGTACCTGTTGTAGCAACAATAAACACTCCACCGGCATTTACATTGAGCGGTAACCCTGCTGCTGTATGTACTGGACTTACTACAGCTGCTGTAACAATTACTGCAGGTGCTGCTGATTATAACACATATACTTGGTCTCCTTCTGCGGGTGTGTCTGGGTCTGCTGCTGCAGGTTGGACATTCAATCCGGCTGTATCAACAGTATACACACTTCAGGCGTCAAGTGCAACTTGTAATGCTGTTCCGGTAACTGTAAATGTTACTATAAATCCATATCCAAACGCTCTAGTGATTCCTGCTGCAATAGGAGTTTGTGAGGGTCAGTCTCAGGCATTAACTGTAACTGGGGGTATAATAACTAAAACCGGTACTATAGGTACAGGAACTACAGCTCCTGGTACAACATCTTACCCTAACCCACTTAGTGCTTATTATGGAGGTACTAAAACACAGATACTATTCACAGAAACAGAACTTCTGGCTATGGGAATGGCAAATGGTAATACTATATCTTCAATATCATTTGATATGTTTGCTTCAGTTGCAAATGCATTGACAGATATGCAAATCAGATTGGGTGCAACGACTAATACTAACCTTACAGCAGGTATTGTTCCTTCAACAGGTTTAACTACGGTTTATAACGGTACTTATACACCAACAGCCGGAGCTACAGGTTTTGTAGCGCTTAACCTGACTACCCCTTATACTTATACAGGTGGAAACCTGGTAATAGAGGTTGTTCACAATGCAGGTAATGGAGGTAATGGTAGCGGTACAAGAACAAATACCACAACTACTACTTTTGATAGTGTATATACACAAGCAAAAGATAATGTTGCAGGTGGTGTTCCTGGATTTGATGCTGAGGCAACTTATAGTATTAGCGCTACATCTACTTCAAGGCCAAATATCAGGTTTGATTATAATGTAATTAATCCGGTTGTATGGTCTCCTGTTACAGGATTATATACTGATGCTGCTGCAACTGTAGCGTATACAGGACAAAACTTAAAAACAGTTTATGCTAAACCTACAGCTGCTACTACATATACCATAACTGCTACTTCAGCAGGAGGGTGTGCTACTACTGCAACCACAAACGTAACTATTACTGTTACTGCTGCTCCTACAGTTCCGGCTGCTACTCAGGAGTTTTGTAATGCAGGTACTGTTGCTAACCTTGTTGCTACAGGAACAGGAATAAAATGGTATGCTGCTGCTACAGGAGGTACTGCTTTAGCTCCTACTACGGCTCTTGTGAATAATACTCAATATTTTGCTTCACAGACAGTTGGAGGATGCGAAAGTGTTGCAAGAACAGGCCGTACAGCTGTTATAAATGTTGTTGCTGCTCCTACTATTGCTAATACAACTCAAACATTCTGTAATGTTGGTACAGTTGCAGAGCTTTTACCTAACGATGCTTCAATCAAATGGTACGCTGCTTCTACTGGTGGAACTGCTTTACTTTCTACAGAAGCTCTTGTAGACGGTACTCAATATTATGCTTCGCAAACAGTTAACGGGTGTGAAGGTCTTGTAAGAACTGCTGTTACTGTTAGTCTAAATGTTGTTGCTGCTCCAGCAATCTCTAATGACCAACAGGTATTCTGTAACAATGCTACAGTTGCTGACCTTCTTCCAAATGATGCTAATATCAAATGGTATAGTTCAGCTACAGGTGGTACAGCTTTATTAAGTACTGACGCTCTTGTAAGCGGAACTACTTATTATGCTTCTCAAACTGTAAACGGATGTGAAGGTTTGTTAAGAGGTGCTGTAACTGCTACGGTACTTGTTACACCGGCTCCATCAATTAATGATATGACACCGGTATTTTGTAATTCTGCTACTGTTGCTGACCTAATACCTAACGATGCTTCAATCAAATGGTATGCTGCCGCTACAGGTGGAATTGTTTTAGCTTCTACAGAAGCTCTTGTAGATGGTACATCATACTTTGCTTCTCAAACTGTTGATGGCTGTGAAGGCATTATCAGAACTGAGGTAATTGCTACGATTAATGTAACTGCTGCACCTACAGGTGATGATGAGCAGGAATTCTGTGGATCTGCTGTTGTAGGTGATCTTTCAGCTGAAGGTGATACAATAACATGGTTTGACGCTGAAACTGCAGGAAATGCTCTTACAGCCGATGTAGCTCTTGTAGATGGTACAGTATATTATGCTTCACAAAGTATTGATGGTTGTGAAGGTCTTACCAGATTTGCAGTAACAGCTGTTATTCATAACGTGGTTGCTGATGCTCCTGCAGATGTGAATGTATGTACAGAATATGTACTTCCAGCACTTACAAGTGGTGCTTATTTTACAGAAGCTGGCGGTCAGGGAACTGAACTGGCAGCTGGTTCAGCAGTAACTGAAACAACAACAGTATATGTATACGCTCAGGAAGGTACTGACGTTGTATGTTCTGATGAGAATTCATTTGTAGTAACGGTTGCTAACATACCTGCTCCTACAGGAGATGCTTCACAAACTATCGAAGCAAATCCAATAACAGATGCTTTTGTTTCAGACCTGCAGGCTGATGCCCAAGGTACAATTACATGGTATGCTACACTTGCCGATGCTCAGGCAGGAACTAATCCACTTGCGGCGGATACTCCGCTTGTTCAGGGAGCAACTTACTATGCTACACAAACTGTAGATACTTGTACAAGTGTTGAAGCGTTAGCTGTAACTGTTGATATTGTTCTTGACAGAGAAGGTTTTGATATCAAAGCGTTCAGCTTCTATCCAAACCCTGTAAAAGACATACTGAATCTTTCATACTCTTCTGAAATTACTTCTGTAACAGTATTTAACCTACTGGGACAAAAAGTTATCGCTCAGCATACTAATGCGACAGATGTAAGGGTAGATATGTCATCTCTTGCAGATGGTGCTTATATAGTTAATGTAGCTTCAGGCAACACTGTGAAAACAATTAAGGTTATTAAAAAGCAATAATTGTAACATAAAATGGCAATAATTGCCGTTATAAATTAAAGCCACCATTTTTGGTGGCTTTTTTTATTATAAAGAGTAACTTTGTTAAAAAATAAAAGGATGCTGTTTTCATTAATAATACCGGTATATAACAGACCCGATGAGGTTGAAGAATTACTGGAAAGCCTTACGCTTCAAACTTACAAGGAGCAATATGAAATTGTCATAATTGAAGACGGGTCATTGGTAACCTGTAAAGATGTAGTTGATAATTACAGTAACAGATTAAATATATCTTACTATTTTAAATCAAATAGTGGTCCGGGTGATTCAAGGAATTTTGGAATGAAGGTTGCAAAGGGTGAGTATTTTATCATCCTGGATTCCGATTGTATCATTCCTGCAAATTACCTTCAAAGTGTGGATGCCAATCTTAAAAATGCATATGTTGATTGTTTTGGAGGACCGGATGCGGCACTGGATTCATTTAGCGATGTGCAGAAGGCTATTAATTTTTCAATGACATCTTTTCTTACTACAGGTGGTGTAAGGGGCAAGTCGGAGAAGATTGAAAAGTTCCAGCCCCGTAGTTTTAATATGGGCATTTCTAAAAAAGCTTTCGAAGCATCTGCTGGATTTGGATACATACATCCGGGCGAAGATCCGGATCTTTCGATAAGGTTATGGAAATTAGGTTTTGCTACTAAGCTTTTTTCAGATTCTTTCGTTTATCATAAAAGAAGGATTGACTGGGAAAAGTTTTATAAACAGGTAAATAAGTTTGGAAAATGCAGGCCTATACTCGATTTATGGCACCCTGAATACAAAAAGGTAACTTTTCTGTTTCCAACAGTATTTATGCTCGGTTTGCTGTTTTCTCTTATTTTATTGTTAACAGGTGTACAAGCGGGAATTTATCTTTATACTTTGTACTTTATTCTGGTTTTTGGCGTATCGTCTATTCAGAATAAAAGCATTAAGATAGGCTTGCTTTCAGTTGTTGCGGTTTTTATTCAGTTTTATGGTTATGGCAGCGGATACCTTAAATCTTTTTTTACTGTACATATAATGAAGCAGGATCCGAAACAGGCCTTTCCTGAATTATTCTTTAAATAATGAAGACAAAAATTATAGGACTTACCGGTGGAATTGGCAGCGGAAAAACTACTGTTGCTAATTTTTTTAAAGCAGAAGGTATACCACTATATATTGCAGATGACGAGGCTAAAGCTATTTTGTATACACCTCAGGTTGTTGATGAAGTAAAAAATGCATTTGGTGATTCTGTAATGACAGATGGACAACCGGATCGCGCAAAACTTTCTTCGGTTGTATTTCAATATCCTGATAAGCTTGAAGTGCTTAACGGTATCATACATCCTAAAGTGAAAGAGCATTTTACCGAATGGATGGATGGGCATAAAGAAGCCAAATTTATAATAAGAGAAGCAGCAATATTATTTGAAAGCGGTAGTTATAAAACCTGTGATAAGATTATACTGGTTACAGCTCCTGTAGAAGTGAGGATTGACAGGGTGATGAAAAGGGATAATGTTAGCAGGGAACAGGTGCTTGCAAGAATAAATTCGCAATGGAGTGATGAAAAGAAAGCTGCACTAAGTGATTTTATAATCGATAATACCGACCTGGATAAAGCAAAGTTACAAACAGAGGAAATACTTAAAATTCTAAATAAAATTTAAAATTATCAGCGCTTGTTAATATTTGGTTAATCTATTCAGGCTTTAAATGTTAAAATGTTAATTTTGTATCGATGAACAAGACTAGATTTCGTTTACTGGTATTTTTTATGAGCCTATCACTAATAGGTATTATACTGGTACAGCTTTATTGGGTCAATTTGTCTTTAAAAAATAGTGAAGAGCAGTTTGCTTATCAGGTACATAAGATTTTAGTCAGGGTTTCTGAAAAAATAAAAACTCAGAGGGATGATAAATTAGCTGAATTTAAAAAAGCTAATAATTTAGGTGAATCAAAAGTAACTCCTAAAAATTTTCCTGATGAATTATGGCTTCGTAAAAATTTTATTGAAGGAGTCATAAGAGAGGAACTGATATTAAACAAGGTTGATGTAAATTTTGAATTTGCGATTTATAAAAATCAGCAGCCAACAGCTATAAAATCGGGTAACTTCAAACATATTGAATATAATTATGAAGAATATCCGTTAATAGACGTAGATGGCACAAGATTTGCGCTCATATTAAGCTTCCCTAAAAAAGAAGTTTATCTATTCAGTTCAATATTAAGCATAACCCTGCTGTCTATAATTTTTACGCTGATCATAATAATCGCTTACATGAGCGCAATTAATCAGCTTATCAAGCAGAAACAGATTTCTGAGATCAAAACAGATTTCATTAATAATATGACACATGAGTTCAAAACGCCTATTGCAACAATTAACCTTGCATTGGATGCGATTAAGAACCCAAAGATATTCAGCGATTCTGAGAAGGTGCAGCGGTATCTTCAAATGATTAGGGACGAAAATAAAAGGATGCATGCCCAGGTTGAGAATGTACTCCAGATATCAAAACTCGATAAGAGAGAACTGGATATTACTAAAGATCAGGCTGATATTCATGATGTACTTGAAGAGGCTATTGAACACGTTCATTTGATTATTGAAGCAAGGCAGGGAACATTAAGAAGGCATTTTGATGCCCAAAGAACCACAGCCTTATTAAACGATGTGCATTTTACGAATGTTCTTGTTAATATTTTAGATAATGCCATCAAATATTCTCCGGAAGAACCCGTTATAGATATTTACACCGAGAACGTAAAAGATTTTATTTTGATAAAGATTAAAGACCACGGGCTTGGAATGTCGAAAGTAACCCAAAAAAGAATTTTTGAAAAGTTCTACAGGGAACATACGGGAGATATACACAATGTAAAAGGGCATGGTTTAGGCCTTGCATACGTTAAACGAATTATTGAAGACCATAATTGCCACATTTATGTGGAAAGTGAAAAAGGAAAAGGGAGCACCTTTATAATAAAAATGCCATTAATAAATTAAAAAAAATATGGAAGAAGCAAACAAAAAGATTCTCTTAGTTGAAGATGATCCAAACTTTGGAGCAGTACTTAAAGACTATTTGTTAATCAACGACTTTGATGTTACATTAGCTAAAAACGGAATGGAAGGTTTTGAAAAATTCAAGAAAGACAATTTTGATCTTTGTATTCTTGATGTTATGATGCCTTACAAAGACGGATATACACTTGCAAGAGAAATCAGGGAAAAAAATAAAGAAGTGCCTATCATTTTCCTTACGGCAAAATCGATGAAGGAAGATGTATTGAAAGGTTATAAAGTAGGTGCAGATGATTATCTGAACAAACCTTTTGATTCAGAAGTGCTTCTTATGAAAATAAAAGCCATCATTCAGAGAAAAGCATCTGAAACTAAAACAGATAATTCTAAATTCGAATTCCAGATTGGTAAATTCCACCTGAATTCAAAACTGCGTTTCCTTACGTTTGATAACGAGGAGCCAATAAAATTATCTCCAAAAGAAAACGAATTGCTTAAAATGCTGGCACTTCATGAAAACGACCTTATGCCAAGGGAGTTAGCCCTAACTAAAATCTGGAGGGATGATAACTACTTTACTTCAAGAAGTATGGACGTTTACATTGCCAAGCTGAGAAAGTACCTTAAACAGGACGAAGAAGTAGAAATACTTAACATACACGGTGAAGGCTTCAGACTAGTTGTTAAAAA
>QFQM01000414.1 GCA_003243255.1 Flavobacterium psychrophilum | reverse complement strand
GATTAACCGCGGGCTCCTGCTAAGACTCAAGGAAGGGGTCTATTGGATTATTCCGTATGACCGAGACCCCAATCCCTATTTTCCGAACACACACCTGGTAGTGAAATATCTTGCCGGAAATGCCGGGTATTATATCGGCTATTACAGTGCGCTGGAACTTCACAGCCTTATCACGCAGCCTTCGTTCAGGGAACAGGTGGTGGTGAACAGGCAGATCAAACCGTCATCCGTAAAAATAAAAGGGCACAAGTTTCAGTTCATCTACCATAACCCTAACCATTACTTCGGAGCAACCGAGTTGTGGGTGGATAGTTTCAACAAGGCTGCCTGTTCCGATCTTGAAAAGACCTTCATCGATTGCCTTTATAAACCGGACTATGCAGGTGGTATTAGTGAAATTGCCAAGGCGCTTTACAAGTCGCGGGAAAAAATTGATTACCAGAAACTTCTGAATTATTGCGAACGATTTAAGGCTCAATCAGTAATTAAACGACTCGGCTTCCTGTTGGAGTTACTCAAAATCAACAATTCTATATCGGGTAAGCTCCATGCCATGATAACGCCCTCTTACATTTTGCTGGAACCTTCGTACGAGAAAAAGGGAAAAATGAACGGCACCTGGTACGTGCGGCAAAACATGGAACTTTCTGATATTGTATCACCCATATTTAGTTGACATGATAAAGCCAAAAGAAGTAAGCGCGGCAGCGGCCAAATACAAACTGAAAGATACGCAGGTAGAAAAGGATTATGTTCTATCGTGGGTTCTCTATGGTATCTCAAAGAATGAATTACTTTTCAAGAGTCTCGTGTTTAAGGGTGGCACTGTACTGAAAAAAATTTACTTTGAAGACTACAGGTTTTCGGAAGATCTTGACTTCACCCTTACAGAAGAAAAAATTACCAACCAGGAATTGCTCAACGAATTCGAAAAGATATATGCCTTCGTGAAACAGGAATCCAACATTTCGCTGAAATTCAAAGAACATGGTGAGCATGAAAGCGGAAGCCTCGTATTTTACGTAAACTATGTGGGACCGCTTCAGGCTAATATTGACAGCCGAGATATTAAGATTGACATCACCCGCGGAGAAATACTGGAATTTGAAATTGAAACAAAGCCGTTGATTATCACTTACTCCGACTTGCCCCCAGATTCTTTTTTGTTACGATGCTATTCGCTTCCGGAAGTGTTGATAGAAAAAATGGCCGCCTTGATGGGGCGTACCGAGCCAAGAGATCTTTACGACTTCTGGTACCTGACCGAGCACGATGGACTTAAACCCAAAGACTGCCGTGGCGAGTTTGAGCGAAAAGCCACCAACAAAAAGCACGATCCTACGAAGTTGGAAGAAAAAGTATTGGCCAAGGAAAAGAACTTTAAAAAAGACTGGGAAAGGAAATTGGAAAACCAAATGGACGAACTGCCGAAATTTGATGATGTATTCAGAGAATCGAAAAGAAATTTTAAGTTTTAGCGTATGAAAACCTCCCTTACCCATCTTTCCGAAAACAAGCAATACGAGATCAGGCGTATTGTGGACATTATCCAGGAGGTAGTGAGTCCTGAGAAAATTATTTTGTTTGGCAGCCACGCAAAGGGTACGCAGGTGGAGCACCGCTACCAAACCAAAGACGGTATCATCCACGAGTATATCAGCGACTATGATTTCTTAGTGGTGACCAAGGACAATCCCGAGAAGACTTACGTGCAGGAAAGCAAGATTATGGATAGGGTTGATCATTTCAACCCACCGGTAAACCTTGAGATACACGAGATTGACTACATTAACGAGGGGCTTGCCTGGGGCCAGTATTTCTTTGCCGATATTGTGAAGGAAGGCATTCTCCTTTTTGATTCCGGTAAGGTGAATTTTGTTGAGACTCGCGTTTTGACTGTTTCCGAAGAAAGGAAGAAGGCAAATGACTACTTTGATATTTGGTATCCAGAAAGTCAAGGCTTTTTGAAAGTCGCTACTTTTTGCCTGAGTGAAGGCGATCTTAAAATTGGTGCATTCAATCTACATCAAGCGGCTGAAAGTCTGTACTATTCCTTACTATTGGTTTTTACTGGCTACAAACCTAAAACACACAATCTTTGGAAGCTGCGGAAAAAGACTAAGGCCTATTCTGACGAACTGTTTCTAGTTTTTAAGGCAGAGAGCGACAAGCAAGAAGAACATCTTTTTGATTTACTTAAGCGAGGATATATTGAAGCTCGCTATAAGCAAAAAGACTATCAAATTACCCGTAGCGAACTAGCTGAACTCATTGAACGAGTAAAGTCGATGAGTAGAATTGTTGAAGGTTTGTGCGCATCTAAAATCGAGTCTATCAGGTAATATCTACTTCACTCTCTTTTGATACATATATTTTGACTTTTTATTTTGAGACTTGACTCTTTTTAACTTCCGCTCACTTACAAGCTTCTTAAGAACTCCGGATACCGCAGAACTCCTTAGATTTGCACTATAAAGCTTTTTACATTGCTTAATGATCTGACCCACTGATTTTGGTGAATTTAGAAAATCTGTCCCGATCAGGTTGATTATTGATAATGTGGTTTGTGGACGCTTAGTCTTTTTAGTGCCAGCACCAAAGTCTGTATTTAGCTTGTGATCAAATTCGAATCGAAGTAATTCATCAGGGTATTTGCCAAGTGCCGTAGCAAGCGCTCTTATGGTATGTATGTTGACAGCGTGTCGTCCATTTTCAATCCTTGATATTTGATTGCTGTCGATATTCAAGAATGCAGCCAGTTGGCCTTGCGACCAATCGCGGTCATTCCTTAATTTTTTTAGATGCCTGCCAAATGCAACTTGAAACTCTTTGTCCTTATTCTTCACGCATTCAAACTGCGTGGATAACATGGTTAGTTTATTACCAAAT
>QFQM01000065.1 GCA_003243255.1 Flavobacterium psychrophilum | reverse complement strand
AGTCCATCGCTTCAACCGGGTTCATATCGGCAAGATATTTTCTCATGATCCACATGCGCTGTATGGTTTTAGGATCAAGAAGTAGGTCATCTCTCCTTGTACTTGACGATGTAAGATCGATAGCAGGGAAAATACGCTTGTTAGCAATCTTCCTGTCAAGTTGAAGCTCCATGTTACCCGTACCTTTAAATTCTTCAAAGATAACTTCGTCCATTTTAGAGCCGGTATCAGTAAGTGCCGTAGCAATTATACTTAACGAACCTCCACCTTCAATATTACGGGCTGCACCAAAGAAACGTTTCGGTTTTTGTAATGCATTAGCATCAACACCACCACTCAATACTTTACCCGATGCAGGCTGTACTGTGTTGTAAGCTCTTGCAAGACGCGTGATTGAATCCAGAAGGATAACCACATCGTGACCGCACTCTACAAGGCGTTTTGCTTTTTCAAGCACGATGTTAGCCACTTTTACGTGACGTTCAGCAGGCTCGTCAAAGGTAGAAGCAATAACCTCTCCCCTAACGCTGCGTTGCATATCGGTAACCTCTTCAGGACGCTCATCAATAAGCAACACCAAAAGATAGACCTCAGGATGATTCGCTGCAATTGAATTAGCAATATCCTTAAGAAGCATGGTTTTACCGGTTTTAGGCTGTGCCACGATCATTCCCCTTTGTCCTTTACCTATTGGCGAGAACAAATCGATAATACGCGTAGAAATAGTGCTTTGTTTATCAGCAAGGTTGAATTTCTCTTCAGGGAAAAGCGGTGTAAGATGTTCAAACGAAACCCTGTCACGCACCACTTGCGGATCATGACCGTTTATCTTAAGTACTTTTACTAATGGGAAGTATTTTTCGCCTTCTTTTGGCGGACGAACCACACCTTTTACGGTATCTCCTGTTTTTAGTCCAAAAAGGCGTATTTGTGAATTGGAAAGGTAAATATCATCCGGAGATGCAAGGTAGTTGTAATCTGAAGAGCGAAGGAAACCATATCCGTCAGGCATCATTTCAAGAACCCCTTCACTTTCTATAATTCCGTCAAACTCATAATCCGGTTCACGGAAGTTCTGCTTTTTATTTTGCACTACAACAGGTTGTTGTTCACCTGGCGTAGCATTGGCATTTGAAGCAGCTTCTTTGCTTTTGTTACCCTTATAGCTTGGGTGATTTGGATTGTTGGCATTAGCCCTTTCAATCTGTGCCTGTCTCTCTTCATCAGTAAGCGGAGTCCTCTGGGGTTTATTCTGCTTAACTTCAGCATTTTGCGGCTTAGCCTGATTGTTGGCTGTGTCCTTGGTGCCAACATTCTTTTGATTTTTATCCTCTTTAGAAGCAACATTTTTAGCTTCCGGAGTTTCTTTAGAAGTAATCTCCTGCACCGGTTGAGCAACTGTTTCAGAAGTTTCAGCAACTTTTTTGGTAATAGCAGGTTTTTTTAATTCTGTTTTTGCCGTTGGCCCTTCTGTTGTTGTTTCAGAAAAAGGCAATTGTGCCGGAGCTTCTTTGACCGGAACAGTTTTCTTTTGCGGAACTTCTTTTTTAGCACCTTCAGGAACTATTCTTGCCCTTTTAGCTTTTTCAGCGGGCTTTTCGGCAGTTTCTTTGGCAGGAGCAGCAGAGGTATCGTCAAAAAGAGGTTTAATTGTAGCCGGATTTGCAGCCTGGTGGTCTAAAATCTGGTAAACAAGCTCATCTTTTTTTAGTCCTCTGTATTTGTTAATTTTTGCTTTTTTTGCAATTTCCTGAAGCTCAGGAAGCTTCATTTCTTTTAACTCGGAAATATCAAACATGAATAACTTTTGGTTAAATTAAATAGTGTAACTAGCAATGTTTTTTTGGTGGAAAGCAATTTTTAGGAATACCCTACTTCAGAATGAAGCAGTTATGAAATGGTATTGCAATATTACAAATTTATTTTTAGTTTGCAATAGTATTTTACAAAAAGAAAGTATATTTTTGTGCTGCAAATAAAGGCAGAATGTTACAAAGAATACAAACAGTATATCTGATTATAGCAGTAATTGCAACGGGAGTATTGCCGTTTGCTTTTCCACTTTGGGTAACCAAAAACGGGGTAAATTATTATTTTATCCGTGACCTTGCTTTCGTATTGCTTTTTGCTTTCAGTACCACACTTAGTATTGTTAGCATAATGACCTATAAAAAAAGAAAAAATCAGTTTGTGATGGGCAGGCTGAACATAATATTAAATGTAATTTTATTAGGATTATTTATATTCAGGCTATTCAATTTATCCGGAGAGACCGACCCTGATAAGGTGGTTTCAGAGAAGGGTATTGGGGTAATCCTCCCGATTGTTTCTATCGTTTTTCTAAGCTTAGCCAATAAAGCTATCAAGAAGGATGAAGACCTCGTAAAATCAGTAGACCGATTGAGATAAACCTTTTAACTTAGTTTATTAGTGCGTAAAAAAATCCGGATATTATCCGGATTTTTTGTTTTTAGGCCTTACCCCTCCCCCCTTACATACTAAATAAAAAAGACGTTGCAATGCAACGTCTCTACAACAAAAATATATTTGTATATATTTATCGAACAATCTAAAAATCCAATAATCTGATTATCGTTTCCCAATCTCTATCACTTCAAGATTCTGAATTTTATCTCCATCAATCTCAAAGCGCAGCATAGTCCGTACCTGATGAAATCCGCTCACTCCTGCCGCTCCGGGGTTCATATGTAATAACCCTAATTTCTGATCAAACTGTACTTTTAATATATGTGAATGCCCGCAAATAAAAAGCTTAGGTGGGTTCAAGTTAATCTCCTCCCTCACTGCCTGATTGTATTTACCCGGATAACCACCAATATGCGTAATCCATACGTCTACCCCTTCGCACATAAAACGATTGTTCAATGGGAATTCCAAACGGGCTTCATTACTATCAATGTTGCCGTACACTGCTCTTAAGGGTTTCTCTTTTTTCAAGGCATCGGTAACAGACAAATCACCTATATCCCCGGCATGCCATACTTCATCCGCCTGGCGTACATATTTAAGTATTGTGTCATCTATATGGCTATGGGTATCGCTAAGGAGGAGAATTTTCATTTAGTTCTTAAAGTTTTTAATGTTGTAAAGTTATAAAGTTTAAAACGTTTGTTTATCACGTTACAAAAGTAACTTAGAAACTTTGCAACATTATTACATTATAACTTAAAACCGTAACTTTGCATCCTCATGAGATATTTTATAGAATTCGCATATAATGGTAAGAATTACTGCGGTTGGCAGTTTCAGCCGCATAGTCCATCAGTACAGGAAACACTGAACAAAGCATTATCAACACTACTTAAAACAGAGATAGATGTAGTAGGTGCCGGACGTACCGATACCGGTGTACATGCTAAGCAAATGTTTGCCCACTTTGACCATGAGGAAATTGCCGATACCGCTCAGCTGGTTAAACGGTTAAACTCTTTTTTACCTGCGGATATAGTAGTTTACCGTTTTATTCCGTTGCACGAAGATGCCCATGCACGCTTTGATGCCACCCGACGCACATACGAATACCACATCCATACTTTTAAAGATGCTTTTGACCACGAAGGCAGTTGGTACAACTTTCACAAACTGGATGTTGAAAAAATGAATGAAGCAGCACAGCTTCTTTTCAATTATACCGATTTTAAATGCTTCTCCAAAACACATACTGATGTAAAAACATTTAATTGTGATATTATGGAAGCCAGCTGGGAACAACATGACAATAAACTTGTCTTTACGGTTAGTGCTGATCGTTTTTTACGAAATATGGTTCGCGCTATTGTTGGGACACTGGTCAATGTTGGCCTTGGTAAAATAAGCGTTAATGACGTAACTTCAATTATTGAAAGCCGCGACAGGAATAAGGCAGGATTTTCAGTTCCCGCTCATGGATTGTACCTTACTAAGGTAATTTATCCGTATCTTTAGACCATTATTATGAAAACCAAAAAATCGTCATCATTCAAAAAGGTTATGCAATATGCAAAACCTTATAAAGCCCGTTTTATATGGGTTATATTATTCTCAATATCCCTTTCGTTATTTGCCGCTGCGAGGCCTTACCTGCTTAAGGAAACAGTAGATGAATACCTTATCCCTAAAAATGCTTCCGGATTATTATTTTATGTAATACTTATGGGAGTTGTACTGATGCTTGAGGTAATATCCCAATTTTACTTCGTATACCTTGCTAACTGGCTTGGGCAGGATATTGTAAAAGACATTCGCGAAAAACTATTCGCACACATCAACAGCTTCAGGATGAAATTCTTTGATAACGAAGCAGTTGGAAGACTGGTAACGCGTACTGTTTTTGATATCGAATCCATTTCAAAGATTTTCAGTCAGGGATTATTCATGATCGTGAGTGATCTGCTGAAAATGATTGTAATTCTTGTTTTTATGTTCTATATGAACTGGAAACTGAGTATTGTTGTTCTGTTAGCTATGCCGTTACTGGTATATGCCACACGCATTTTCCAGAAGAAAATGAAAGGTGCTTTTGAAGAAGTACGTACGCAGGTAGCCAACCTGAATACTTTTGTTCAGGAGCGTGTTACAGGTATGCGTATCGTTCAGCTATTTAACCGTGAGGATATAGAATACGAAAAATTCAAAGACATAAACAAAAAACATAACGATGCCTGGCAGAAGAACATTCTTTACAACTCTATCTTTTTCCCTGTTGCCGATACCATATCTTCATTAACACTGGGTATGGTAATATGGTACGCCGGACTAAATATTCTTAACGGAGATTCTATTACCCAACCCGGAGACATGTTTGCTTATATAATGTACATCGGTATGCTGTTCAACCCACTTAGGCAAATCGCCGATAAGTTCAACGAAATGCAAATGGGTATGATTGCTTCAGACAGGGTATTTGAATTATTAGAAATGGAAGACCTTGTACAAACACCGGGAACAAAAGTTGCAGGGCATTTTAAAGGACAAATCGATTTTGAAAAAGTACATTTCAGCTATATCGAAAACGAAGAAGTAATTAAAGGTATAGACCTGAAAATAGATGCAGGAACCACTATTGCAATTGTAGGTGCAACAGGAGCAGGTAAATCTACCATAATCAATCTTCTGAATCGTTTCTATGAAATAAGCAGCGGTAAAATTAGTATCGATGGTACAGATATCAACGATTTTACCCTTGAAAGCCTTAGGAGACAGATAGGCATTGTATTACAGGATGTTTTCCTTTTTGCAGATACAATCCTGAACAACATTACGCTGAATGATCCCTCAATAAGCCGTGAGACAGTTATTAATGCCGCAAAAGAGATTGGTGTACACGATTTCATTATGAGTCTGCCGGAAGGCTATGATTATAATGTAAAAGAGCGTGGAGTAATGTTGTCATCCGGACAGCGACAGCTTATTGCTTTTCTTCGTGTATTGGTAAGCAACCCGAGTATATTGATATTAGACGAGGCTACCTCTTCTATTGACACCTACTCTGAGGAACTAATACAGAACGCTACGGACAAGATTACCGAAGGCAGAACCTCAATTATTATTGCCCACAGGCTGGCAACGGTAGTGAATGCTGATAAAATCATAGTAATGGACAAAGGCCACATCGTTGAAGCCGGTTCGCATTATGAACTGATAAACCGCGCTGAAGGATACTATAAGAACCTTTATTATTCTCAGTTTGTTGCGGAGGAGGAAGCATAATACAAAGTTTACAGTCACATCTGAGCCTTGAGACCCTAAAAGGGTCGATGCAATAGCCGAAGGTGCAACTCTCGGAGTATATAAGCAATCAAATATTGAAACATTTTAGAATAACCAAATAAATACTTACTTTCGTAGGCACAAATTAATACAGAAATTATACACTGATGAAATACGATGTTATTGTTTTAGGAAGTGGTCCTGGCGGATATGTAGCCGCAATCAGGGCAGCACAATTAGGATTCAAAACTGCAATTGTGGAAAAAGAAAACCTTGGCGGTATCTGCCTTAACTGGGGCTGTATCCCAACAAAAGCACTTTTAAAGAGTGCTCAGGTTTTTGATTACCTGAAACACGCTTCAGACTACGGTCTTACCGTAAACGAATTTGACAAAGACTTTGGTGCTGTAGTACAACGCAGCCGTGGCGTAGCCGACGGTATGAGCAAAGGTATTCAGTTCCTTATGAAAAAAAATAAAATTGATGTAATTGAAGGTACAGGTAAACTTAAGCCTGGTAAAAAACTTGATGTAACAGCAAAAGACGGTGCTACTACCGAATACAGCGCAGACCATATCATTATCGCTACAGGTGCACGTTCACGTGAGCTTCCAAATCTTCCTCAGGATGGTAAGAAAGTTATCGGTTACCGTCAGGCAATGACGCTTCCTGAGCAGCCAAAATCTATGATCGTTGTAGGTTCAGGTGCTATTGGAGTTGAGTTTGCTCACTTCTACAACTCAATGGGTACTAAAGTAACTATCGTTGAGTTCATGCCAAACATCGTTCCTGTAGAGGATGAAGAGGTATCAAAACAATTCGAGCGTTCGCTTAAAAAATCAGGTATCGATATCATGACTAACTCTTCTGTTGAGAAAGTTGATACTTCAGGTGCAGGTGTTAAAGCTACTGTAAAAACAGCTAAAGGCGAAGAGATCCTTGAAGCAGATATCCTTCTTTCTGCTGTAGGTATCAAATCAAACATCGAGAACATAGGTCTTGAAGAGGTAGGTATTGCTACTGACAGAGATAAAGTATTGGTTAATTCATACTACCAGACAAACATACCTGGTTACTATGCTATCGGTGATATCGTACCGGGTCAGGCATTAGCACACGTTGCTTCTGCAGAAGGTATTCTTTGTGTTGAGAAAATAGCAGGTCTTCACGTAGAACCTCTTGATTACGGAAACATTCCTGGATGTACGTATGCTACTCCGGAAATTGCTTCTGTAGGTCTTACTGAAAAAGCAGCTAAAGAAAAAGGTTACGAGATAAAAGTTGGTAAATTCCCATTCTCTGCTTCAGGTAAAGCTAAGGCCGCGGGAACTCCAGACGGTTTCGTAAAAGTAATCTTTGATGCCAAATATGGAGAATGGTTAGGCTGCCACATGATTGGTGCCGGAGTTACTGATATGATCGCTGAAGCTGTTGTTGCAAGAAAACTTGAGACTACAGGTCACGAAATCATTAAATCGGTTCACCCTCACCCTACTATGAGCGAGGCTATAATGGAAGCTGCTGCGGCTGCTTACGATGAAGTTATTCACTTGTAATTTTAGATTATAGATTGCAGATTTTAGATTTGCATCGCAATAATAAAAATCCGCTTTGAGTTTTCAGAGCGGATTTTTATATTTGAGAACCAATCATTTTTTATGAAAAAACTGTTGTCCGACTATTATACCAAATGGTATATTCCCCTATTTGTAATCTTTATTATTGGCTTTATATTCTCTTATCTTTTCCCTTTTCATAACCGGATAACATATAACATTGCTTTAATTTTACTATCCTCTTCATTCCTCCTATCATTCATATTAGGAATTGAAAAATTAGTTACGAAACAACGCCTACAGGGATTCCTGCAAATTATCTCAACACTACTGCTTGCTTTTCTAGGTATCATATTTTTATTCTCATTCATAATGTGTAATCCTCACGATTATTATGCCGACAATCTTGAAATACAAACAAATATAAAGCTCGAAAAACCATTAGATTCATATAATGACACTTTTGAGAAACAAACAGACTTTAAAATATACAATGGCTCACAGCCTGGTATATATACATATGATATCAGTATCGGTAATTCTCAAAAGGGAACTATATATCTAAAAGCTTTTGAAATAACACAAAATGATCCGTTAAGTGTAAAAGAACTGGAATTTCATTCTGCTATCCCTGTTAAGCAGCATAATTCAATAATGTATCATCTCTTAAAAGAGGATTTTACTATTTATGAAGGTGACTGGGATAAGCCTTATGCAGCAAGGTTTGAAATGTGGTTTAAAGATAGTGTAACCGGAAAAGAAACAAAACTGGCACAAAAAAATTATAAAATTGAGGGTTGGATGAGATAAATTCTCTTTGACCAATCGGCTGATTTTTGTTAAAAACTATTCCCCAGAATGATACCATTCATTTTTACACCAGAACAAATTGTACTATTTTAGGCCAAAAATAAACCAATGCCATTACCACATCAACCCACGCCATCAGCAAAGCCAAGAGAAAAATGGAAAGCAATTCTTTTAGCATTCTTTCTGGGATCTTTCGGAGCCCATCTATTTTATTTAGGCAATAAAAAATTAGGATATGAATATCTGATTGTTTGCTGGAGTGGCATACCCGGGATATTCGGAATATTTTCTGCTATAGGCATACTTTTTACATCTCAGGAAAAATTTGATAAAAACTACAACCCGAAACCCTGCAAAGATTGTGGAGATCCAATTGAAACATACAATCAAAGCGACGATTATTGCCTCGATTGTTTAGTATCTCATTCAAATAAGATCATAGAAAAAAACAGCCGAAACTCTAAAAACAAAAGTAGTAATCAATCTAAAAAGAATAAAAAGAAACAGCATCCGGATGATGCTGATAAGAATGAGACTTTAGAAGATGTGCTAAAAGAACTTAATGCTCTTGTGGGACTGAAAGAAGTAAAAGACGAAATCAACACCCTTGTAAATTTTATCAAAATCCAGAAAGAACGTGAACAGGAAGGTTTAAAAACATCTTCTGTTTCATACCATATGGTGTTTACAGGAAACCCCGGAACAGGCAAAACTACTGTTGCCCGTATAGTTTCCAAAATATATGAGCATTTAGGCATCCTTGATATTGGCGAACTGATAGAAACCGATCGTGCGGGGCTTATTGCTGAATATGAGGGTCAGACGGCTGCAAAAGTTGATGATGTTATAGATGATGCGTTAGACAGTGTTCTATTTATTGATGAAGCTTATTCACTGAATAGTGGTTCAAATGAGATATTTGGAAAAGAAGCTGTTGCTACCTTGCTAAAACGTATGGAAGATGATAGAGACAGGCTTGTTGTAATTTTGGCAGGCTATACTAACGAGATGAAAACATTTCTTAATACTAACCCCGGTTTTGGTTCAAGATTTAATCGTTATATAAATTTTGCAGATTATACACCCGAAGACCTTTTAGCAATATTTGAGATTAATTGTAAAAAATCGGACTATATTTTAGACTCTTCTGCAAAAGCAAAAGCTTTACAGCTATTTAGCGATGCCTATGTACAAAGAGATAATACATTTGGAAATGGTCGTTTCGCCAGAAACGTTTTTTTGAATGTACCATAGAAAAACATTCAAACAGAATTGCTAAAGAAAAAGACATAAATAAAGTAATGCTTACAACAATTATGGAGCAGGATGTTTCATTAAATTAATATATTAGCCTTCTAAACTAGCTAAACCCATGAAAAGAATTATTACACTATTACTACTTGCATTTTCTATGTCGGCTGCTATCGGCTGTAAAAATGATAAAACATCTTCACAAACCGAAGCATCAGATCCGGAAAGCGAAAAAACAGCAATCTTTGCTATAGCTGATAAATTCCATACAGCATTTAAGGCTAAAAAGCCTCAGGACATCAAAGCACTCACTATTGAAAACGGCTTTTATATGGGTACCGACCCCGATGAAGTTTTCAGTCAGTTGGCCTTTGAAAAATATCTGATTGAAAAACTCACCAATCCTGCCATAGGAACTATTGATTATCAGATAGACAGACGCGAAATTATTTTCGAAGACAATGGAGCGGGCGCTGTGTTAGTAGATCAGTTCAAACCTATAGCTTTTACGCAATATGTATCATGGAGGATGGCAACACATCTTGTTAAAAAAGACGGAGCCTGGAAATTTGATTTCATTTCATTATCAATGATCCCTAAAAATGATGTTGTACCTGCAGTAAATGCGGCAGCTTACCAGGGAAACTAAAATTTCAATAAATATAGATAAAGCGTAATAGATCATATTACGCTTTTTTTGATTCATTACATTTGATAAAAAATTGCTGCTTATGGAAAACTCTAAACCTAAAGTAATTGGTGTTGCTCCTCAATTACTGGTCCCTGATGTAAAAATGACAGCCGAATACTATCGTGACATCCTTGGTTTTAACATTATAGGGTATGCTCTTAATCCACCCGTTTATGGAATGATTGAACGCGATGGCATACAGATTCATTTTGCTAAATCAGATGAATTTTTAACAAATGATAAATTCCGACCTTCTACAACTGACCTCATTTTATGGATTCCTGAGATTGATGCTTTTTACGCAGAAATAAAAACTAAAGGTGCTGATATCGTTCAGGAAATATTGCTTCGCCCATATGGAAGCAGGGAGTTTATTATTCGTGATTGTAACGGTTATAAAATTTTAATAGGAGATTAAATTACACTTATGAAAAGGAAAAAGAAAAACCCATTTAATGTTCCGGATATATCTTATCCTCCTGCAAAAAACAGTATTTTTTTACAACTATTAGCAGGCATAGTAATTTTTTCAATTCCAATAGCTTTTATCGGTTTGGGCATTTATCAATTCTATAAAGGATCGGTAAGCGCAGGTATTAATTCCCGCGGAGGTATGGGGGTAAGCTACGGAGGTACATCTATAGCTATGGGACTATTTGTATTGTGGCTTTATTATCTGGAATTTAAAAGAGGTAAGAATAAAAAAAATCCACCTAAAAATTAATGCCTTTAAAATATTGCTATTCAACTCTTACCTGATTAATCAGGAAAAAGTAGTTTCCAAACCATGATTAATATCAGTATTCACAGGATTTGTCTTACATACTTTTGGCATGTAATTCAAAACATACACAAATGAAAAAATTGATATTATCTGTAATTGCACTATCATTCATAAGTATAACGACTGTAACTGCACAAACAGAAAAAGAAGACCAGCCAAATGATTTTAAAAAATGGCAGGTACGTCTTCGTGGTTTAGCCGTAACCCCTGATGAAAGTGCTAATATTGGAATAATAGGCGGCGATGCTTCCATAGCCTCTACCTTTATCCCTGAACTTGACTTTACGTATTTCTTTACCAAAAACTTTGCTGCCGAACTTATACTTGGAACTTCTAAACATGATGTAAGCACAACAGGATCGGATATTTCTGCTGTTGGAGGACCAACAAACGCTAATGTAGATTTAGGCAGCGTGCGCTTACTGCCTCCTACCCTTACTTTTCAGTATCATTTTTATCCACTTGCAGATAAAGATTTTAAGCCATATGTGGGTGCAGGTATCAACTACACCATATTTTATGATATAAAACCCGGTAACACAGTAAAAGATGTTGATTATGATAATGCCTTAGGTTATGCATTTCAGGTAGGTTTCGACTATATGATCACAGATAAGTTCTTCTTTAATATAGATGCAAAGAAACTCTTTTTGAATACCGATGTAAAAGTTGATGCTTCTAACCTTGCCGCAGGGCTAAGTATTCCGGCCGAAGTGGACATCGACCCCTGGTTGCTTGGCTTTGGTTTTGGTATGAAGTTTTAATCCAGTTCGTTTATTTTTGTAGTGCCGAGGGCTACCCAAATGGGTGGCCCTTTTGTTATATTGTTTTGAGGGCTGCAATAAGCAGATCTATATCTTCTTTAGTGTTATAATGACTAAATGAAATCCGCAGAGACGGCTTCTTTACATCGTCGTCAGAAAGTATCTCTTTTAGTACATGAGAAGGCTTCACGCTACCTGACTGGCACGCACTCCCGCGAGAAACTTCAATGCCCTGCATATCCAGATGAAACAATATCATAGATGTTTTATCATCAGACATAGGAAGCATCACATTAATGATATTATAAAAAAGATTATCATTCTGCCCGTTGATCTTATATCCCGGGAAATGGATATCCAGTTGTTCAATAAGATAGGATTTTAAAGAACTGATATATTCTCTTTCCGTATCCAGATTAGCATAAGACAGTTCAAGCGCCTTAGCCATTCCGCCTATCTGATGCACCGCTTCAGTACCAGCTCGAAAACCTTTTTCCTGTTCTCCTCCAAATATTATCGGTTTTAATGAGGTATTTTTTCTGACAAATGCAAACCCAGCACCTTTGGGTCCGTGGAATTTGTGAGCACTCGCAACTAAAAAATCTACTGGCAGTACCTGTAGGTTCAGTAAAATTTTACCCATAGACTGAACAGTATCGGTATGAAAATAAGCTCCATATTGCTTACATATACGTCCCGTTCTTTCGAGATCAAGCATAGTGCCCGTTTCATTGTTCACATGGATTAGGCTTACCAGTGTTGGGATATCCTCTGAAAGCAATTGTACCAAATGCGTCATATCAACGCTACCATCCTTCAACAGATTTACATAATCAACCTTAACTCCATATTGCTTTCCTGCTTCTTCAACAGCATGCAAAACAGAATGATGCTCAATCTTACTGCTAATGATACGCTTCACTCCCAAATCTTTTACTGCACTAAAAATGATCCAGTTGTTAGCTTCAGTTCCGCATGAAGTAAAGATAATTTCACGGGCTTCAGCATGAATAAGTCCTGCAATTGTTTTACGGGAAGTCTCTACAATTACTTTGGCACTTCGGCCAATAGCATGCGTAGAGGAAGGATTTCCATAATTTTCTGTAAGTATATGCGTTATTTCCTGTATTACTTCAGTACGTAATGCTGTAGTAGAGGCGTTATCGAGATATGCTTTTTTCATTGATGCAAAATTACAGAAAAAAGCTTTTGACAATTTTATTTTACCGGCTCTTGTAAAAGATTTCGGAAACTAATTAAAAACACTATTTTTGTTTAAAATACTCTTATATGAAAAAGATTCTTTGCCTGGTTGCTGCTCTAGCACTTATTGCCGGTTGTGATGATGGCGACATGGGTTATAAAACATTTGATTTCAGCAGCGTAGAGGTCCCTACTGCCTGTCCAAACAATATTGATGATGTATCAGGAACAACAGAAACTTATTATAAAGTAACAGGCACGGAAGCACTTATTTTAGTATTGGCTAAAGGAGCACTGATAAATAAGTCTACCATAGACCCTATAACAGGCGTAGACACTCCGTTACAAATTACTTTAGGAGGATCGAACACACTTACATATTACGATTTTGTTAGTAAACCAACAGGTTCGCTTTGTACAAAATCTGACATCCCACCAGCTAAAGAAGATGGAATATGGACAGGACAGGGAACGCTGTCTATATCTACTTCAGAAAATCTGGATACTAACACAGGTAAACTCTTAGGCTACAGACACACTATTATTCTGACCAATGTATCATTTAATCATGGAGATGAAAAAATAACTATTGTAGAGAGTTCTTTTGGTTATGTAGATAAGGATTTTGATTTTGATTTTAAATTCATCGCTGAAGGAGCCGATGCTCCTGTAGTGAACGCATGTGATGAGAATAGCAATCTGATCTTCACAATGCAGTCTGCAGAAACCCTTTCATTGAATATTCCTAATTTTAGTGAAGTTTTTGATAATGAGATTGAAACCGATACAATTTCAATAGCACAAAATCCCAACTATGTAATTTTATTTAATGTCTACAAAAGCACAGCAACAAAAACCAACGTTTGTGGTCAGGGATCTGAGGTTCCATCTCTTCCTATTCAAAAATGGCAAATGATTGATGGAAACTTGTTAGTGATAACAACCGAAACAGGTGGTATATACAATCATGATATCTATTTAAAAGATGCCTCATTCAGAAATAGTCAGGGAGACATTTTCTCATTAAACAGCATTGTGGATGTAGGCGCAAACGGATACTATTTCGGAAGACTTTAAAAAACAGAACCCTCACTTTGTGAGGGTTTATTTTTTCTTTTTTGAGAAGGTATTATTCACAAAGAAAATAAACGTTTTCTTTTTTCGCTGCCTAAAAAACTCCCAGTTGATAATAACCCCAACAACACATATTGCCATAAGTACTACCAATAATGATACATAAATCATATCATTAAGACTGTAAACGTCATCAATCTTAAGTACAAAAAAATATAAAGAGATTATAAATACGATTATAGATAATATCAACGAAAATAATTTCATTTCCTTTTACTTTAAAAAATAATATAATGTAGTTTTATAGCAAACAGGAATGGTTTTAAATGAATTATTTTATCAGTTCAAGTTCATGGTTACAAATTAATAACTTGTAAAGTCCCTTTCATATTGCCTTAACCAGAACAAAAATAAGGATTTTAACGAAAAGTAGTAATATTTTTTCTTTAGAAATAAAATGAATTTCGTAGGAATAAGATTAAATTATATATCATCTACAATTCGGCAACTTTGGGTTTAAAGAAATTAACATAAAAAAACTTATCAGGATCAATACCGGCTTCTACAAACATTGCTTTAACAGCTTTTCCTTTTTCAGATACCGGCGTAATATCCAAAAAAAGCATTAATTCCTTTATGTTATTAAACTTAAAGCTAAGTTTAGAATTCAGGGAATATTCAGTTATACTGAATTCAACTTTTTTACTGTCAATACCTGCAGCATGAAAAGCATCAGTAATCACATTAAACTGGTCCTTCATGATTGTGTTTTTTTATATCAATAATTTAAGTGCCGAAAACAAAAAAAGCTCCGGGCACTACTACGAAGCTTTTTTCTCAACATTTATAAAAGTAAGTAAGATTTCAGTTATAATTTCTCGTTCTTTACTATCTGGATTTTACCAATAGGAATATCGCCCGATGAATCTTTTAAGAGCAGTACTCCCAAAACATTCAGAGGTATATCTACCGGTTCTTCAGAATGTCTTATCTCCTCAAGGATATGTTCAAAATCGACTGCATTGAGTACCAGAGAATCTCCTTTATCTATTTTTTTAGCAAAGAGATAACTCCTGATTGCTGCAATTGAAATATGGTCACCTATAATTACAAATTCTGACATGGCTTTTAGTTTATATAGCTAAGTTAAAAAGCGTAAAATTAAATTTTGAAAAGGTTTTGTTAATTTCTATACGCAAGCCTACAAAAATATATCTTCTGCTCCTTCGCCTTAAAATGCCTATCTTTGCACAAAATACAGCATTACATGGCCACATTTCAAGACCTGGATCTTCCAAAAGCATTACAGAAAGCCATAGACGAACTTGGCTTTACCAACCCTACCCCTATTCAGGAAAGAGCTATGCCTGTAATCCTTTCGGGTCGCGACATGATGGGCATTGCACAAACAGGTACCGGTAAAACTTTTGCTTACCTATTACCTATACTTAAACAATGGAAATTTGCCAATGTGCATGTACCACGTGTGGTTATCGTTGTTCCTACACGCGAACTTGTTGTTCAGGTGGTTGAAGAAGTGGAAAAGCTTACAGCTTATATGTCAGTCCGAACTCTTGGAGTTTATGGTGGTGTTAATATCAATACCCAAAAGACCAAAGTGTATGAAGGTGTTGATATCCTTGTGGGTACTCCGGGTAGAATGATGGACCTTGCCCTTGACAACATTGTACGCTTTGACGAAGTGAAAAAACTGGTTATCGATGAGTTTGACGAGATACTGAATCTTGGTTTCCGTTTCCAGATCACTTCAATCTTATCAATGATGAAAACCAAAAGGCAGAACATCCTGTTTTCGGCAACTATGACCGATGATGTGGATGATATGCTTAATGATTTCTTTGATTTTCCTGAAGAAGTTTCTCTTGCGGCAAGTGGCACACCATTAGAAAAAATAACCCAATTGGGCTATCGTGTACCTAACTTCCTTACGAAAATAAATCTGCTTAAGGAATTGCTTAAAAATGAAGACCTAAGCCGTATCCTTGTTTTTGTAAACAACAAAAAAACTGCCGATCTTGTTATGGATGCGCTTGAAGAAGAGTATGCAGGCGAGTTTGGGGTTATACACTCTAATAAATCACAAAACTACAGGCTTAATACCATGGCTTCTTTTCAACAGGGAGAGATTAGAGGTATTGTAACTACAGATGTTATGGCCCGTGGTCTTGACATATCGGATATTACCCATGTTATCAATATGGAATTCCCTGAAGTCCCTGAACAATACATTCACCGTATTGGTCGTACCGGACGTGCTGATAAAACAGGTACAGCTATAAGCTTTATTGCTCCATCAGAAGAAGATATTGAAGTGGAAGCAGAAGTATTAATGGAAAAAGAGGTGAAATTCCTTGAACTGCCGGAAGGACTTGAAATAGCTGAACGTCGTCTTGATTTTGAGAAAGATAAAAAGAAGATGAAAATCCTTCTAAAAAGGCCAACTCAGGAAAGCGGAGGTGCTTTTCATGATAAGAAAGACAAAAATAAAAAGGTTAACCTTGGTGGCCCGGGTAAAACCAAACCAAGAAAAACGGCTCCGCGTAACCGTGCTGTTGAAGCCAAACGTGCTGCAAAAAAGAAAAAAGGAAAATAGAATATACAGAGCGATGCAAACGCATCGCTTTTTTATTGCAATATATTAACAACAAACACTTTATCATGATTTCTTAACACCGCTGCCAAAACAAATTTCATAACTTTACAGATACCAATAGATCTTTATTAATCAACTTACATTTTAAATTATGGGAAAATTTGTAATTACTAAAAGGGCAAATGGTGAGTATCAGTTCAATCTGAAAGCAGGAAACGGACAGGTCATATTAGGCAGTGAAGGCTATACTACTAAATCGGCTTGCGAAAATGGTATTGATTCGGTTAAGAAAAACGCTCCGGATGATGACAGATATGACAGGAAAGAATCATCTAACGGAAAGCCGTTTTTTAATCTTAAAGCAGGAAACGGACAGATTATTGGTTCAAGTGAAATGTATGAAAGCGTTGCTGCGAGAGAAAACGGTATTGAATCGGTTAAGAAAAATGCACCGGACGCTTCAGTTGAAGATGAATCTTAAAAAAATAACAACACATTAAAAAGGCGATGCAATGCATCGCCTTTTGTTTTATATAGATTCTCGGATATTATTTATTCGCCGTAAACTTTAGGCAAACCGGAGAACAAACGTCTATTTTTTTACCGGTTTCGGTAAGCACACCTGTAGTTTTATCTCTTTTAAAGATGATGATATTGTGCGTGTACTGATGCGCTACCAATAAGTAATTATCTGTTGGATCGATAACAAAATTCCTTGGGCCCTCACCACCTGTAGTAATCTGCTGCACCTGATTGATCATACCGTTTGAATGTACTTTAAACACAGTAATGGTGTTAGCATCTCCCCTGTTAGTAGCATACAGATACTTTCCATCTTTTGAAAAACTGATATGAGCAGCACTGTTAGCATCGGTACAATCCTTAGCAAATAATGACAGTTCCTGAATAAACTGAGGTTTTTCGTAGCTATAGCTATATACGCTCACTGTAGCAGAAAGCTCATTGATCACATAAAAGAAAATACCATTTGGGTTAAACACCAAATGTCTTGGTCCGCTACCGGGCTTAACGTCAATAGTTTCTTTCAACGTTAGTGTATTAGCACCACCATCGGCATTATAATAGTAGATATATATTTTATCCTCACCCAGATCATTAGAGAATATATATTTTTTATCAGGAGAAAAGCAAACCATGTGTACATGGGCTTTTTCCTGACGTTGCTTATTCACACTACTTCCGGTATGATTTACAACCTGTTTAGCTTCAGTCAGTGCACCGTCATTTTTCTTTCCGAAAACAGCAATGCTGCCTCCTGAATAATTCGCAACAATAACATTTTTGTCATCATTGATTATATAACAGGGGTCCGCTCCTTCTGAATCTTTTTTGTTTAAACTCTGAAGCTTGCCCGTAGCCGGAGTATATTTAAAAGAACTTACGTTGCTTTTTGCTCCGTCTTCATTTACCGTATAAATGATATTGTTTGATTTGTTTACGGTAAAATAGCTCGGGTTAATAACACCCTCTGTACTGTTCTTTTCCTTGAACGAAAGCGTATTCACATTAAAATCATACACATACACACCTTTACTTTCACAGGCATTGGTATAAGTACCAACCACCAGGTTATAATTATCCTGTGCAAGGGCATTCATGCTAAAAAGCAACAACAGTAATCCGGCTATTCTCATCCTTATTTATTTATTCAGAACAAAAGTAAAGTTTTTAAATATCATGTGAAATTTATCCTGCATAATTGCTGTGCGGTTTACAGGAAAAATTAGTATTTTTGACAAACTTTCAACCGAAATGCAGTTCAAACACCCGGAAATTCTATACTTTCTTTTCCTGCTTGTAATTCCCATACTGGTTCACTTGTTTCAATTGCGCCGTTTCCAAAAAGAATATTTTACCAATGTACGCTTCCTTAAGGAGTTAAGCATGCAAACACGCAAAAGCTCTGTCATAAAAAAATGGCTGTTGCTTGCTACGCGTTTATTATTACTGGCCTGCCTGATCATTGCTTTTGCCCAGCCTTATTTCAAAGCAAAAGACGACGAACGTAAAGGCAATGAAATGGTCATATTGCTTGATAATTCATTCTCAATGCAGGCTAAAGGCAGTAAAGGAGGACTGCTAAAACGTGCCGTACAGGACATACTTGAAAACACTCCAGAAAACCAACAGTTTTCACTAATTACTAATACCAATGTATGGTGGGATACAGATATCAAATCGATACAAAAAGACCTGCAGAATATAAAATACAGTGATGTTCCTTTTCGTCCTGATTTCCTGCTTACAAAAGCCGAAGCTAAAAATCCGCATACCGGGAAAGATGTTGTTGTAATTACCGATGCGGTTAACATAGACAGTAAAGACATCTCAAAATTCAACAGCAATGCTCCTGTTTATTTTATAGTGCCCGAAGCCGAAAATAAAACTAACGTTGCCATTGACAGTGTTTACATTTCTCAGGTTATGGATAACTTTTATGAGATAAAAGTGGACATGGAAGCTTTTGGTGATGTTGAGAACGACATTCCAATTTCACTTTACAATGGCAAAAGCCTTACTGCGAAAACATTGGTAAAGTTTGGCGACAATAATAAAAAGTCAAGCACATTCACGATTCCCAAGAAAGATTTCCATGGTTATGTTTCTATAAACGACAACAGCCTGACCTACGATAACAACTATTACTTCAGCATCAGCAAACCACAGAAATCAAATGTGATTGCTATTGGTGATACTGCTAAAAACAATTTTCTTTCAAGAATCTATACTGATGATGATTTTAATTTCACATCATCTGAATTACGTGCCCTGGATTATAATAGCCTTGGTAAGCAGGATGCTATTATTCTAAATGAAATTAAAGACATTCCTCAGGCACTTATTACAACCCTAAAAGACTTTTATGCCAAAGGCGGAAACATTGTAATAATACCAGCGGCTGATAGCAACATTCAAAATCTGAACAGCCTCATGGCTGCCTTTGGAGGAAGCCAGTTTAAAAGTACTAATACCAACGAAAGGCAGATTACTAAAATTGCCTTCAGCCATCCATTGTATGCTACGGTTTTTGAAAAGAAAACAGATAATTTTCAATATCCAAAAGCGAATACCGGCTTTACTCTTGGCGGAACAGCCCTGCCCGTTTTAAGCTATGATGACCAGTCTCCTTTCCTGGCATCTATAAGTAACAAACTGGGCAATGTATATGTATTTACTGCACCTATAAATAAAACCAACAGCAACTTCCAGAACTCTCCGCTTATTGTACCTACATTCTACAACATGGCTCAAAACAGTGGTAAAACAGGAATTAGTGCTATAACCATTGGTGAAAACCAAAGTCTTTTACTTGATGTATTATTGTCGAAGGATGAAGTACTGACAGTGAAAAATGAGACATCAGACTTTATTCCGATGCAGCAGTTGCTGAATAATAAAGTGAAGCTTTCTTTTGGTGATTATCCGGAAGAAGCAGGTAACTTTGCAGTATATAAAAATGACCAGAATTTAAAGAATATAAGCTTTAACCATGCAAGGACAGAAAGTGATCTTTACCTTCAGAATAAAGCTATTGCTGACGATTTTACCGAAGCTGATTCAATCGCAACGGTTTATAATGAGATTAAATCGGAACGCACTGCCAGTGAACTATGGAAATGGTTCATCATCGGCACACTGCTGTTCCTGTTAACTGAACTTCTTATCCAAAAATTTGTAAAATGAACCTGATATTCAAAAACGCCGTTATTATAGACAAAAACAGCCCTTTTCATAAACAGGCTGTTGATATACAGGTAGAGAATGGCATCATTAAAAAAATAGCCCAAAACATCACTGCTGATGGTTTTGATACTGTAGAACTGGATAATCTGCATATCTCTAAAGGGTGGTTTGACAGCTCTGTAAGCCTTGGTGAACCCGGCTATGAAGACAGGGAAACCCTGTCTAACGGGTTAAATGTTGCTGCTAAAAGCGGTTTTACTGATATTGCACTTCAGCCAACAGGAAACCCAATTGCCGAAAGACAGGCAGACATCAGTTTCCTGTTGACTAAATCGGCTCACGCTGCTACTAAACTGCATCCTATAGGTGCTTTGACTAAAAACAGTGAAGGTAAAGACATAGCCGAGCTTTTTGATATGAAAAACGCCGGAGCTGTTGCTTTTGGAGATTATAACAAATCTGTTACCGATGCCGGAATCTTAAAGATTGCACTGCAATATGTTCAGGATTTTGACGGACTGGTTATAGCGTTTTCACACGATAACAATATCAAAGGTAAAGGTGTAGTTCACGAAGGTATAGTTAGTACTCGCTTAGGACTAAAAGGAATCCCTACCCTTGCTGAAGAACTACAAATTGTACGTAACCTGTACTTATTAGAATATACAGGTGGCAAAATGCATATCCCTACAATATCATCTGCAAAGTCGGTTCAGCTTATTAAAGAAGCTAAAGCAAAAGGACTAAACGTGACTTGTAGCGTTGCAATACACAACCTAATACTTACTGACGAAGTATTAACTGACTTTGATACCCGTTATAAAGTTATGCCTCCACTCCGTCCTGATTCAGAAAGGAAAGTACTTATCGAGGCGGTTCTTGACGGTACGATTGACATGATAACATCAGACCACAACCCTCTTGATATTGAACTTAAAAAACTGGAGTTCGATATGGCAAAAGACGGAACGATAGGTCTTGAAAGTGCGTTTGGAGCCTTACAGACTGTGTTACCGCTTGAGGTAATTGTCGAAAAATTCACTGCAGGAAAACCGGTTTTCGGATTCGCAAATCAGGATATAACTGAAGGTGCTACTGCTTCTTTCACGCTGTTTAATCCAGATACCAACTGGACATTCAGCAAAGAGGATATCAAATCGAAATCAAAAAATTCAGCTTTCCTTGGACAAACCATGAAAGGCAAAGCATACGGAATATACAATCAGGGAAAATTAATTTTGAATGACTAATTATAATAATATCTCCGATATAGAAAAAGGTAAAACTAACGCCATTATATCTTACCTGCACATCATTGGCTGTATTATAGCTATGGTGATGAACAGCGATGCCGAAAAGAAAAGTGCATTCGCATCATTTCACATAAGACAATCTTTAGGCTTAACCTTATTGTCTATGCTATTAGGTTCAACTATATCTAATTTTGACAGTTGGCTGGTAACAGGTCCTTTTTACCTATTCTTTTTTGTTTTGTGGACATATGGAATTATCGGTGCAATACAAGGACAAATGAATGCTGTACCATTGCTTGGCCCTTTCTTTCAAAAACTGTTTAAACGATTATAATCAATGGATTTATCATTATACCATCTCGTAAGAGAACCTAAAATAAAAAAGGATAAGAATCCGTTATTGCTGTTGCTTCACGGTTACGGAAGTAATGAAGAAGATCTTTTCTCCTTCGCTCAGCAATTACCGGATGAATATTTAATAGTATCAGCCAGAGCACCATACAACCTGCCACAATATAGCGGACATGCATGGTATGCCATTACGTTTGACAGCGACATGAACAAGTTCTCTGACGACAAACAGGCTATAGAATCACGCGATCTTATCGTAAAGTTTATAGACGAGATTATTGCCACCTACCCTGTTGATGCAGATAACATTACTCTTGTTGGCTTTAGCCAGGGAGCAATCCTAAGCTATGCGGTAGCACTAACCTATCCTGAAAAAATAAAACGCGTAGTAGCATTAAGCGGTTACCTGAACATGGATATTGTTGGTAAAAGCCTTCATGTCGAAGACGTGTCTAAAGTACGCTTCTTTATCTCACATGGAACCGTTGATCAGGTTATTCCTGTAGAATGGGCACGCAAAGCACCTGAATTTCTTAAAAATTTAGGGCTGGATGTAGAATATCATGAGTACAATGCCGGACACGGTGTTGCTCCTCAAAACTTTTATGATATGCTAAACTGGTTGAATAAATAACTAGAGTTTGATATAAATAAAAAGGGATAAGCTAAAACTTATCCCTTTTTATTATATGTCTAATAAAGATTTATCTTCCCAAACATCTTCGAATCCATCATCAGAAATCAAAAAACGATATCCGGGTGATAATCCTAAATACTGGATTATATGAGGGCATATTTCTTTTAAGTGATACGCATGCATCGGCTCAAAAAAGTTAGGATCTTCAGAATAATCTCCTGACCAAATATACCAACGACTCGTATTTCCTTCAATTGGATGCCTAAGTCCATGTATAGGCATGAGGCCTTTTCTAATAGATTTTGAAATACCAACTATTGAATCTTCTGCCAAAGGCAAATATTCACAATTGTATTTATCACAAATATCATTAGATCCCATATGAATTATTAATGAGGTAGTTTGTTTTTCAATACTCCGTAAAGATATGTTCCAACTAAAGCACCTAAAAGAATAACTCCTATTCCGTAGAAACCGGCACCGATAAGTATATACATTGGCCCGGGACAGGTACCTATTAATCCCCAGCCTAAACCAAACAATATACCACCTACAAGATAATTAGTAAAGCCTTTTTCTTTATCAGGAATAACAATAGGTGCTCCTGTAACATCGTTCAGGTTATTG
>QFQM01000413.1 GCA_003243255.1 Flavobacterium psychrophilum | reverse complement strand
AGATTAAATTTATATAATGATAGGCAGTCCTTGGGGGCAAAAACACACCTTGTGTTATCCGGAGGTTTATCTCCGGTTGGGGTCAGATATACTATAAAACGGGGGGCTCATTTTATAGTACTGCTTAGAAACAGATGCCATTGGGGGCGGATGGCATAAAATTATTTTGGTTCTGCTATATTGTCATAGGCTGCTCAAGTATCTTTTTTAGTTATTGGATGAAAACTTCCGGGGTTGTTATTGTAAGGAAAAATCCCTTAGGTTTCTGAAGCAAAGTAAAGGCAAAAAAACTGATTATTAACAAATTTTTAATAGACAAACTATAGACAGTTTGTTTTTTGTTTATAAAAACAGTATTGATTACCAGTAGTTTACAGATTATGTGAAAAAATAATAGATGAAATGCATAGACAGAGGCTCAAAAACACGTCGAATATATGCATACATATATATTGTCAGAAAAAATCGAAGAGGTGCTAGAGGCTCGATAATACTTTTTCAAAATCGTCGTCTTCGGCAATACCCATTTTCTTTTTGATACGGTATTTTTTTGTCACAGTACTTTCATAGGAAATCTGTAACAGCGAGGCAATTTCTTTATATGATAAATTAAGCTTTAACAACGAACAAAACTGTACATCATTCCGGGTTAAGACAGGATACTTCTCGAGGAGTTTGCTTTCAAAATCAGGATTGGCATTTTTAAAGCGGATCTCAAATTCTTTCCAGTAATTTTTTTGCTGGGCTAATTGTTTTAGTTCTTTCTTTATCTCTGTAGTTTTGGTTAGAGTGGCATCATCCAGTTTTTCGATTACGGTTTGCAGGCCGTCATAATAGTTTGTCATCTGCAAGGCCATCGAAGTCGCTTCCCTTTGCTTTTCGTCTATCATCTGTTTTTGAGAATTGCTAAGTTCCAATTCGAGTGCGTGCTGCTGCTCCAGATAATTCTTTGCTGTTTCTATCGACTTCAGTTCTCCTTTCTGAAGCTTGGCTTTTAGCCAGGCACCTCTAAGCATAAAAAGGATAAGTACAATTATTGCTATACTGGCAATGATATACATAAAGGTAAGGCGACGTTCGGCTTCAACCTTTTTTTTGAGTGACACATTATTGTTTTCGAGTATCTCATTTTTTTCCCTTTGAAAATTGGTCTGAAATTTTGCCTGCATGCTATTAAGGGCCTCGCCATTATCATACATGCGCAATGTATCGCACATCAGCATGGCCCTTTCAAAAGCTTTTGCACTCTCTTTCCAGTTTCCGGTGCCTGTATGTAAGTCGGCAATGGAACGTTCATATTCATATCGTTCATGAGTATGGCTTTTAAGATATGCCGGTGATTTCCTGAACTCATTGATAAGCTTTATGGCTTCGTCATATTTTTTTGCGTTATTAAGCACATCAATATAGTTGCTTATGATAAGCATTGAATATTTTGACTTCTTTTCAGAAAGCATTTCATATGCTTTCTGATAGTAATTAATTGATTTTGAAGTACTGCCTCTTAAATTTTCTATGTTGCCCAGTCGGGAGTACAATACCGCTTCGAGTTCCAGGTCTCCGGATTGCTTTACACTCGGAATAAGTTCTGTCAATAGAATATATGCTTTGTCGCGCTGCCCCAATTCGATAAGGTTCTCGGTATAGTTTACAGTTGCGATTGCATATATCTTACTGTCTTTGTTGTTTTTATTTTGGGCAAGATATTCTTCAATAAGATCGGCAGCAAAGCGATAGTTGTTCGATTGAAGATAAGTTCCTGCAAGGGTTAGCTTTAGCTGCCCCAGATAGCACCTGTCATTTTTGGCTTCCAGTATATTTATGCCTTTCAGAACATAATCTGTAGCCTTGTCAAGCTGTCCCATATACAAATAAGATGCAGCCATGGAATGGTAAATATGGGCTTTGTTGATATTGTTGCCATATTTGTTGTTAAGCGCAAGAGCTTTTTTTGTCCAGCTCAATGCGGTGTCAAAATGCCCTAAAATATTGTTTTCGGTGGCAATATTAACCATTGGGGCAATTTGCTTTGCCGGATATTTTTTAAGCAGTTTGATAGACTTCTTAAAATAGTTAAGCGCTTCCTGTGAATTTCCCGAAAAATCGTAATATAGCCCAATTACATTATAGGCTTTAGCATAAACGGTATCGGGTAGGCCTTTTTTTGCGAGGATAGTGAGATGTTTATTTTTTTCGGTTTCGGCGTGTTTAAGGTTTTTGTAATCGGCCTTGAGCCAAAAATTTTGGTAACTGCACTGTTTTTCCTGAGATGAGACCCTGTTAAATGCAAAAATCAATAGCAGGCAAATTGTTATCCGGCTAAATCTCCATAAGCATTTTTTCAAATTCGGTATCATCGTTAATTTCCATTTTCTTTTTAATCCTGTATTTTTTGGTAATGGTGCTTTCGTGAGAGATTTGCAAAAGCGTTGCAATTTCCTTATTAGACAGGTTGAGTTTTAGTAATGAACAAAACTCTACATCATTTTTTGTAAGTTTTGAATAACGCTCTGTAAGCGTGTTTGCAAAATCTGGATGCAGGTTATTAAAGCGTGTTTCAAACTGTTTCCAGTAATCTTTTTGCCTTAGCAACGATGCCAGGTCCTGTTTAAGCTGTTTGGCATCTGTAATCTGTCCGTTTTCGCATTTTTCTATTATTCCGTTAATGTTATCCTGATAATTAGCCAGTCGTAAAGCGGTCGATGTGAGTTCTCTCTGTTTCTCTTCGATGATCGCTTTTTGCGAATTGGCAAACTCATGTTCGTGCTCCTGCTGCTGTTTTATCAGATTCTTTTCAATGTTAAGATTGCGCAAAGCCTCTTTTTGCAGCCTGTTTTTCAGCCATAGGCTTCGTAAGAACAGTAGTACAATGATAATAAAAAATATACTGGCAAAAAC
>QFQM01000064.1 GCA_003243255.1 Flavobacterium psychrophilum | reverse complement strand
TATTGAGCCGATGGAGGGACTCGAACCCACGACCTGCTGATTACAAATCAGCTGCTCTAGCCAGCTGAGCTACACCGGCGTTCTCAATACGGGTGCAAATATATAGTGCGGTTTTGAATTTTGCAACTATTTACCGCCCCGTTTTATTGATTTTTTTTGCTTACAGTGCGTTGATTTTCTCAACTAATTGTGTAGCAGAATCTTCAAGCTGTTTGTTGATAGCCCTGAAGTGTTCTTTTTTATTTTCTACGTTTTTCTGGTTTACTTTAGCAATAAGGCTGTCAAAAAGCACAATAGCCTCATCTATAAGCGCTTCTGTTTTTTCAGTTGGTTTTCCGCCTGAAGCAATCTCCCAAACATAAACCGCCTCAATAATATCTCCTAATACGAAATTGATGTCTTTCTTTAAGTTTTTTACGCTTGCCATCTCTATTTTGTTTTTAAATTGTTTGCAAAGTTACATTTATTATGTGATACTGCTGTTAAGAAATGCCTATTTCTAACAATGTGGCCTCACCCGAAAGGATATAAACCTTTAGTGATGCCGGTATCAGTACGGTATCGCCCTTTTTGAAAGTATAGGTTTCACCGTTGGTTTCTAGAGCAAATTCGCCTTCGGTACAGATGTAAACCGTAAAGCTGCTTCCGTCTTTGCTCACTCCTGTACTGCCTTTTAGCGGCAGATAGCTCGTAGTGAAATACGGGCAGTTTACCATTACATTCGACTGGTTTAGAATCGTAGTGTAATGTTTTTGGGTATTGGTAGTATTGTAGTTCATAGCATCGAGTGCGAGGTCTACATGCAGTTCACGGGAGTTACCCTGAGCGTCTACCCTGTCCCAGTCGTATATCCTGTAGGTAATGTCAGAGGTCTGCTGGATTTCAGCAATTACAATTCCGGCACCAATAGCGTGAATGGTTCCCGTTTCCAGAAAAAACACATCCCCTTTTTTTACCGGAACAATATTCAGTATATCTATAAGACTTTTGTTTTGCAGGTGCTCCAGATATTCTTCGGGAGACGATTTTTGCTTAAAGCCAACAATGATCTTAGCACCTTCATCGGCCTGCATTACATACCACATCTCAGTCTTCCCAAATGAATTGTGGCGTTTTTTAGCCAGTTCATCATTAGGATGCACCTGTATGGAAAGGTCATCTCTTGCATCAAGAAATTTAAACAGTAACGGAAAGTCGTTACCAAACTTCTCGTGCACCTTATACCCCATAACTTCGGCCGGAAACCTTTCAAGCAGGCTGGTAAGGCTCTGCCCCCGGTATTCTCCATTGGCAATTATGCTCACATAGCCTGCAACATCGCTCAGTTCCCAGCTTTCACCGGTAGTATCTGTAGGCAGGTTCTTCTTACCAAGATCTGTTTTCAGTTTTGTTCCTCCCCAGATCCTGTCCTGCAATATGGGGTCAAAAATCAGCGGATATACTTTCATTATAAATGTTTTTTGGAATTGGCTTATTCTCCTCTGTACGTTACAAAATTGCGTGGTGTCTCATACAATACCACTTCAATATCCATCGCACTGTCAATGCGCCTTCTTATCCTATTCCATATCACTACGGCTATATTCTCGGCTGTAGGATTCAGGTCGGCAAAGTCGGGCACATCCAAATTAAGGTTTTTATGGTCGAAAGGCGTTTCTACCTCATCAGCAATAATATCCTTAAGTATTTTTATATCGATAACATACCCTGTTTGCGGGTCGATCTCTCCGGTCACGCTTACGATAAGCTCGTAATTATGCCCGTGAAAATTAGCATTGTTGCATTTGCCGAAAACAGCGTTGTTCTGCTCCTCGCTCCAGTCCTTGCGGTACAGGCGATGGGCAGCATTAAAATGGGCACTCCTGCTTACGGTTACTCTCATAATTGTCTATTGACTATTTTATATTTTTTATTGGCACTGCTAACTGAATACTGCGACTGCCAACTACAATTTATGGTCTTCTAAGAAATGATAAAATTCATCAAAAATAATCCTGAACCATACGGTATACAGTTTGGGATGTTGTTGCATGTCTTCTCTTACAGCATCAATGCTCATCCATTTCCAGCTTTCGGCTTCATCGGTATTGATTTCCGGAGCATCATTATAATACCCTATCATCACATGATCCAATTCATGCTCGGTAAGGCCGTTATCAAAAGGTGCTTTATAGATGAACGAGAAAAGCTCTTTCAGTTCGGTCTCAAAGCCCATCTCTTCGCGCAGCCTGCGTGTCCCTGCTTGAAGATTTGTTTCACCTTCGCGCTGGTGGCTGCATGTAGTGTTTGTCCACAAAAGGGGTGAGTGGTATTTATGGGCTGCACGCTGCTGCAGCATGATCTCGTTTTTGGAATTGAGCACGAAAACCGAAAATGCACGGTGCAAAAGCGCCTTTTCGTGGGCTTCCATTTTAGGCATCAGCCCTATCTGTTCATCGTTCTCGTTTACGAGTATTACTTTTTCTTCTGTCATAGCATCCTAATAGCTTTCAAAAATAAGAAAAACTTTGCGGATATATGCCCCTTTAACGTTTTGATAGCAGTAGCCGTATTGTGTAACAATTATTCTGAGACCAGACTATTTGTCGTTTTAATGCATAATTTATTTATCTATTTTTACACAAACCAAAACCAATTATGAAAAACATATCCAAAGTCTTACTAGCGTTTACATTTATAGCTTTATTTTCCTGCAATCAAAAAACAACATATGAAGACATTGAAGGTTTTGATTACGGAAACATAAAAGAAAACACATATATCAATAAGTTCTTTAATATTGAAATGGCAATACCGGATAAATGGGTTGTCCAAAATACAGACGAGATGAAAGAACTAATGAAATTCAGCAAAGAAAAATCGGGCAAAAACAATAAAGAATTAGACAAAATCTTTAAGGTCGCAGAAATTACTACTGCAAATCTTCTTATGGTTTTTAGAAACGCTCCGGGTACAACTACATCGTTTAATCCAAATTTTGTTCTCTCTGCTGAAAATCTTCAAAATAATTCAATAAGAACTGCAAAAGAATATATTACTCAGGCAAAAAAAACTTTAGAATCGATTAGTGAGGGCAAAACATCCATTACTCAGCCTGATTATAAAATCAGAATAAACGGCATTGATTTCGACAGTCTTATACTTAAGAAAACTATTAACAATATGGCGATTGAACAAACTATGCTTTGTACCGTAAAAAAAGATTTTGCAATTATTTTTATATACTCGTATGATAGTGCTGATCAAAAAGCAGAAATCGAAAAAAGAGTAGTAAACACTATCGCTCCTTATAAAGCCTGACCTTGAAAACCATCAAAAACATCCCCATAAACAAACAGGAGGCCAGCGCTGTAGGCGGCATAGACCTGGATTATGTTTCATTCGATTCGGTAAAGGACGAACTGGGAAGCGAATACTATATGCAGGAGCATATGGACGACCACTATATTTTCCTGATAACCCTGCAGGGAACATCAGTCTTTCATTGCGATATGGAAGATTTTGAACTTTCAGCAAAAGGAATCATGGTCGTAAAACCTTTTCAGGTGCATGCGCCAAAAGAAGCCAGCAATGATGTAAAGGGATTTTTTATGTCGGTAGAATCTTTCCTCGTACCGAACCATCTGCGTGAGATGCTGGAAAATCTATCAGCACAACAGCAATATGCCAAATTTGAGGAAAGCGAAGGCAAAGACCTTGAAGATACAGCTGCATTACTGCACCAGACATTCACGTCTGACAACCCCTACAAATCCATTATCCTCAACGGGCTGCTTATTGCCTTTTTGAGTCAGGCTTGTGCGCTATATTATAAAAAGGGAAATGTAAAACCAAAGCCCAAAAGCCAGGCTGCCATTATTACCGCGAAGTTTAAAGACCTGCTGGAGCAGTATTCGTTCCTGCAATTGCCATCATTCTACGCCAAAAAACTAAACATTACCACTTCGCATCTTAACCACTGCCTGAATACCGTTACCGGACTATCAGTAACCCACTGGCTGCAAAACGCCATGATAACCGAAGCCAAGAAGCAGATATACTACACGGATGCTGATATAAAAGAAATTGCCTATGCCCTGGGCTATGATGACCACACTTATTTTTCGCGCCTGTTCAAAAAAATAACGGGCGAAACCCCTCTTAATTTCCGAAAGAAATTCCGCGAATAGTCCAATAATTTAACTGATTTGTAAAACGGATTTTTATGTTCGTTGACGGTACTTTGCATCAGCAATTAATCACAACATGAGCATTATACAATCCATCATCAACAAAACGTTCCGCAGCGCAGAACTCATTCATAAAGAACAGATAACGCCAACTACCTACCACATCAGGATAAAGATAAACGGCGAAATCCTAAGGAACTATATTCCCGGGCAACAGCTAAGGGTACTGGTTGGGCTTGACAATATGATGTCGCTTTCTAACCTGGTGCGCACCTACTCCATCTGGTACTATGATGAGCTTACCAACGAAGCCGATCTTGCCGTATGCACTTTCTCTAACGGACAGGGTGCCAAATGGGTTCAGACCCTTAACTATGGTGATACCATTTACTTCCGCGGGCCGGAAGGAAAGTTTACCCTGAATACCGATGCCGACAATCATTTGTTTTTAGGAGATATTTCATCGCTGGCACATCTTTATGAACTCAATCGCCATACCGGACTGTCAACAAAAGCCTCAGGAATAATATATTCATCGAGCAAAGACCATCATTTTGACGACATTTACCCTAAGCGTAATTTTGGCTTCCTTGAATCGTGCGCCAATACGTTGGAAGACCTGATTGCCGAAATATCATGGAGTGGTATCCGTAAGGAGAATACGGCGGTATACATAGCCGGTGAAACCGCTATTTGTGTTGGCCTTCATAACTATTTTAAAAAAGAGCTCAACTTTTCACCAAAGCAGATAAAAACAAAACCGTTTTGGCATCCTGACAAAAAAGGGCTGGAATAAACATTTTTCGGGGAATAGTCTGCTTTTAATTTTTGTACCTTTAACTACCAAAAAATAAAGAGTATGTTTACGTTAGACCAAATCAGACAGGCACACTCAAAAGTAAAGAGCGGTGCCGATTTCCCCCAGTATGTTCAGGACCTCATCAAGCTTGGGGTCATACGTTATAACACCTATGTAAAAGACGGCCATACGGTATATTGGGGCAGCGATAACTTCAGGGTACAATCGCAGCCCGTTTATGAACCTAAATCCATAGCCGACAAAGGTGATAAGAGCAGTTTCATTCATCATCTCAATGCGCACCAGGCAGGAGAGACCGATTATCCCGGTTTTTGTAGCCATTGCGCTCAGGATGGTGTGGATAAATGGGTAGTGGATATGGTAGAAATGACCTGCACTTATTTTGACAAAACCGAGCACAATATGCTGGAGGAGGAAATTCCTGTACCGTAAAACTGCATTCGCGACAGATTTGAAAAAATTTAAGACAAATGTCGTAAAACTAAAAAATAGTTTCGTAACTTTGTCATTATCAAATTCTGAAGCCTCATGGAAGCGATTGACCTTTTTAGCAGCAACATCAGTTACAATGCCATTGATGATAAAAACATTATGTCGTTGATATCACTGGTGCGACAAGGAATTAAATTTCCCGTGTTTGTAAACTTTATGGAAAAAAGCCCGTTCGATCTTGCCGAATGGTCAGGCTTTTTGCATGTCTCTGAACGCACCATGCAACGCTACAAAAAAGAAGAGCGCACCTTTGATGCCCTTCAGTCAGAAAAAATCGTAGAGATAGCCCTTTTGTACAAAAAAGGGATAGAGGTTTTTGGCAACAGCCATAACTTTGATACCTGGCTAAACACCCAAAACCTTGCCCTTGGCAAAATAAAACCCAAAGAGCTTTTTGACAGTTCTTTCGGGATAGGCCTCTTAAAAGATGAGCTTGTAAGGATAGAACACGGGGTACTGGCATGATAGTTTTCCGACTGAGCAAAGAAGTATATGCCAACGACCTTAGCGGACGCGGTGCCGAAAAAGCCGGAGGCCGCTGGAACAGCAAAGGTACAGCAATGGTATATACCAGCGAATCGCGTGCCCTGTGCACTACCGAGATTGCCGTACATACGCCCCTTGGCATATTGCCTTTAGACTATGTACTTATTGCTATTGAAATTCCCAACACGGTACAGATTACCGAGATAAAACCTCCTGCCCTTCCCGAGGACTGGAAATCACTCCCGCATGCCCATTCCACTCAGGAAATAGGCGATGCCTTTGTAACTGAGGAAAAGACAGCCGTACTTAAAGTACCATCGGCAGTAGTGCAGGGCGAGTTCAATTACCTCATCAATCCATCACACAAAGATTTTAAAAAGATCAAAGTAAAGCTTATTGAGCCCTTTGATTTTGATGAGAGGTTGTTTATACGATAATACCTAAACCGTGGACCAGCTATTTAAAATATACCGCCTTACTCCCGAAGAGACCCTTCGCATCGCTACGCTGCCTAATAATCCGCACAATCACGATTATGAGGAGCTTATTATTGCAATAGAAGGCGAACTGGAACACTTTATAGATTTCAATACGAATACCTATACTGCACCGTTTGTCAGTTTCATTACCAAAGGAAAAGTACACAGGGTAAAGCCATCGTTGAAAGACGGTAAAAGCGATATGTGGGTGGTTCGTTTTAAAAGCGAGTTCATCCCGGAAATTACCTTCAGCCTTTACTCCTTTTACCATGACTATGCTACCATAACAACGCAAAAAGACGACTGTTTTAACCGACTGGTTACGCTTTGCGATATGATGGACAAGGAATATCATATGCCGCAGCCTGACCTGAACATCATAAAACACCTGCTTTCCGCACTTTTCCTTATGATTGAGAATGAAAGGAAAAAGGCCGATCCTGAAAATGACCTCCTAAAGACCAACAGCATTACCTTTAAAAACTTCCTTGCCTTGCTTGAAAATAATTTCAGGAGGCCGGAGGGTGTAGACTTCTATGCCGAAAAGCTATTCATGTCAGCACGAAACCTTAACCTCATCTGTCAGCAGATCATGCAAAAAAGCGTATCGGAACTAATAGAAACCCGAAAGCTTATCGAAGCAAAGAACCTGCTTATTTATACCGACAAGACAGTTTCTGAAATAGGATTTGAACTGGGTTATAACGAAAAAGCCTACTTTACAAGGGTATTTAAAAAACGTACAGGGCAGACTCCTACCGATTTTAAGGAAGCTATGCAAAAGCTCATTTCCTGATTGTACTACCTTTTTACCTAAAACTGTTACCCGCTGCACGATAGTATTGCTGAACTTTGTACTATAATTTTAAGGATTATCATTATGGATCGCAAACAGTTTTTACAGAGCATAGCCGCATTGCCATTTGCAGGCGCAGGAGTAATGGGCCTTAGCGAATTAGGAAAACTATCCCAAAATATAGAAAATAAAGGCGTTACCATGCCTGCCCTGTTTTTAGGACATGGCAGCCCAATGAATGCCATTGAAGAAAATGAATTTGTTGCCAACTTCAGGAAGATTGCTAAGCAAATACCTGAACCTACAGCCATACTATGTGTATCGGCACACTGGGAAACAAGAGGAACCTTTGTAACCGCAATGCAGAATCCGCCAACGATACATGATTTCGGAGGATTCCCTAAAGCTCTTTTTGATGTACAGTATCCGGCTCCCGGAAGCCCGGAACTGGCAAAACAAACACAACAGCTTATTACCTCCACCCATGTAGAACTGGATGATAAATGGGGACTGGATCACGGCGCATGGTCGGTTATAAAACACCTGTATCCTAACGCCAATATACCTACAATACAATTCAGCATCGACTATACCAAACCGCCGCAATACCATTACGAATTAGGTAAGGAACTTGCAGCATTGCGTAAAAAAGGTGTGCTTATCATAGGTAGCGGAAACATCGTACACAACCTGAGGATGGTGGACTGGAAGAACATCCACACCGACAACTTTGGTTTCGACTGGGCGTTTGAAGCTGACAGCAAAATTAAAGAGTACATAAAATCGGGCGATCATAAGCCATTGATTAACTTTGCTTCACAGGGCAGGGCGTTTGAGCTTGCCATTCCGTCTCCTGAACATTATCTGCCACTACTATACACCCTTGCTTTGAAAGGAGAAAACGAAGACATAAGCATTTTTAATGACAAGGCTGTAGGAGGATCGTTAACCATGACTTCCGTTAAGATAGGATAATATGAAAACGGCACTAACCCTAGTAATAGCATTAATTACCATGACCATACAAAGCCAGGAAAAGGCATCACTACAGTATCTTGTGCGTCAGCCAAAAGTAAAAACTACCCATCCGCCAGTAGTTATACTAATGCACGGTGTAGGCAGCAATGAGAACGACCTGTTCAGCCTTGCCGATCAGTTTCCTGACAATTTCCTTGTGTTGTCTGCCCGTGGGCCACTAACGTTAAGCACCGGCAGGTATGCGTGGTTTCATGTTGATTTTGCCACAGGAAAACCGGTAATCAATTTTGAGGAACAGGAAAAAAGCCGACAGCTCATCGCTAAATTTATCAGCGAGATAAAAAACATTTACCATCCCGACAATAATAATATCTACCTGTGTGGTTTCAGCCAGGGAGGCATTATGTCCTATGGCGTTGCACTGACCAATCCAGGACTGGTAAAAGGTATTGCCGTAATGAGTGGCAGGCTTTTGCAGGAAATACGACCAATGGTGCAACCCTCTGAAGAACTAAAAAAACTGAACGTTTTTATCTCACACGGCGTTGAAGACGAGCTACTGACCATTGACTATGCCCGCGATGCCAAACAATGGCTGGAGAATAAAGGCATCTCACCCGAATACCATGAATACCATGCTGCACATCAGTTATTACCACAAATGGCTAACGACATGCTGAAGTGGCTTGGCAAAACGGTTAATTAATAAAAAATCCCCTTAGTTGCTAAGGGGATTTTTTATTTAGATCTTTACAAACTCAAGGTTTTTAACCCTTACGTGATTCAGGATAAAACCTGTTATTTTACCCTCGGGATTGCGCTGAAAAACCACTTCTCCTTTTTCGATAGTTACAGTATCTTTTTGTATCAGCCCAATGGTAGCAACTTCCTTACCGTTTATAGCATAGAAAAGCCTTCCATTATTAACATGAAGATCATATTCCGTATTTAACGATGCACAACGATAACGGCCGGTATAAGCAGTATAATCAGTCGGTTTATAATCGTTTGTTCGTTTAAAACCTAATGTTTCACCTTCCTGGGTAATTTTCATTAGCTGCGTTTTTCCGTTTACTACATTTTCGAAAACAAAATCAGCATCTTCCAGCCTAAACGAATTTTCTCCTGTAGCAGGAATTTCATAACCGATTCCATCCCACAATTGTGTCACCTTAATTGTAGTATCAGACATACTGACTTCAAAAAACATTCCCATTGTATCATACACCCCTACATACTTTTCAAGGGTTTCTTTAGGAACCTGAATTGCCTCAACGGCTTCCGCAGGCTTTTCTGCTGCCGGCCATGAATATTTGAATCCAAAAAGCTCACTTGTAATAGCCTTCTGCATACTCATTACATTAAAGTCACCCCTATTGGTAAAAACAATTATATCAACATTTTCATCGGGGAAATAACTCATATCAGAATGGTAACCATCCAGATCACCGCCATGATGAATAGCCTTTTTACCACTCAAAGCCTGAAAAAACAAGGCATTCGAATAATACACCTCTTTACCGATTGCATGTTTTTGCCCGTTTAACATAGCATCCCAAAAGGCATTCCCAAGCACTTTTTTGCTCTGCATTTCTGTCAGCCACTTTAGCATGTCACTCGTCGTAGAGAACATACCACTACCCCCTGCCACTCCGGTATCTTTATCCGTTTCGGTATATTCAGTATCTCCCATCTCATAACCTATGGCTCCATTCTTCAGTAATGTAACATCACGATGGTAGCGCGTATCGCTCATCTTTAAAGGCTTAAAGATATTCTTCTCTGCAAACTTACCTATAGGCATGCCCGATACCTGCTCAACAATCTGAACCAGGCACCAATAGTTAGAGTTACTATAGCTCCAATCCGTTTTTGGTTCAAAATTTAAAGGGGCTGCTTTCAGCATTTTTCTTATATCCTCATTTGACAACACATCTACCTCCTTACCTCCTATCCAGAAGGCAGTTCGATAATCTACCAGTCCGGCAGTATGGTTTAGTAGGTCCTGAATAGTTATCTTTTGCGCATACTCAGGAAAATCCGGAAAGTATTTCGATAGCTTGTCATCAAGCTTCAGTTTGCCTTTTTGCGAAAGCATAACAATACAGGCAGCCGTAAACTGCTTGGTATCAGAAGCAAGATTAAACAAGGTCTTGTCATTTATCAACTCGTCTTTTGCAATATTGGCATAACCGCCACTCTTTTGGTAGATGACTTTGCCATCTTTACTTACAAGAACGGTAACACCCGGCGAACCCGGTTTGTTATAAGATGCCAGAACCGAATCGGCTACTTTGAAATTGTATTGGGAATAAACTGAAAAGGAAAATACGAAAAGGAAAAGGGTAATTATTTTTTTCATTGGTGGTATGTAGGAAAATTAATCTGTTTGCGAATATAAAAAAATATGCCGACTTAAAAACACAATTAACCTTTAACTGTAACCCCTAATATTACACAATAAAAACTAAAAAAGAAACATTACTTTACAAAATTTTGACTTCCAGACTTTTGACTTTTTTAATTTTACACACAAAAATGCGATTTGGAGAACAAAAAGTGCAATATTAGGATAGGCTTTCGGCGCACTTTATAGCACATTTTTCGCCATCAATTGCCGCTGAAATGATACCTCCTGCATAGCCTGCCCCTTCTCCACACGGATATAACCCTTTGATTTGCAAATGCTCATAAGTAAAATTATCTCTTGGAATACGCACCGGCGATGAAGTCCTTGACTCAGGAGCATGTAAAATAGCCTCATTGGTCAGGTAACCACGCATTGATTTACCAAAATCGACAAATCCCTGACGCAACACCTGGGTAATGAACCCCGGAAATACCTGTCCTAATTCCACCGAGGTAGTGCCCGGAACATAAGAAGTTTTTGGTATATCAGCAGACACTTTAGACTGTGTAAAATCGACCATACGCTGCGCCGGAACACGCTGTGTTTCACCTGCCAGATGCCATGCTTTCTGCTCAATAGCCTTTTGGAATTCCATTCCGGCAAGGGCTCCATGCTTGGCAAAAGGCTTGAAGTCTTCAAGTTTAAGCTCTACCACAATACCTGAGTTGGCCGTCTCCTGATCACGTTTTGAAGGCGACCATCCATTGGTCACCACCTCTCCGGGACTGGTAGCACAAGGGGCTATAACCCCTCCCGGACACATACAGAAAGAATACATTCCTCTTCCATTCACCTGTTTTACAATAGAGTAAGGCGCAGGAGGAAGAAACTCTCCCCTGCCGGTATTGTAATCACAACTGTATTGTATGCTGTCTATCAGAGCCTGAGGATGTTCTGCACGAACACCAAGGGCAAAAGGTTTGGCTTCTATGAATATCTTTTTGCGGTCTAAGAGTTCAAAGATATCACGGGCAGAGTGGCCCGTAGCAAGTATTATTTTAGAGGCGTTTATTGTATCACCATTCTGTGTTACAACGCCTTCCACTTCATTGTTTTTAACCAATATATCAACCACACGGGTATCGAACAGTACTTTACCGCCAAACTCAATGATCTTCTCACGCATTGATTTGATGATCTTTGGCAGCTTGTTCGTTCCAATATGCGGATGGGCATCTACAAGTATCTCTTCGCTGGCACCAAAGCCTACGAACAACTCAAGGATACGGTCTACATCACCACGCTTTTTAGAGCGCGTGTAGAGCTTACCGTCAGAGTAGGTCCCTGCACCACCCTCACCATAACAGTAGTTGGAATCCTCACCAACAATATGGTCACGGTTTATCGCTTTCAGGTCACGACGACGTTCCTGTACATCCTTGCCTCGTTCCAAAACTATTGGTTTCAGTCCAAGTTCAATAAGCTGCAATGCAGCAAACAAACCCGCAGGGCCAGCCCCAATAATAATAACCTCCTGCTTATTGGAAACATCTTTATAATCAGGCAGCTGAGCTTTGGTTTCTTTATAGTCTTCATTCCAATATACAGCCACTTTAAGGTTGATCTTGATAGCCTTTTGACGGGCATCAATAGAACGCTTAATAATAGCCACATGGCGTATCTCCTCAGGCTTTACCTGCATGAGTTTAGCGATATGGTTTATAAGTAATGGCTGCTGTGCGGCTACTTCGGGAGCCACCTGTATCTGAAGTTCTCTTGGCATGGGGCAAAAATAGTGATATTTTTTAAACAGACCTCACCCCTAACCCCTCTCCAAAGGAGAGGGGAACAGAGAACGCATAAAAGTCTATTATCTATTATCTAACATCTCCTGTCTGCTTTCAAAAGCATACAATGCAAACGACGCCAGCCAGTGTTCGCCTTCATAGTTACCATCGGTTATAGAAGGTAATGAATATTTAAAGTGGGCATCAGCCAAAGGCTTTAAGTGCCCCAATTCTTTAGGGTATTGTTTTACAAGCGTGTATAAATTCCATGCACGGCTAAAGTTAAGTCCATCGAGGTGTACCAGATGCCCATCGGTACGGTCGGACACTTCTCCCGGTTTCCATGTAAATTTTTTGTCGAATAATGCCGGAGCAAAGTCTTTAAGCCATTTCAGGAAATCTTTGGCAGGCATAACACGTTGCATAATACCTATTTCTTCCATACAGGTTGAAAGGAAATCGGTACCGCTTGGTTCCCATGCAAACGGACAATCGATATCATTCTTAAATAAACGAAGCGCATTCGTCCTGATACTTTGCTGCAATGGCTGATTATCCGCATGAACTGCATAATCCCAGGCAAGGTTAAGCCCGAAAGCCGTGCTGGTATGGGTGCCGACACGTATTGCATAATTCAGCTTTGGCAGGAATTCAATGTATCGTTCTGCTAAAAGCGTAGTAAGCGGCTGAAGGTTAGCAGCCAGTTCTTTAGCAAAAGGCTCATTGGATGTATTTAATTCCTGTTGGAGTTTCAGCAGCCACGCCCAGCCATACATACGTTCGTATGACTTTTCATGTTTCTTATTCAGGTAAGCTACCTCCTGCGCTATGTTTTCCTTTGACAGGTTTATTTTTAGCTTATTGATAATTTCTTCCCGACCTTCAAGATTAGGGAATTTCTTTAGCAGATAGACAAGACTCCAATGCCCATGTACAGAAGAATGCCAGTCGAAACACCCATAAAAAGCAGGGTGAAGTTGTTTTGGTGACTGAATTTCTGAGGCATCCGCCAAAAGTTGGCTTAGCTTATTTGGGTATTCCTGCTGAAGGCATTTTACAGGCAACTTTGCAAGGGCGTTGGCCTGTTGCAGGTTTAGTTCCTGTGCCGATGTAAAGGTTATTGAAAAGAGAAAGGCAGTTAAGTATAGGTGTTTCATTGATTAAGATTTTTCCAAAGATATTTATTCTGTTCTTTTGTCTTGAAACAAAAGAACCAAAAATTCAAGGCTGAACTTCTTAGGCTACAAAATATTGATTTCAGCTAAAAGATTTGAACTCGCTATCGCTCAAACAGCAAATCTTTCTTAACGCTTCAATCAACATTTTGCTTAACGCCACAAAGTTTAAGGCCTTAGCTTCACTCAAACGTCCTTGCTCATTCTAAAATTTATAACACTTGAAGGTTGGCTAAACTTTGTAACTTTGCCGCTCAGAAACTTTGCAACTTAAAAAATGAGAAAAATAAAACTGATATGGGATTTTCGTGGGGAAGCCGGAGCTAAAACTGCCGAGCATCACGAGAAACACCTTAAAGAATACATAGCTATAGAAAAACTACCACTAAACATCACTGGTTTTGATATCCTGTCTGACATGCATGCTATTGCATGGATGGTGGTTACCGATGAACACATGATACAGGTTCGTGATGCCCTGAAGCCGCATAGAGGGGAGCTTTACGAAGGATAGTGTTCAGTGTTCAGTGTTCAGTGTTCAGTGTTCAGTGTTCAGTGGAAAACAGTAAACCTCAATTTCATATTGTGTTGAAACAAAAAATCCTGAATTGCTTCAGGATTTTCTTTTATATTTTTTCGTGTGTGTGTTCAAACTGTAAACTGCGACTGAATACTAATTAGCCACTTCACTGATAAACTTAATGCGCATCAGTCGCAGTTCTTCGGTGTCATAGTCGCCGTCAAATTCTTTCAGAGCGTCTTTGATGCTATCTGATTCTGATTCCATGTAGTAATCATGGATCTCTTCCTGCTGATCTTCATCAAGGATATCATCGATCCAATAACTGATATTCAGCTTGGTTCCTGAGTAAACGATCTGCTCCATTTCTTTAAGCAGCGCATCCATATCTAAGCCTTTAGCTTTGGCAATATCATTCAACGAAAGCTTCCTGTCAATATTCTGAATGATGTATAACTTAAGTCCCGAATTGGCTCCTGTAGATTTTACGACAAGATCATCCGGTCTCATGATGTCATTATCTTCAACGTAACGCGCAATCAGTTCAACGAAGTCCTTGCCATATTTCTTAGCCTTACCTTCGCCTACACCGTGTACGTTACCCAACTCATCAATATTGATAGGATATTTAAGTGCCATATCTTCAAGCGACGGATCCTGGAATACCACAAACGGAGGCACTCCCAGTTTTTTGGCCACTTTTTTACGGAGCTCTTTAAGCATTCCCATCAATACCTCATCTGAAGTACCTGATGATTTTGATGCTGTTACCGTTGCTTCTTCCTCGCTCTCGTTGTAGTCATGATCTTCACTCATCATGAACGATACAGGCTTCTTGATAAATTCCTCACCTGCTTCGGTAAGTTTCAGCACTCCGTAGGTTTCAATATCTTTAGAAAGATAGCCTTCTACCAATACCTGGCGGATAAGAGCCATCCAGTATTTCTCATCGTGAGCGGAACCCGACCCAAAATAAGACTGAGAATCGGTTTTATGCGCTTTTATCACGGCATTGATTTTACCAATAAGCGTAAATATAACTTCTTTGGATTTGTATAGCTGGTTGGTGTCTTTCACTACTTTCAGCAAAGTCACCACCTGATCCTGTGCCTCAACTTTTTTCTTCGGATTGCGAACGTTGTCGTCCATATCGGCACCTTCGCCATTCACCTCGTCGAATTCCTCACCAAAATAGTGCAGCAGGAATTTACGGCGCGACATTGAAGTTTCGGCGTATGCCACTACTTCCTGAAGCAGTGCAAAACCTATCTCCTGCTCTGCTACGGGCTTGCCCGACATGAATTTTTCAAGCTTTTCAATATCTTTATAAGAATAATAGGCAAGACAATGTCCTTCGCCACCATCACGTCCGGCACGTCCGGTTTCCTGATAGTAGCTCTCCAGTGATTTAGGGATATCGTGGTGAATCACAAAACGAACATCTGGTTTGTCGATACCCATACCAAAGGCAATGGTAGCCACCACTACATCAACATCTTCCATAAGGAACATATCCTGGTGTTTGGCACGGGTTTTGGCATCAAGACCGGCATGATACGGTACGGCACTAATGCCATTTACCTGCAACACCTGTGCTATCTCTTCTACTTTTTTACGGCTCAGGCAGTAAATAACACCCGACTTGCCTTTATGCTGGCGGATGAAACGGATGATGTCCGATTCAACATTTTTAGTCTTTGTACGTATCTCATAAAACAAGTTAGGCCTGTTAAACGATGCCTTAAATGTATTGGCATCGGTCATATCAAGATTCTTCAGTATGTCTTCCTGTACTTTTGGCGTAGCCGTAGCCGTTAGCCCAATTACAGGTACATCACCCAATTGTCGTATAATACTTCTCAGGTTACGGTATTCCGGACGAAAATCATGTCCCCATTCCGAAATACAGTGTGCCTCATCAATCGCTACAAACGAAAGCGGAACGCTTTGCAGGAAGCTGACATATTCTTCCTTGGTCAGTGATTCAGGAGCAACATAAAGCAATTTTGTAAGTCCGGAAGTAATATCCTTCTTAACCTGATTGATCTCTGTTTTTGTAAGCGATGAATTTAGTACGTGTGCTATACCCGGCTCAGATGAAAGGCTCCTGATGGCATCCACCTGGTTTTTCATGAGCGCGATAAGAGGTGAAACCACGATCGCGGTTCCGTCGAGTGCCAGCGCAGGCAATTGGTAACATAATGATTTACCGCCACCTGTAGGCATAATAACAAATGTGTTGTGGCCTGAAATTATACTCTTTACAACATCTTCCTGAAGGCCCTTGAATTTGTTAAAACCAAAATATTTTTTTAACTCTTTGTGTAAGTCAATTTCGGTCGATTTCATTATTTATTAATAGTAATTTACATAAATTTGCAGAATATAAAGATACAAAAATCTTTAATATGCACAACTTTTTAAACATTTCACAAGTTTGATAAATAGAGACGCAATACTGGCTTCTGCCAGGAAAACCATACTTTCTGAAAGTGAGAGCATTGCTAACCTGGTACAATATCTTGATGACGATTTTGCCAAAGCAGCCGAAATAATATACAGCAGCAAAGGCAGGCTGGTAGTGACCGGAATCGGTAAGAGCGCTATCATTGCCCAAAAAATCGTTGCAACCCTTAATTCTACAGGAACCCCATCCCTTTTCCTGCATGCTGCCGAAGCCATTCATGGCGACCTTGGCATGGTGCAGCCCGGCGATGTAGTTATCTGTATCTCGAAAAGTGGCAACAGCCCTGAAATCAAAGTATTGGTTCCTCTGTTAAAACGTTTTGGTAATGTTCTTATTGCCATGACAGCCAACAAATCTTCTTTCCTTGGAAAAGAATCCGATTATGTACTTAATGCGTATGTAGAGTCAGAGGCCTGCCCTAACAACCTGGCCCCTACCAACAGCACCACGGCACAGCTCGCCCTTGGCGATGCCCTTGCCGTTTGCCTTATGGAAATGCGTGACTTTAAGAGCGAGGATTTTGCGAAATACCACCCGGGCGGAGCACTTGGCAAAAAGCTATTGCTACGCGTGGGCGATATGCTTGACGGTACACACAAACCTCAGGTTGGCCCCGACAGCAGCATCAAAACGGCTATCGTGGAGATCTCAGAAAAAAGACTTGGTGTTACGGCAGTAATCGAAAATGAAAAGATCGTGGGCATCATTACCGACGGAGACATCCGAAGAATGCTGAACGACAGGGATAATATTGCCGGCGTTACCGCTGCTGACATTATGACCAAAAACCCAAAAACAATAAAAAGCACCGATATGGCTGCCGATGCCCTGGATATTATGGAAAACCATTCCATCACCCAGCTTGTAGTTGCAGATAATGGCGAATACAAAGGCATACTGCACCTGCATGACATCTTAAAAGAAGGGATAGTATAATGGCTAAAGAAAAGAATAAAGGCGGCGAAATGTCTTTCCTGGGACACCTTGAAGAACTGCGCTGGCTATTGGTAAGAAGCTCTGCGGCAATTATAGTTGGCGGATGTATCGCCTTTGCTTTCAGCGGATTTATTTTTGACCAGATCATCTTCGCTCCCGTAAAAGGTGACTTTATTACCTACCGCATTTTTTGCGACCTGGCTAATAAGTACGATCTTGACAAAAGCTTTTGTATTCAGGAGCTACCTTTCGAAATACAGAGCCGTACCATGGACGGGCAGTTCACTACCGATATATGGACGTCGATAACAGCAGGCTTCATCCTGGCTTTCCCTTTTATACTTTGGCAGTTCTGGAAATTCATCAGCCCTGCTTTATACGATAAGGAAAAGAAATATGCTGTTGGTTTCATCGTTATGACCTCACTGCTTTTCTTTATGGGCGTGGTTTTCGGACACTATCTTATCACGCCACTTTCGCTCAACTTTTTAGCCAACTACAGAATCAGTGACGTAGTTAAGAATGATATCGACCTGGATTCGTATCTTAGCCTTGTAAAAACAACGGCTATATCGTGCGGACTGGTGTTTGAGATGCCTATAATCATGTATTTCCTTTCTAAAATAGGACTGGTTTCGGCAAACTTCCTTCGCACCTACAGAAAATACGCCATAGTTATAATACTTATTATCGCAGCCATCGTTACCCCTCCCGATGTGGTGAGCCAGACGATCGTATCGATACCGCTTCTTATCCTTTACGAAGTGAGCATCATAATCGCTGCACGAATCGAAAAAAACAAAGCGAAACTAGAAAAAGCAGAAAACAATGGCTGATATAGTAAAAGAATTTAATGACTACCGCCAAAAAATGAACGAGAAGCTTTTGGCGGACGACAATAAGGTTATCAAACGTATTTTTAACCTGGACACTAACGCCTACATGGAAGGTGCGCTTGACGTAAAGACAAAAGAGCTTCTTGGACTTGTAGCATCGGTAGTTTTACGATGCGACGATTGCGTAAAATACCATCTTGAAACCTGCCATAAAGTAGGGCTTATCAAAGCAGAAGTTATGGAAGCACTAAGTATCGGCACGCTTGTTGGTGGTACTATTGTTATCCCTCACCTGCGCAGGGCTTACGAATTTTGGGAAGCACTTGAACAAAGCGGTGACAATACAACTGTTTAATACAGGACATACATGAAACTAAGAGCAGAGAACTTAATAAAGACATACAAAGGCCGCAGCGTTGTAAAGGGCATTTCGGTAGAAGTGAACCAGGGCGAGATCGTAGGGCTTTTAGGGCCTAACGGTGCCGGAAAAACCACTTCATTCTACATGATTGTAGGGCTTGTTAAGCCTAACAGCGGAAAGATCTTCCTTGACAAAACCGAGATTACCGATTTCCCGATGTACAAGCGTGCACAGTATGGTATTGGCTACCTTGCACAGGAAGCTTCGGTATTCAGGAAACTGAGCATTGAAGACAACATCATGAGTGTGCTTCAGCTAACAAACCTGTCAAAACAGGAACAGGAAGCAAAAATGGAAGCTCTTATTGATGAATTTTCGCTACAGCATATCCGTACCAACCGTGGTGACCTTCTTTCGGGAGGTGAGCGACGCCGTACCGAGATTGCACGCGCACTGGCAACCGACCCTAAGTTTATCCTTCTGGACGAGCCGTTTGCAGGAGTTGACCCGGTAGCCGTTGAAGATATACAGCGTATTGTTGCGCAGCTAAAAGATAAAAACATCGGTATCCTGATAACGGATCACAACGTACAGGAAACTCTTGCTATTACCGAAAAGAGTTACCTGATGTTTGAAGGAGGAATCCTGAAGGCTGGAGTACCCGAAGACCTTGTTCAGGATGAGATGGTACGTAAGGTATACCTTGGCCAGAACTTTGAGCTTCGACGCAAGAAACTGGATTTCCACAAGGAGCCTAAAGCTTCGGAGATTCCTGACGAAGAAAAATTTTAAACACAACATACAGCGCGGTTCATCCGCGCTTTTTTATTGCCGATACTTATGATACGATTAGTACGAACCGACTCCTCCAATCCTGATTTCCAAAAACTGGTAAGAAGCCTTGACACCTACCTTGCCGACCGCGATGGTGACGACCACGCCTTTTACGACCAGTACAATAAAATTGATGCCATAAAAAATGTTATTGTGGCGTATGAAAACGAAAACCGCGTAGGTTGCGGTGCTTTTAAAGAATATGAAAAAGGAACGGCAGAAATAAAAAGAATGTTCGTTCCCGAAGAAAATCGCGGTCACGGAATTGCCTCAAAAGTACTCAGCGAGCTTGAAAAATGGGCTTTGGAAGAAGGTTTTGACATTTGTATATTAGAAACCGTGGCCGATTCCGGAGCCGTATTCCTCTATAAGAAAAGCGGTTACGAAATTATCCCGAACTACGGGCAATACGTTGGAATGAACAAAAGTTGCTGCATGCAGAAAACGTTAAAAAATACCCATTAATGGGTATTTTTTTATGGCAGCCGCTTTTCTATTTTTGAAAAACAAACCAATCAACCAATCACAATCCAATCAACCGATTTATACGCCAAAAACAAAAAAGCATTCCTCCCAACCGGAATGCTTTTTTTTATTTGCAGAGTTGCCTTAGCTCGTCCATATTTCCATTATAGATATCCACATCTATCATACCTTTAATACCTTTCAGTTCGCCTTTATCAGTAAACTGCCATATAAGCCAGTCGTTGCGAATCTCATCCTCAAAAAAACTATAGCTTGCCACCCAAAGGTCGTAGCCCTCAAATTCTTCCTTAAGGAAATAGGTATAAAAACTTTCACCGCTATAGATTATCGGCTTCATGCCATAATGTTTCTCTACTTTATCAAGCCAGCGTTTTAATCCTACCTGAAGGCTATCCAGACTTTGCCCATTCGGTATCTTTTCGATATCCAGTACAGGAGGAAGGTCCCCTTTAGAAAGCTTCACATTTTTAATGAAATTATCGGCTTGCTTTACCGAGTTCTCATCCGGACGATAGTAATGATAGGCGCCACGAAGATAGCCGTGTTCTTTAACACCTTTCCAGTTGTTTTTAAATTCGCTGTCTACCTTATTCTTACCTGCTGTAGCGCGCACAAACACAAATCCCAACGGAAATTCATCGTTGTTATTCTTCAGCTTTTCCCAGTCTATCTTATCCTGATAGTGCGACACATCTATGCCAAATACCTTATCCTTATGCCGTTCAACAATCTCATAGATTCGGAGATTCTCTATTTTACGTTCTTCTTTCGAAAGTGCTTCTACACGTTTATCCGTCTTAAAGCCGAGCCAGTACAAGAATCCGTGACGATACTGATAGGCCATAGCAACCAAAAAGCCACAAAACAACAAAAGGGCAGAATACTTAAGTATCTTGCCCTGTGTTATTTTCTTAGAAGTTTTCCGTGATTTCGTCCTCCTTACAGGTTTAGACGGCTGGCGTTTCATATATTATTTAGCGTCAGCTTTAGTAAGGAATGTATTGTTTATTACGGACAACAGTACGTATGACAATATGATAAGCGGTATACCTGTATACTGAAAGAAGAACAGTAATAATACTGACAGTATAAGGAATATAAATTGTATCTTATTGGTTTCCCAGTTAAAGTATTTCACCTTAAGTGAGAACAACGGAATTTCGGCATTAAGCATAAAAGCACTAAGTATTGAAATACCCACAAGCACATACGGATTGCTCAGCATGTCAAATACCAGCCCTGTTCCGTCAGAATGCGCCTCAATAACCGGAAGGCTTAATATAAATAGCGCATTAGCAGGCGTAGGCAAACCGATGAAAGATTCCGTCTGACGGGTATCCACATTAAATTTAGCCAGCCTGTAGCATGAGCCAAGGGTAATGATAAAACCGGCATAAGGCAACAGCCCAAGATAAAAATTATCCGAACTCAGATTATACTCACCCTGGTATTCGGCAATATCCGAAAGCATCTTATAAATTACCATACCAGGCACTACCCCACTGGTTACCATATCGGCAAGCGAATCAAGCTGAAGGCCTAAATCGCTCTGCACTTTAAGTATCCTGGCAAAGAATCCATCCCAAAAATCAAAAAAGATACCTATGAATACCCAAACGAAAGCCATTTGATAATGTCCGTCGAAAGTATAGATAAGAGCTACAAGTCCGGCTGCAAGATTACACAGCGTAATAAGATTAGGAATATGATTCTTAAATGCCATAGTTGGTTTTATTTTTTATAAGCACAAAGTTAACACAATAAGTTAATAGAATTGGAGTTTAGTAATTGAGAATTTTATGTCATATTTGCACAAAATAACAGCATTGAGAAAGATATTTTTTGTTTTTACTTTATTAACCACCTTTTTCACTTATAGCCAGACAGTTAGAAAGTACTCCAATGAATTTATGAATATTGGAGTAGATGCCGCTGCCCTGGGTATGAGCAATGCTGTGACCGGACATACCGGAGACGTCAATTCCGGTTACTGGAATCCGGCAGGGCTTATTAATGTGAAAGACAAGCAGCTCGCCCTGATGCATGCCAGCTATTTTGCCAATATTGCCCAGTACGATTATGCCGCATTTGCAATGCCGATAGACGACAGGAGTGCCTTTGGTATTTCGGTTATACGCTTTGGTGTAGATGACATTCTTAATACCACACAGCTTATTGACAGCGAAGGAAATATTGACTATAACCGAATCAGCCTTTTCTCTGCAGCCGATTATGGTGTAACCATATCCTACTCCCGAAGACTTCCTCTTGACGGCTTTAACTGGGGTGTGAATGCCAAAGTAATCCACAGAACCATAGGTGACTTTGCCAATTCTTGGGGTTTTGGTTTTGACCTTGGTTTCCAGTATGAATCCAAGAACGAATGGAAGATTGGATTGATGCTTCGCGACATTACCACTACTTACAACGTATGGCAGATTGATGAAGATGCTTATAACACTATAAAAGACGCCGTCCCGGGAGAGAATCAGGAATTGCCTGAAACTACCGAGATCACATTGCCAAAAGCACAGTTCGGGGTTTCTAAAAAATTCATTTTCCATTACGATTACAGCCTTTTGGCAGCAGCCAACCTGAATATGCAGTTTGCCCAAACCAACGATATCATCTCTACTGAAGTAGTGAGTATCGATCCCGCAATAGGATTTGAGTTCGGCTATATCGACCTTGCCTTTTTAAGAGCCGGTGTGGGTAACTTCCAGAACCTGAAAGACATTGACGGAAAGAGTTCGCTAAGCTTTCAGCCTAACATAGGCCTTGGCTTTAAATACAAAGGAATAGAGGTTGATTATGCCCTGACCGATATTGGCGACCAGAGTGCAGCCCTTTATTCTAATATATTCTCCCTTAAAGTAGACCTCGGAATTTTCAGAAGATAACACCATGCGAAACATTAAAGTTTTAACCACATTATTATTCACCCTTTTAGTAACCGTTAAAACTTTTGCTCAGGTTCCCCTTTCCGACAAAGCCGGCATTACCTTACTAACCTGTGGCCCGGGCAAAGAACTGTATTCTGTTTTTGGGCATACAGCCATAAGGGTTTACGATCCTGCTACCCGATTTGATGTGGTATACAACTTTGGAACCTTCGATTTTGACACTCCTAATTTTTATCCAAAATTCGTAAAAGGCGATCTTCAGTATTTTGCTTCGGCAAGTTCTTACGAAGATTTTGTTTATACCTACCAATACTACAACAGGGAT
>QFQM01000412.1 GCA_003243255.1 Flavobacterium psychrophilum | reverse complement strand
CACAAAAACATCTGCTTGTTTTATAAGGCGTGAATCAAACTCTATCTTATTAACAGCAATATCCGTAGCGCCTTTTACAGCCTCAATCGATGCTTTATATAATATGTCTCTTAATATCATCACGATAATTCCAATATTATAGTTTGATTCTTAAATACTACTTCTCCCGGCTTCAGCGATTGTTTCTTTACTTTTCCAACGCCTATCACCTGTACTTTCAATCCCATATTACCTAATAGTGCCACAGCATCCATCCCACTCATACCAACTATATTCGGGATAACATTTTCTTTCACTTTAGCTTCTTTATCATAGTAAGAAGCATACAGCTGTTCCTGCTGTTTGATCGCTTTATCAAGCTTTTTCACTTTGTTGGTAGATGGCACATCGGTAAATATCTTTTGTGCAATCCTTTTGAATACCGGCCCTGATACATCAGCTCCATAATATCCCTTATTCACGCTTGGCTTATGGATAACTACAATGCAAGAATACTGAGGCTTATCCGCTGGGAAATAACCCGCAAATGACGATGAATAATACATCCCCTCGCCTTTACCACCTCCATAGTTAACCTGAGCCGTTCCGGTTTTACCTGCCATAGAAAAATTAGGAGAATACAGTTTAGAACCCGTACCCTTTTTAACCACATTCTCCATTACAGCCCTAACTTTATTGATGGTCTCCTGAGAGCATATCTTAGGATTGATAACCTCTTTATCAAATTTCTTTATGGTTCTGTCCCATTCTTTTATTTCCTGCACAAAAAGCGGCCTTACTAACTCGCCATTGTTTGCTACTGCATTATATAGCGTAAGCGTTTGCAATGGGGTCATTGACACTCCATATCCAAACCCCATCCAAGGCAACGATAGCTTAGACCAGTTTTTATCCTGAGGTTGCGGAATCTTTGGTTTACCTTCTCCTTTTATAGAAACCCCTAGTTTATTGTTCAACCCAAAAGCATTCAGGTGATCCACAAACTGCTGCGGATTGTCCTTATAATTCTCATAAACAGCCTGCACCAATACAGTATTCGACGATAGCTCAAAACCTCTTGCCAGCGATACTTTTCCGTAACCTCCTTTTTTAGAGTCACGCACTTTACGGTTCGAATAGATTATCTCTCCGCCATGGCTATCATAAACTTTGCTTGTATCTACTTTTTTATCCTCAAGAAGCGATATAAGCCCTGCTAATTTGAAGGTAGAACCCGGCTCCTGTGACTCACCCACCGCATAATTTATCGTTTCGTAATACGAACCATTTTCATGTCGCCCAAGGTTTGATATTGCCTTAACATAACCTGTCTTAGTTTCCATCACAACCACACAACCGTGATCAGCCTCATAATATTCCAGTTGTTTCAGCAACGCGTGGTGCGCAATATCCTGGATGTAAACATCAATGGTCGATACAATATCATAACCATCAACAGGTTCAACCTCATTGTTATCACTAATTGGCTTCCATTGGTTCTTGGCAATTTTCTGCATCAGCTGCCTTCCGTCTTTACCATTCAGGTATTTAGCAAAAGCACCTTCTATACCTACTTCAAGGTTTTCCCCTTTGTGGTCAATCCTTTCATAACCAATGGTGCGCTCCGCAATCTTACCTATAGGATGCTCGCGTATTGTTTTTTGCTCCGTAATGATACCTCCTTTAAAAGCTCCCAGATTAAAAAGAGGGAAACTCTTCAGGCGCATATATTGTGTATAGCTAAGGTTTCGCGCAACCAGAAAATACCTGTTCTTTTTAGCTCTGGCTCTTTTTAGTTCGCTGTAATAATCTTCAGAAGGCTTACCAAACATAACCGAAAGCGAATCCGAAAGCGGCTCAAGGTATTTGCTGAAGTTCTCACCACTTGGCGCCAAAGCATCAAAACGCATGGTATAATTCGGGATAGAGGTCGCCAAAAGGCTACCATCAGAAGAATACACATTACCCCTGTTTGCAGGAATAGTGAAATTTTTCACCGTACGGTCTTTCGCCAGTTTACGGTAATAATCACCTTCTACCCACTGTATATTAGCAAGCTTTATAGAAATAAGTATAGCCATCACAAAAATTGCGAAGGCTACCAGGTACATCCTGTACGACATTTTTTTATCGTTATCTATTGCCATAAGCTTTCAAAAAATCCTTTCTCTTCTTCCTTAACCACTTTTATCTTCTTCGGAGGCACCGATGCCGGAAAAATATTCCGTTCCTCCATCTTTTTCGAAACCGTCGACTCCATCTTCAATTCCATAAGCTCCGACCTTACATCCACAAACTCAGAACGAAGCTCTTTTACTTCCGTTTCAAGTTCTTTTATCGTATAATTTTTCTGCTCATAATTATGGGTATTGGCAATCATAAGCATACACACAAGCACCAGGAACACTATAAAGCGCCAGTTCTTCATAGACCCTTCGTCTATAAGATATTTAGCCTTTAAAAGATTTAGTACTCCGCCTTTCATATCCTTATTTTTTCTCTGCCACACGCAGTTTTGCACTACGCGCCCTGTTATTTATCGCAATTTCCTCATCAGTAGGAATAATCAGCTTTTCAATACTCTTAAAAGGAACCTCAAAATTCCCGAACATATCACGTTCCGGTTCCCCTTCAAACATTCCGTTACGCATAAAACGCTTCACTAATCTATCTTCCAATGAATGATAAGAAATAACACTTAGTCTTCCTCCCACGTTAAGAATTTCAAGAGACTGCTCTAAAAACTCCTTAAGTACATCCATCTCCTGATTCACCTCAATACGTATCGCCTGATAGATTTGCGCCAATATCTTATTGCTTTTATGCCCCGGCAAAAACCTTGAAAGCACTTTTTTAAGCTGTTCCGAGTTCTTTATCGGCTCGTTTCTTCTTGCTTCAGCAATCACGTGCGCCATAGCACCACCGTTTTTAAGCTCTCCATAATCAACAAGAACCCTTTTTAT
>QFQM01000411.1 GCA_003243255.1 Flavobacterium psychrophilum | reverse complement strand
AGTTGGTTCAGAGCATCTCGTTTACACCGAGAGGGTCGGGGGTTCGAATCCCTCATCGCCCACAAGAAAAGCCGAAACGCAAGTTTCGGCTTTTTGTTTTTCAAAAAGTGCGGAAAGATTTCTTTCAGGTACTTTTTGAAAATCAAAAAGAAACCTGACTTTAGGAAGGTTTGGCTTTTCTTGTAGCATTAAAACTTTTTTTGAGATGAACGGAGTTAATCCCTCATTGTCACAAGAAAAGCTTCAATAGTTTTTTATGCTCATTCATCCTGAAGAAAAGAATTCCACACAACTTATCCCGAAATATACCAATTTATAGGGATTGATTAAAGGTGTGTATTATGCTAAGTTTGTATTCAAACCCAAAATACTCCTAATTATGAAAAGAATACTACATGTTTTTTTATTTCTCTCAATCACTGCTTTTTCACTGAATGCCTGCAGTAGTGCTGATGAAGAAGAAGATGAAACGGCACCACAGCAAGGGGGGACTGTGAAGAATTATGAAATGGTCATAATAAATATTCCAAATAGTGATTTGACCCAAAACGAATATGAGGGAGCATTAGGTGGTGAGCCTGTGACTCTTATCAAAACGGAGGATAATCAACTTACTTTTGGTGTAAGCGGAAGTATTCCGGCTGGTGAACATGATTTGGTGATTCCGGCTTTAAATAACCGTAAAGTTCATTATACTGTTATGGAAGCAACATTAAGCGGTACACCTGATCAGGTGTTAACCTATTATTTTACAACTGCGGCGGAGTATGTCAATAACTTGGGGAATTCTGAAGATGATGCTGTTGTTAAGGCTTCCTACGAAGAATTTATGACAGCCTATGAAGGTATGAGTATTGATGAAAAAAAAGAGATTGCATTAATATATACTAATAATACTACTGTATTTGGTGACATAATGTTTGGAGGAATGAGTTCAGGACGATTTGGTTCTCAGAGTGATGTTGAGGTTGTTAATGAGATGATTGTTGGGTTAAATAATGTAGGTTTTTTCAAAATATTTTCAGGTAATTATTTGCAGTTTTTGTCGATTAGCAACAAATTTTTTGAATTTAATTTAAACGCAGGCTATAATAACCTACTTAATGCATATAGCCGGGTAGCGCGTCTGAACTTGATAGTAGATACCTTTGTCTTAAAAAATATTAAAGATAATGAAAGTGGTAATATTTCCGGGCCTTTTATCTCTTTTACTTCAGATAAGGAAGAAACGATGAGCTTTAAAGTGGAAGCCCGTAAATTAAAGGATAGTGACCGTGATAGAACTGTGGAGCTAACAAGAATTTTTGGTAAAATTGATCGTTACAATCAACAAATTTCGTCTCTAAATATTAAAGTTCCGGGCGCACACTTATATGAAATATCTTTTGGAGGGGACATTTATTTAGAGACAATAAATATGACCCCGTCAATGATGCCGGGATTCACTTTTTCAGCAACTATTTCGGGAGGTGAATTGGTTACTGCAGTTATTGAAGAAGAAGGTGTTTTGAAAGTGAAATTTAAAAGGTCAGGAAATTTAACGCAGCCTACTGTACCTGGAACATTAAATTTGGAATACAAAGATGTTTTCAATACGCACTCAGGAGCTTTCTCTGTCCAGGTAAAAAATGCAAATCCACTTATTGGTACATGGAATATGCAATCTTTTAATAATGGATTCCTACCGGGACAATATGTTTCAACTTATGGATTTGAACTGTGCCCTAATATAGTTACAGGTGGGTACACAACACAATATTTGACACTCACTTTTACTGAAAGTAACTTTAACCAGACAGGGTCTGATATTATAGTTAATGGTAACGTAAGTAAAGACGAAAATTGTAATGTTATTCAGGATTTACCGGATACTTCAACAACTGATAATTATTCAGAAGATGGTACCTATACTCTAAATGGAAATACAATAACCATTAATTCACCGGGAGATCCTGAACCTGGTGTGGAAACAATAACTTTTATTACTCCTGATAAAATTAAAATTGGAGGTGATGTTTTCGTTAGACAATAGAAATCTATAAAAACAAAAAACTCTTCAGGGAACTGAAGAGTTTTTATTTGGAATCTCATTTAGAATTGTCAAGGGATTTTCCGATAGGTATCTGGACTCATCGCCCACAAGAAAAGCTTCAGTGAAAACTGGAGCTTTTTTATTTTAAGATATTTACTCCAAAGCATCTCGTTTAGATTGAGATGGTTGGGGGTTCTCCCGATAGCTATCGGAACTCATCGCCCACAAGAAAAGCCGAAACGCAAGTTTCGGCTTTTTGTTTTTCAAAAAAGTGCGGAAAGATTTCTTTCGAACACTTTTCAGAATGAAAAAAGCCAAACCCACCTAAACAGCAAGAATATGAATCAATACTTCGCAGGTAACGCCGTTTTCTTCACGCTCGAAGACCATAAATTCAACATGTAGTACTTTGTATTCAGTACCTTCAAGCCAAAGGGTTTTATTCCTTTTAAAAGTTATGGTGCTGTCTTCCCTGTTGCCCACCACGTCGTAAACCTCATGTGTTGTAAAAAGTGTTTCACCATTTACAAATGTTATTTTAGTCTTTAGATCTGCCATTGTTAATCGTGTTTAATGTAAACGGTGCAATCAGAGAATGAATGGTCTGGCTTAAACGGAGTTTATCATTTGGCGTTTCGCTCATTTTGTTGGAAACGCTGTGTACGTTGCCCGGGCATGCTCTTTTTATCGGCATCCTCCGCGAGTTGCTTTTCCGGCGGTGTATTTGTAAAATGCCCGTTTGCATCTACATAAATAATCATGCTTTCAAAGCCCTTACCTTTATTATTGCTCGTTTTCCTGTCCTGTCGCTTTTGGGCCTTCTGTTTTTTGATTAGGGTCTTTTTCTTGTTGTTTTCTTTCTTAAAAAAAGAATCTGCCATCGTATATAAATGATTTTAAAAGTGAAATA
>QFQM01000410.1 GCA_003243255.1 Flavobacterium psychrophilum | reverse complement strand
TATTTATTATTATCGTCAATTACTTAAATATGTATTATCTAATTCTTGAATAATGCTTAGTGAAATTTGCTTTAAATCAAATAAAACATCATTTCACATTGCGGTAAAATTATTCTCGTGACATTTTGATTTCGAAGTTGTTAAAAGGATGTGTTTATTAAAATTAATAAGGAATGACCTATGAAAAGATCCATTATTTTTTCGGCAATGTTACCATTTTTATCTGTCGGAATGGCGCATGCTGCGGATATCACTGATGAGGGACAGTTAATCATTCAAGCGACTGTAGAAGGGTCTTCTTGTCATTTTAATTCCAATGGTGGTGACTCGGCAATTATTGACATGGGTACAATTTCAACTTCTGATGTGTATAAAATTGGTATCGGAGCTATTAGCAATACAAAAGTTTGGAATACCGATGCAGATTCAATTGAAATTATTTGTCCGTCTACGGTAGAGTTAAAAAATATTACCTTTTCACCAACTAAATTCTCGGAACATCCGGGACTATTACAGGATGATGGGGACGATACTACCGGCGTAGGGTTCGCTGTTGATTTTTATAACACCACCACGAGTTCCGTTAATATCAACGAGAAACACCAGGTTGTGGATGTTAGCGGGTTGAAAGGTGAGTCCATTGGAAATGAAGGTGTCAAGTACACCTTAAAATTTGATGCCCGATGGGCACGACTGGCTCAGGTTGTTAACGCTGGCGATGTAAAATCTACGATAAAATTTACTGTTGAAACTGATTAATTCTAAATGGCTATATTGTCGGGATGACTCGACAATATAGCGCTATCAATAAGGTAGTGTATTATGAAACGGATTTTACTTTCAGGCCTGATAGCATTGACGCTCCCGGCACACGCTGATATCGTGATTTATGGCACCCGTGTTATATATCCGGCAGAGAAAAAAGAGATTATCGTTCAGTTGATGAATGAGAGTACCAAGGCATCACTGGTACAATCCTGGATTGATGATGGCGATACTACATTACCTCCGGGAAAAATAGATGTACCATTTTTGCTGACTCCGCCAGTTATCCGTGTTAAAGGTAATTCAGGGCAGCAAATAAAAATCAAAAAAATTGCCAATAACTTACCAAGTGATAAAGAAAGTCTTTTTTATTTTAATGTGCTGGATATACCCCCAAATACAAATAATCAAGATGGGAAGAATACGCTAAAATTTGCTATGCAGAACAGATTGAAATTGCTGTACCGACCTAAGAGCGTCGAGTCAGTCACACAAAATAGTATTAAGAAGTTAAGTTTTTCTCGCAGCAACGGTGGGCTAAATTTAAATAATGCTACTGCTAATTGGATTACCATTCCCAAGATTGAAGCGAACAGAAATCAGCTAAATGGTAAAACTATTTTATTACCACCGTTATCCAGTCAACTGCTCCAACTGAGAAATAATGGTAGCAATCAGTATGTTGTGACCATTATTGATGATCGCGGTAATTATGTTAGCGATACACTCAGAGTTGAATAATATGAGGTGTGGCCATGTTAAGGATAACTCCACTTGCTTCCACGATATTTTTTCTGTTGTTCTCGGGTCAGCGATTTGCTGAAGAAGAAACATTTGATACCCATTTTATGATGGGGGGATTAAAGGGTGAAAAGGTCAGTGATTTTAGATTTGATGGTGAAAAACCGATTTCTGGAACCTATGATCTAGATATCTATCTTAACAACCAATGGCGTGGAAAATATGAGTTGAATGTCAAAGATGAACCTGATGACACGTGTTTGACATGGGATCTCATTCATCGTCTTGGGATTAAGTCTGAAGGGATTAAAGTCGATAAAGAAGCACAATGTGTGCCTTTAAAAACTGCACTTAAAGGGGGAACTTCGACTTTTGATGTGAGCCGATTTCGCCTTGATCTCAATGTCCCGCAGGCTTTTGTCAATGAACTTGAATACGGTTACGTCGAGCCTGAAAACTGGGACCGGGGGATTAATGCGCTGTATACTTCCTATTATGTGAGCCAATACTATAGCGATTATAAAGACTCCGGTAACAGTAAAAATACTTTTGCTCGTTTTAATAGCGGGTTGAATTTATTTGGTTGGCAACTACATTCTGATGCCAGTTACAATAAGACTGATGATAGTAATGGTGAGTGGAAGAGTAATACGCTTTATCTGGAGCGCGGCATCCCGGAAATATTGGGCACATTGCGCGCGGGTGATATGTACACATCATCAGATATTTTTGATACCGTTCGGTTTTGCGGGGTGCGCTTGTATCGCGATATGCAGATGCTGCCGAACTCAAAACAGAATTTTACGCCGTTAGTTCAAGGGATTGCACAAAGTAATGCCCTTGTCACTATTGAACAAAATGGTTTTGTTGTCTATCAAAAAGAGGTACCGCCGGGCCCCTTCTCGATTGCCGATTTGCAGTTAGCAGGCGGCGGGTCGGACCTCGACGTTAGCGTGAAAGAAGCGGATGGTACCGTTACGACCTATCTGGTTCCTTATTCGTCTGTACCTAATATGTTACAGCCTGGCGTGTCTAAGTATGATTTTGTTGCGGGTCGCAGCCATATTGAAGGCGCCAGCAACCAAAGTGATTTCGTTCAGGCCAGTTATCAGTATGGCTTTAATAATCTATTAACGCTGTATGGCGGTACAATGCTGGGGGATAACTATAATGCTTTTACGCTGGGAACTGGCTGGAATACGCGCATTGGTGCTGTTTCTTTTGACGCCACGCAGTCACATAGTAAACAGGATAATGGTGACATTTTTGATGGCCAGAGTTACCAGGTTGCGTGGAATAAATATGTTACGCAGACAGGGACGCGATTTAGTTTAGCGGCATACCGATATTCTTCTCGTGACTATCGTACATTTAACGATCACGTATGGGCGAATAACAAAAACAGTTATCATCGTGATGAAAATGATGTGTACGACATCGCGGAT
>QFQM01000063.1 GCA_003243255.1 Flavobacterium psychrophilum | reverse complement strand
ATGGATCATCGAAATGCTCCACTGGTAGCTGCGCATACGCAAAAAAGGACATCAACAATCCGAAGATCATTAAAGTAATCTTTTTCATTTAAGTAGTAGTTTAAGTTAATATAAGTTTAACTCCCTGCTTATTTAACAGAAAGTAATCATTAATCACAATTTGATTAAGATTACAACAATGTTAAGAATTGTATCCTTTCATCAAGCATATTTTTCTTACTTATTATATATAAAAAGAGTGACATAACATCGACAAATAGGTGACGCGTAATTGTTATTGTATTGAATGTCAATTTTTTATAACTAAAAAAATTAAAAAATGTGATTAATGATGTTTAACATTTTTTTTTGATATCAAATCGTTAAATTCTTACTAAATATCTACCTAAATGCAGTGATTTGTATGGTAATGTTATCTTTCTGTTTAGAAAATTTTTAATGATTTTTTAATTATAGGTTTGCAATGTAACCATATAAATCACGATCTTTCGGTAAATCCATTTTGGCTACAAGACGTTCTTTTCTCTTTTTGCAGGCATCTGAAGTAATGTTGAGAAGATGTGCAATTTCTTTGGAAGACAGATTCATATACATATATGCTATGAATCGTATTTCACTAATATTTAGATTAGGGTGGGCTTCTTTAAGCCTTGAAAGAAAGCCTGAATTTACTTCCTGGAAATGGGCAATAAAATCGTCCCAGTCATTATCCGTTTTGATATGATGTTTCAGGGATTGTACATAAGATGCTAATGTACTATCTTTAGAATATTTAGGTCTTTTCGAAAGATAATCGAGTATTTCTTCAATTAATTCATTTCTGCCGGAAAGATGTAAAGCCTTGGCAGAAAGTTTTCTGTTTCTCGTATCAACTTCATTTTTAAGCCTTTCCTGCTCTTTTATAGAGTTCAAAACTTTCTGTTCAAGAATGAGGCTGTTGTTTTTTTCACGTAAGAGGTTGAGTTCACTATTTTTTTGATTTCTCTCTGCAATTATTCGTTTTTGCCTAAGAACTATAAATGTAAAAAGTACTGCTACAAGTGCAATCCCAAGTATAAAATATACTATCCAGCGTTCACGCGTAATTTCGTGTTCTTTTACCTGTAATTGTTCTTTATAAGCCTGGATTTCAAACTTTACCCTGTTGTTTTCAAACAATCTCCCGTTCTTTATATCATTTAGTTTCTTTTCTGCCGAAATAATTGAATCTTTATATGATATGGCTTTAGTGAGATTACCACTACTCCTGTAAATATCTGAGAGTAATTGGTATGTGTCCTTTTGAATGTCTATTACCGGCTTTTTTTCCAGTATTTTTAAAGCATATTGCGATGCCGTCTCATAATTTTTTTCGAGCAGGTAACTTTTCGATATTAATGACCATAAGAATATATCCAGATTTATTGCTTTCGAATTATTAGGGTCGTTTAATAGCTCAAACGCTTCTTTTTTGGCTATTTCAGAATTGCCAAGTAACAAATCATTTTCAATCAATAGAACTTTGGAAGACAAAAGATGATCGCTTTCCAAATATTCTTGAGATTCTATGATGTAGCTTCTTGCCTTTTGGGGTTCATTCAGTTTATTGTAAATATATCCTATATTCATTATAGGCAAACCTTTACGACTGGCAATGTTTTTATCTTTTGCCAGTTCATATGCCTTAGAATAATATTCAATCGCTTTATCGTATATTTTTTCTTTGGTGTAAAGGTTTGCAATATTATTAAGCGATGCGATTTCATCTTTTACATCTAATTTACTTAATGCTATGGTGTAACTTTCAAGGAAATAATTTAATGCTTCTCCATAGTCAAACATTTCATAATAGGTGTTGCCAATATTAAAGGTTGCATCATAAAGCTGTCTGTTCCAATTGTTTTTAGCTGCAATAGAACGGGCTTCTGTGTAAAATTCCAAGGAGTGTACATAATCACGATTATTAAACGATTCACTGCCTTTTTTAATAAGTGAATCACAAACTGCTTTTGTATTTGCTGTGAGATAATTGCTGATTAATAGTAAAAACAGGCAATAGTATATTTTTTTTATATTTTTTGATAGCATTTTTATGTTGGTATTGGTCTAAATGGATAATCATCGAAGAATTGCATTCAATTGAAAAAACGCATTGATACTCAAAAAAAGTGTAAGATTAAATATTTTAAAATAAGATTGATGTACTTTAAAGTGTTGATATACTTTGTTTTAATCAATCTTTTACTAAAAGATATTTAAATTCTTTTTTGTTCTTCGTATTGATATAATGTGCGTTTAATCAAAAAAGAAATATAGACGCCGGTAAAATGCTTTTTTTGAATGTTTAAATGTTGGTTTCACAGCTTTTTGGTTTAATTAGAACAAATATTAATAAAAATTTGATTATAGAGCAAAGACATTATAATTTTCTTTTTATGTTAACTGTTAAGACCTTAGTCCAACTGCAATTAATTAGGTATAGTTAATAATCAACAAATCAGTATTATTATGAATAATTTCTGTTTTATTTTACGCATATTAAATTTTCATATGCTTGTAACAGGCAACTTTCTTTAACTATTCTTAATGGAAACATAACACGATTGCTACATAGCGAATATAAGTTTGCATAATTATATAACGCTAATGAATATCAAGTTTTCTATACCTTTATTGGTTTTTATTATAACAATCTGGTTATGGCCTGTTTTCAACTTCAAAGAAAATGAATATTATCAGGATGAATTTCGTCCTGTAATTACATCTCAGATAGAATCTTTAAACAAAGAGATTGAAATTCTTAATACAGTAGCTGTACTATATCGGCAGGGAGACAATTCTCTTAAACAGCTTCAGCATCAGCTTAAAAAGACAAGAATTTCTTTTAAAAAGGCTGAAGGTGTCTTGGAATATTATTACCCCAAACATATAAAATCTTACATTAACGGTGCGCCGCTTAACCATCTCGATCCTTATCCGGTAAAAGAGGAATTCAACACCAATAATTATTACGGTATCAGTCCCGAGGAATATAGTAAGACACTGCCAATAGATCATCTCAATACTGATCATTACCGTGGTGTACAAAGAGTAGTAGCGCCTGTTGGTCTACAGGTATTGGACGAAACTGTTTTTAGTGGAGATGATATTAATGCAGAAGAAATAGTAATTCTTACATCGACGCTTAAAGATTCATTTAAAGTATTGGTCGATGCTATTAATAGGCGTAATTATTTTTACGAACATGAAGTGATGGAAGCAGTGAGGCTTGAATTGGTTCGTATTTTTACAATGGGTGTTACAGGGTTTGATACTCCCGGTTCGCTTAATGCTATGCAGGAAGCAGCAGCTTCGCTCAGCGGTATGCAGGAAATTTTAAAGCCCCTTTTACAAAGGCTTACACAAACAGAAAGGCAACAATTAGAGCTCAGGATAAAAAATGCTGTAAACTACCTGAACAAAAATCAGGATTTTGACAGTTTTGACAGGCTTGCCTTTTTAATGGAACATATCAATCCTTTATATGAGTCACTCCGACAGATGCAGATAAGCCTCCATATAAAGAGTACCGAAGAAATAAGCGGAGAAACATCTTCGTGGAACGCATACAGCAACGGTATCTTTTCGGAAGATTTTCTAAATCCGTACTATTATTCATTACTTAAAGAAAGTGATGATAGTGAAGCATTACGACAGATAGGCAGGCAATTGTTCTACGATACTTCATTAAGCAGTAATGGAAAGATGAGCTGTGCATCCTGCCATCGCCCTGAAATGGCTTTTTCTGATGGTGTTGCCAAATCACTGGCCAGCGTAGAGGGGAAGAGCGTATTACGTAATTCACCGTCGCTGATAAATGCCATATTCTCCGACAGGTATTTTTATGACCTTCGTGCTGTTGATCTTGAAGAACAGGCTGAACACGTTATTGAAAACCATTTGGAATTCAATACTAATTTTCCCGAATTGATTAAGAAGCTAAGCAACGATTCTTCATATAAAATGCTATTCGAAAAAGCTTTTGGAGCAGGTACTGAGATTAATCGATACCGTTTCTCGGCTGCTTTGTCGTCTTACGTGGCTTCGCTAAGGTCATTCAACAGTACTTTTGACCGTTATGCCCGAGGGGAGATAAAAGATATCTCACCGCAGGTTAAACTTGGTTTTAACCTTTTTACCGGTAAGGCAGCCTGTGCTACATGCCATTATGCACCTACCTTTAGCGGACTTGTGCCTCCGTTGTACCACGAGAACGAAAGCGAAGTGCTGGGTGTACTAGCAAAACCAAATTCGATGGATGTAGACCAGGATTTTGGGCGTATTGGCAATATGATTGTTGAAGATAATGAGGAGATATACAGGGGATCGTTTAAAACAATGACGGTGCGTAATGTAAAACTTACCGCGCCTTACTTTCATAATGGTGCATACAATACTCTGGAAGAAGTAATTGCATTTTATAATAAAGGTGGTGCGGCCGGACTGGGGCTTACTTATGAAGTTCCAAACCAGACGCTTCCTCCTGATCATCTCAATCTGTCTAAAAAAGAAATTGCAGCCCTTATTGCTTTTATGGAGTCACTTACAGATAATCCTTCAGGTTCACATTTAAACTAATAATTGTAACCGAAAGCAAAGTAAAATCTTACGTTTCATAAGATTGAGGTAATAGAGCAATTTTGAGTTAATTTAATATTAATACTTTATTTTTTTAGATTTTAGGATTAAAAATCTAAAATTATTGCGAGTATGGTTTTTATGACTATAAGGTTTTTGTGGATAGTTCAATGTAAATTGTACCTGCGTAGAATTTTTCTTCATTTCCCCAAAGTTAACTTAACAATAAATTCTCTTAATTATCATTTTCAGGTAATGCAACCTTAAAATGCTTTATAGGATTGCAGGCATTTGGTGAAGCTATTTTTGGCGCTTTATTAATTACTAATTTTTCACAAATGCCAAACATGAAAAAGAATTTTCTCTTTCTAAGTTTATTGTTTTTCCTTGGGGTGAGCTATGGGTTACAGGCCCAGATCATTCCTGGAGATTCAATTGTGTATGGCCCCATGATGAGCCCGCCTTATAACAATAAGGTAAGGGTATGGGTGCTTACCAAAAACAACACAGGCTCCGGAAATGCTTTATCCATTTCCATGTCTGAAAATGCCGCGCCGGGCACTCTTCTAACCGGTACGGTTTACAATTCTGATACCCGTTTAGGGTATAACCTACGCTCTTATGAGTACACCAACCTTGTATCTGGCGGTAATTATACTGCTAAGGTTATGGTTAATGGTGTTGCTTCAAACAGAGTGGCAACTATCAGAAATGAACAGGAGATCATAGATGATTTTGAGTTTCTTTCTGGCGGCTGTGGTAGAATATACGACCTTACACGTTGTATAGACATACCGGAGTCTGCGACACATATTAACGGTGACCCGAACATGTTTAACGTTATGGCGCAGGAAGGAAGCGACATGATGATTTGGTTGGGTGATGCCGTATACCTTTTAGGTCTTCAGCACGCAATGGGACAATGTCCTGATGGTGTTGACGACTGGGCAAACAAAGACATGGCGTTTGCCCGTTACATGTTTTACAGGGATTATCACGATAACCTGACTAAGGCAATGCCTCAGCTGGCTATTACAGATAATCATGACACAGGACCTAACGAGTTTAACAAAACAATGCCAACGTTAGGTGAAATGAAAGAGATATTTAAAGACTGGTGGCCCAACCCTGAGTACAACAGTACTCCTGAAGGCCCGGGACTTTTCTCTTCATACAAGTACAAAGATGTTGAGTACTTTTTAATGGACAACCGTAGCTACCGCGATGGTACTCTGGCTCACCTTGGGCCTGACCAGATGGCGTGGCTTAAAGGTGCACTTTTAGCGTCTACAGCTAAATTTAAAGTGCTTATCAACGGTACGCCATCATTTGAGCGTAACTGTGGTGGAAGGAACTTTTGTGCAAGCGCACAGGGAACTGAACTTGTAAACTACATCCGTGATAATAACATCAACGGTGTATTGTCTCTAAGTGCCGATATTCATGAGCAAAAATTCATGATTCGTGAAGGTAGCGATGTTAAGTATCCGCTTTACGATATCTTATCAGGTAACCTTAACTCAGACATTGGTAATGGTCAGCATAATGTAAATTACGGAAGCGATTACCTTATGACAGGTGTTAAGCAAACGTATTTAAGGATCAATGTTTACGGTCCTGAAGATGACCGTAGAATGAAAGTGGAATATGTAGGCCCTACAGGAGTTCCATATTTTGAGACTATCATTCACGAAGACATGCTTACAAGCCAGAATGCTGATGCGCTTAAGCTTCAGATGAACATGAGCAATTCAGTTGCTGATGCTTCAACTTACAGCCATGTTGCTACAGCTACAGGAGTATCTTATGTAAATGACAGGGATGGTGTGGCTAATGAAGCGTTAAGCTTTGGTCAAAATTCATCGGTAACTGTACCGAATGCTTTGTCTCTAAACTTCCATAACCGTCCGTTTAGCCTTGCTTTTTGGGTAAAACCTGAAGCTTTCCAGGCAAATGGTTCTACGATACTTTCTAATGGTGCTGCTGGTACAGGTGTTTCTTTTGGATTAGATGCTAATGGTAAACTAACGTATAAAGACCATGCAACTAATACTACTTATACCAGCCAATACAACCTTTTGCCTCATTCATGGGCTTATATTGTATGGAAGTATGATAATGTTAGAAGAAAACTGTCTCTGTACTACAATGGTTTTGTTATCCAGTCATGGACTAACGTACTTTCTCCGGTAGCATCGGCTGCTGAAATAAAAGTGGGTAATAACTTTGAAGGTAAAAAGTTCATTGGTGCTCTTGATAAATTAGTGCTTTACGGAAGAATTATCTCTGACGAGACTATCCTGACAGAAGCTGATTTTGAAACTACACGTGGTGAAGTGCTTAAAGTTGCAGGTGCTCCGCAAATGGCAATACCGGGTACGGTTATGAACGATGTACTTAGTGATGATTTCTCTATAGAATTTTGGGCTAAACTAAACGGTGACCCTGGTACTAACTTTAAACTTCTTGCAAGTAACGGAAGGGTAAACGGTAACTCTACAGGTATTTCTTTTGAGTTCCCTGACAGTAACAAGCTTAATGTAGTTATTGGAAACAATACTTCAGGCTGGAATACAATTTCTGAGCAGGGTGCTGCGTGGAATGTAGGCGAATGGAACCATGTAACGGTAACTGCCGTGAAAAACGGTCAGCTTAAATATTACGTAAACGGTGAGTTTGTTGCACAAACTAACTTCGGTCAGTATGTAGGCAACACATGGGGTCTTGGCCTTGGTTACAGCCCGTCGTATACAGGTGCTGTACAGGCAGAGCTTGATGATCTGCGTGTTTGGGAAAAAGCCCTTACTCCGGAGGAAATTAAACAACATATGCATTATGCGCTTCAGGGAACTGAAACAAACCTTGCATTGTACTATGATTTTGCCCCTACAACAGAAGGTGCTAACACTATTACAAGTAAAGGTAGCGTACCTCACGTAATTACTCTTAACGGGGGAACACTTGCTCCTGCGACTTCGCCGGTAGCTGTTATGCCTCTTGATTATCAGACTACAGTAAAAGGTAAATGGAGTAAAAACAATGCTGTTAATGCAGCAGGTCTTTCTTTACCGGATAATATTACTAACTATGCAAGTAACGTAGTTATAGGTAAAAAGAATGATGCTACTCTTGAAGCAGTTCCGGGAAGTTCTACACTTTCTTATGCTAAAGGTGGATGGAAAATTGATCCTGTAAGCACTCCGTTTGCTTCAGTAAAAATGAATCTTTCTGAGGTTCTTGCAACCAAGTTCGATTCTATAGCTAATGTGGCAGGAAAATATTTCCTTATCAAAAAAGAGACTGAAACATCATACCAGACTGTTGGTGAAGGTGATTTTGACGGACAAAATGTTACTTTCCATAATGCAAACCTTATGGAAGGCGAATATTTCCTTGCATGGGATGTGGCTACTTTCAGCTTAGGCAGAGGTGGTGCATTATCATTAACAGGTGGTCATCAGGTAGCTATACCATCGGCTGATATTAACCCGACACTATCAGGTGAGTTTACTATGGAGTTCTGGGTGAATATGACTCAGGATCCGGGTAACAATACTCCGCTGGTATCTAATCACGGAAGGATCAATAACAATACAACAGGACTTTCAATTGAAATGCCGGATAACAACAGTATATCTGCTGTATTTGGTACTAACACGAATAACTGGAACAGTATTAACACAGGTACCCAGCTTATAGTAGGTGAGTGGAACCACGTTGCTGTTACTGCTAAACCGGGAGAAAGCATTAAGTTATACCTTAACGGTGAACTTAAAGCTACCAATACCTATGCTGCATTCGTACCAAATACAAACTGGAATTTTGCCATTGGAAGAAGTTTAAACTACAACAGCCAGACGATTTCTAAAATGGATGAATTCCGTATTTGGAACAAAGTTAAAACTGCTGAAGAAATTAAGGCTCAGATGCACTATGGTGTTAAAACAACTGACAATAATCTTGTTTATAACCTTACTTTCGATCAGGAAAATAATGGTACTATTGATAATACAGGAACTCAGGCTAACGGTATAGCTTATACCAGTGCCCAGATAATCGATGCTACCAGCCCGGTAGCCGATCTAAATGAGGCTTTCCCTAAAGTAGCGGGTAACTGGAGTATTAAAAATGAAACTGACAATGGCTTATATGTTAAGGCTGATATTGACAGTTTTGCATCTAACCTTGTTACAGGCCGTAATACAGACAATACTGTACTGCCTTTAGGTACTGTAGAAAACACTTCTTATGTAAAAGGAGGATGGAACTTTAATGCACTTAGCCTTGAAACGGCTACACTTCAGGCAGATCTTTCAAAAATATTTGCTAACCCTACACAGATAGATAACCTTGCCGAGCAGTTTATGCTAATAAAAGGTGATCCTGCCAGTAACTATCAAACCGTAGCTACGGGAGTATCTGTAGAAGGTAAAATTGATTTCGAGAATGTTGCCCTTACTGCGGGTAACTACTATCTTGCTTTCGAGACTGACGTAAATTCAGTTATAGCAGAGCAGGGAGGTACCCTTGAACTAGGTCAGGGACACGAAGTGCTTATCCCTAAAGAAGGTGTTAACCAGGCTCTTTCAGGTCCGTTTACTATTGAGCTTTGGGCACGTTTAACACAAACTGCAGGAGCTAATACAAAACTTGTAGGCTTTACAAGCCTTACAGGTGGTAACTTTGGTTGGGAAATGGAATTCCTTGGCAACCAGACCCTGCAAACAATTATGGGTAAAGGTGCTGCCGGAGGATGGAACAGCCTTAACTCTACAAAGGTATGGGCTGTTAATGAGTGGAACCACACAGCTGTTACTTATACACCTAATGGTGAATTTAAATTCTACATCAATGGTGAATTAATGAGCAGCATGCCTGTAACCCAGTTTACGCCAAATGCAAATAACCTTGCACTGGGTAAAAACGTGGCTAACAACTCTCCTACGAGAAGTACTATTGACGAATTCAGGATATGGACTAAGGCTAAGACTATTGAAGAGATACGTGAAGACATGTATCTTACAATGCCAGCAGCTACAGCTGACCTGCCTTATAACTATACCTTTAACCATGATGATAACGGATTTATTGTAAATGCCGGTTCGCAACAGGTTGAAGTAGGTTATACTAATGCACACATTATTCCTGCTACGGCTCCTGTAAGGGATATGGAAGCGCCTTACCGTAACAAAGTTACCGGTAACTGGAGCGTTAAGAATGATGACAGAAACGGTCTTTTCCTTGCGGATGTTATTGAAAGCAAAGAAAATAACGTTGTTATAGGTAAACAGGCTGGAGGAGAAGTACTTCATATACTTAATGAAACAGCTAACGATACCCTGTACCTGAGCACGCCATGGAAAATGGCTGCGCTGTACATGGAAAACGGTTCGCCTAAAGCAGACCTTTCTAAGATATTTACTAATCTAAACGATGTACAGCTGATTGCCCAAACGTATTTCCTAATAAAAGGTAATCCTGCTGAAGCATTAGAGATTGCTGCTACAGGTACTAAGCTTGGTAATATCGTTACTTTTGGCGAAATGCCTCTTGATGGTACACCGGTATACCTTGCATGGAAAAACGAGCCGGAATATCCGGTAGGTAGTTTCCCCATTGCTGCACAAAGCATTTGGAAATATAACGACAGCGGTGCTAACCTTGGTACTGACTGGAGAACTAATGAGTATGATGATGCTTCATGGTTATTTGGTAACGGTATCCTTGGTTATGGTGATCCTAACCAAAATACTACACTTAGCTATGGTGCTGATGCTCAAAACAAACACATCACTACTTATTTAAGACATACCTTTAATGTAGAAGATGCTTCTGCAATAGGAACTCTTAAGTTTAAAGTACTTAGAGATGATGGGGTAGTAGTATATGTAAACGGTGTAGAAGCTTTCAGGGACAATATGCCTCAGGGAGAAATCACTTCGTCTACAACGGCGTTAGCTGCTGTAAATGATGCTGCTGAAACTACATTCTACGAATTTACAACAGAGAACCTGTTACAAACAGGTGAGAACGTTATTGCTGTTGAGCTTCACCAGGCTGCAGCAAACAGTTCAGACCTTGGGTTTGATATGGCGGTAGACTTTAACCTGCCTCCATTGGCACCTGCTGCTTATCCGCTACCTAAAGGGTCAGAATGGACGTATCTTGATAACGGAACCGACCAGGGAACAACATGGAGCACACCTGCATTTAACAACACTGAATGGAAAAAAGGTGTTGCACCGCTTGGTTATGGCGATCCTATGAATACAGTTGTATCATTCGGACCGGATTCAGCTAATAAATACATCACAACATATTTCTCAAGAGATATCCAGATTGATCTTGCCGGTCTTACAGATGAAGTAGACTTTGGATTGAGAAGAGATGATGGTGCTGTAGTTTATGTAAACGGTGTTGAGGTAATCAGAGATAATATGCCAACAGGCGTTATAGATTATCTTACGCACTCGACAAATACTATTGACGGTGCTGATGAGAAGAGGTATTATGTATACGAAATTCCTAAAACAGTATTTGTAGATGGTATAAACAGGATTTCAGTAGAAATGCATAACCGTGATCAGTCAAGTTCTGATATAGGTTTTGACCTTTATGTTCAGAATACTCAGGATCTTGCGGTAAACTGTGATGCACCTCATATTGGATGTTTTGAATCTATTACACCTACGGCTCAGCAAAATCATTTAATTATCTCTGAAGATCATCGTTTCCAATTGATTTTCAAAGAAGGTGAGCAGTATACTATAGGTGGTGGAAATGTACCGGGTAATCACGATTACACGGCTTATATACCAAAAGCAGGAAGCAGTACAGAAGGTTACCTTTCTGTAAATCAGGAAAACAGTCCGGGTGGTGTTTCAATGCTAAATCTTCATTTAAATGAAGATACTAACCTATGGGTTGTTGAAAGCTCTCAGGCTGTAGATTTCTATAATCAGGATCTTGTAAGTACTTCAAGAAACTGTTCGGGAGGTCTTACACCATGGGGCACTATCATTACAGCGGAAGAAGACACAGCTGCAGGAGATGCTAACGGAGACGGTTATCAGGATTTAGGATGGCTTGTTGAAATTGATCCTGCTACTGCTGCTGTAAAAGAGTACGGAAATGGTAAACAGGAAAAACTTTGGGCTCTTGGTCGTATGAATCACGAAAACATAGTTGTATCTGCTGACCAGAAAACGGCTTACTATGGTGAAGATGGTGGTACACATTGTGTTTACAAATTTGTAGCCGATACTCCTGGTAACCTAACATCAGGAAAAGTATTTGTACTTAAGCTTGATCTTGCTTTATCTAACGATGAGCCAAGCTCAGCAACTGCAACTTGGGTACAGGTACCTAATACTACTCAGTCAGACCGTAATAACCTTAATACCGTAGCGGGAACACTGGGAGGTACTAACTTTAACGGAGTTGAAGATTGTGAGATAAGCCCACTGGATGGTAAGATATATTTTACTACCAAAGGTAAGAACCGAGTATTCAGGTTTAGAGATAATGGTGACACCATTACCGAGTTTGAAACTTTTGCAGGAGGTATGAACTATAATATCGAAACTGCGAATGGTTCTGTAAGCGAACCTTGGGGAGATGGAAATGACAACCTTACTTTTGATGACAAAGGTAACCTTTGGGTACTTCAGGATGGTGGATTGAATTATATCTGGGTTATCCGTCCGGATCATAAGCAATCAAATCCTAATATCAAGTTGTTTGCATCTATGCCTGCAGGTTCTGAACCAACAGGTTTAACCTTTACTCCGGACTTCAAATATGGATTCTTCTCTGTTCAGCACCCTAGCGGAAACAATGCTGCACAGCAGGACGCTACTTTTGGAGATGTTAACTTTAACAAATCGGCATCAGTTGTATTCTCATTGGATAGAGATCTTGGAGCACATACTCCTGTAGCAGATTTTGAGGCTAACGTAACAACTATCAATGAAGGTGAAACAGTAACGTTTACCGACCTTAGTACCAATAACCCAACTGCATGGGCATGGACATTTGAAGGCGGTGAACCTGCTACCTCTACAGAGGCTTCACCTACAGTTACATATAACACACCGGGTACTTACAATGTAAGTCTAGTTACTTCTAACATCGCAGGAACAAGTGCAGCAGCTGATAAAGCTGACTATATACTTGTTGAGGAAGTACTTGGAACAGAAAACCCACTTAAAGGTATGGTAACCATGTATCCAAACCCTACTGACGGTGCTGTTACAATCGAGGTTAACAATGAAGCAGGTAATGATGTTATTGTTGAGGTATTTGATATTACAGGCAGGAAAGTGTCTGAAACCAAAGGCCAGTCAATAGCAGGAAACCAGAAAGTTGAACTTAATCTTTCAGGAGTTGCCGGTGAGCAGGTGTTTGTTATCCGCGTACATGTGGGTAATAAAACAGGAACTTACAAACTACTGAAAAAGCAATAATAGTTTAGTTTAGGTAAATTGTTTTTTGAAAGGAGAGCCGGCAATACTGCCGGCTTTCTTGCTTTTTGAGTTGAAATGAATTCTGTATCGATACACTATTACGTACGAAAATGTCTACATTGAAATTACTTGTTTCTAAAATCGGTAATTTTGATTTCAACTAAAATTTACAATTAAAAATATGACAAAAAAATTATTATTAATGTACAGTCAGAGCAATACGCTGCGATGCTTATTGATTGCTTTTATGCTACTGATCTCGATACAGGCAAACAGTCAGTACATCACTGAAAATCTGACTCCAAATGCTGTGATAAGCGAAGGGCTTTCACTGGAACAATCTTCTGACGGACGTATATTTATTGCCGAAAGGGGAGGTAATGTGAAAGTTTACCAAAACGATGCTGTTTCTACAGTATTTACAGTAACAACAGTTACTAATAACGAACAGGGATTGTTAGGCCTTACACTACATCCTGATTTTGCTGATAATGGGTATTTATATGTGTTCTATTCTATAAATGACGGTACTGTAATACGACACAGGATTGAAAGGTATGAGATATCAGACAATAACCAGGTACTAAGCAATCAGGAAATATTATTGTTAGAGCCAATAGGAGGCGGTTTTCATAATGGGGGCGACCTGAAATTCTTTGACGGATATCTTTATGTAACTGTAGGTGACAGCCAGCAAAACACCAATTCTCAGGATTTAGAAACCTATAAGGGAAAGATACTTCGCCTTACTGAGGATGGTCTTCCTGCTCCCGGGAATCCATTTTATGGAACCGGTTCGGTAACAAGACAGAGCATATGGGTTTATGGATTCAGAAATCCGTGGAGGCTGGTTCCAAGTCCTTCTACCGGTAAACTATATGTTTTAGATGTAGGCACATCATGGGAAGAAATTAATGAAATCAGTAACCCTGCAATCCGCAATTATGCATGGGGACACCCTCAGGGTGGTGATGGAGTGCAGACCGAAACAAACCTGTTTACCAATCCTATATTTACCTATGCAACAGGAAGTATAGGCAACGCCATAACAAACGGTGTTTTGTACGATCCGGCAACACCTCAATATCCTAATTTACAAGGTAAGTTTATCTTTAAAGATTATGTAAATGTAGATATCAGGTATTTTGACCCAACGGTAGCCAACCCAACGTCGACTGTATTTTATACCTCGCCGCATCAGTATGCATTGGGCATGATGCTGGGTAATGATGGTTATATCTATTATTGCAGCTACGGAAATAATGGAGACCTCATCAAACTTGATTACATTGAGACGGATGCTCCAACTATTGCCGATCATCCCCAGTCACAAACTATAATGGAAACCTATCCCGTAACTTTCAGTGTAAATGCGAGTGGACTGGGATTAACATACCAATGGCAATATAACAATGTGGATATTCCGGGTGCTACGGGAGCAAGTTATACTATCCCTGAGGTCGAAATGGCTGATGCAGGTGCTTACAGGGTTATAGTAACCAATACTGCAGGGACAGTAACAAGTAATGCGGCAACGCTTACAGTTATACCATTTACGAATACGCCTCAGGTACAAATTCTTTTTCCTTTACCAACCCTGACCTGGAATGCAGATGACACCATTCATTTTGAAGCTACTGCAAATGATATTGAAGACGGAGAGCTGCCGGCCAGCGCGTTTAGCTGGAGTATAGATCTTTTTCATGAAGATGTTCCGGGAGCCGGGCATTCACATCCTGGAGCGAGCCCGGTAGGTGTAAAATCAGGTGATTTTATTGCATCCAACCAGGGAGAAAAAACGCCTAATGTATGGTACAGATTTAAAGTAACTGTAACTGATAGTGATGGACTGACAGCTTCAACATTTGTTGATGTTCATCCTAATCTGGTAGATGTTACCGTAACAAGTTCTCCGGCACTGCTAAATCTGGAGCTTAACCAAAAACCGGTTACAGCACCGGCAACAAGACAGGTTGTTGCTAATGCTACACTGCAAACGCTTAATGCGCCAACTCCCCAGTATGTTGGAAACATAAGATATGATTTTGACCATTGGGGACAGGGAGGGGCTGCAAACCAGAATTTTCAGGCTCCAGCAACGGGAACCGTAACCTATACTGCTTTTTATACAGAAACAACGTTGGGAAATGCTCCTTATGAGGGATTACCTGCACAGATTCCGGGTATTATAGAGGCAGAAAATTATGATATTGGCCCCGAAGCGGTGTTTGACAGTAATGGCGGAGGTGATACCCAATACAGGCCGGGAGATGGTGTAGGTACTGAAGCTTGTAACGAAGGTGGATATAATATTGCCTATGTAGCAGCTAATGAATGGCTTAAATATACCGCTCAGGTAAATAATACAGGAAATTATGATATTAACTTCAGGATTTCTACACCGTACAATAATAAGTCAATTCATCTTCAGGTAGATGGTGTTGATGTTACAGGCACTGTAGCCATACAAAATACCGGTGGTTTCCAGGCATGGCAAACAGCAACCGCTTCTAATATTGCTTTAACCGAAGGTGTTCATGTAATTACTCTGTACTTCAATCAGGCCGACATTAATATCAATAAGATGGAATTTGTGCTTACCGGAGCTGCCCCAACAGCAGATTTTGAATTCAGTCCGCAAATGGGCTGTCTGGATGAGCCGGTAACTTTTACTTCAGTCTCTTTAGGTACTGTTGATGAATATGAATGGAATTTTGGTGAAGGAGCAGCCCCTGCTACTGCTACAGGTGCCGGTCCTCATTCTGTTGTTTACAGTACAGAAGGTGATAAAGAGGTTTCGTTAACTGTTACTAATGAGTATGGTAGTGATACAAAAGAAGTCTCTTTTATGGTTCACGAGTGTACAGTGGGTATCCCTGAAAATGAATTGTCTAAGCTTATTATCTATCCAAATCCTTCTACAGGAATATTTAATTTATCTGAAGAGGCACAATGGACAGTATTTTCTTTGTTAGGCGTTAAGATACTGGAAGGTAATGGAAACAAGATTAATATTTCAGAATACAGTTCAGGAATATATTTTGTCAAAGTTAATAACAGTAATAAAGCGCTTAGAATAATTAAGAAATAATATCAGACGATAAAGAATAAAGCCTTACTGTTGAGTAAGGCTTTTTTCTTTTAATAAAGGTTGTAACTATAGTTCTGATATCTTATTCTATAATTACCTTTTTAATTTGATATTCATTTCCGGAATGGATCTTTACCAGATACATTCCGCTTTGAAGATGATCTATTGAGATCTCACTTGTATTAGCGATTTCAAGTACCCTGGCTCCTAAAACTGAGAATATTTCAATTTTATCTATAGCTATGCCATTAGATTCTATATTCAAAATGTCATGAGCAGGATTTGGATACAGCATAATGCCTTTTATAGCACTACTATCAGTGTTTCCTGACTCATCTGAAACAAACATTTTTGAGGAACTACAGTTATTGCCTACTACATAAGTGAAGTATTTGGTAACAGCCATACCTCCTTCAAAAGCAAATTTACAGGCATATGACACCGTTGTGCCCGATGTAAGTCCGGATACTGTTTTTGTAAATTTACGTCCTGAAACTAAATCCATTTGTGTTTCGGTAAAAGGAGACTCTCTCCACAAATAGGCTAACACTCCGTTTTTATTGTCAAGCAGTTCAAATGTGAATGTTACACTGTTTCCGTTTGTCTGAAAGTTATAAGTATAACCGGCTGTAAAAGATCCCTGTTGGGCTTCATTGCTTGTTCCTCCACATCCTGAAGTGGTATTTTGCAACGTAGTAGCCTGTAAAGAAACAGTATTTGAAGCTGAATTACCTGCTGCATCTTTAGCTGTTACATTAAAAGTATAAGCAGTATTAGGAGATAAACCGGTAACAATATACGATTTTTGGGTTCCTGAAGTCCCGGTAGTAGAAACCGTAGTTCCGTTATATGTTATGGTATAGTTTACATTTCCGGAGTTATCAGATGCATTAAGAAGAAGCTCTGCCGATGAAGTTGTTACTGTTCCTACTGTCCCCGTAAAGTTTGTTGGTGCCTGGGTATCGCTGCTGCCTCCACAATTGTTACCTACCACATAGCTTATGTATTTTGTAACCGACATTCCTCCTGAATAAGCAAATTTACAGGCATAAGATATTGTCGCTCCCTGGGTAAATCCGTTTACGGTAGCCCTGAAGATATTTCCGGATACATTACTCATTTGTATTTCACCAAAAGGAGATTCTTTCCATAAAAATGCTACTACGCCAATTTTATCGGTATCAAGCAGTTCAAATGTAAAAGTAACACTATTTCCTACGGTTTCAAATGTGGCTTTGTAGCCCGTTGAGAAGGCTCCCTGCTGTGCTACATTTGATGTTTCGGTACACATGCCTCCTGTTGTTCCCGAAACGGAAATACTTACTGCCTGTGATGTTGTTTGTGCTCCGCCATTATCTGTGGCTACAGCAGTTAATGTATGTGTGCCTGACGCTGGTGTCCAGCTAAAAGAGTAAGGCTGGCTATTGTCTGAGCCTAATAACGTACCCCCATCATAGAATTGCACATTTGTTATACTGCCATCTGAATCGCTTGCATTTGCAGTTATGGTTACTGATGTTCCCGAAGTATACGTTGCCCCATTTTGAGGTGACGAAATTGAAACAGTCGGTGAGGCATTTCCGCCTGTCTGTACGACTGATACCATAACATGATCGATAGCTGTATAGGTGCCGTCGCTCACGGTCAGCTTAAATTTATAAACACCTTTTGCCAGATTGGAAATGTTTGGAGATGCTGCTGTGGTGCTGTTAAAGCTGGCTACTGTAGGTCCGTAAACCTGCTGCCAGTTGTATGTTATGGCCTGCCCTCCCGGATCATTGCTGCCGGTACCATTAAGTGTGGCTGTTGTTGCTGGCAATACCACATTTATATCACTTCCAGCATTAGCAACAGGAGGCACATAAGGTAAAGCTGCACTGTAGGCAAATGTCATTTTACCAAGATTAAATTCTCCATTAGTAACAACAAGGCGTAACACGTGCTCTCCTTTAGTTAAGGGAAGGTTTGATATCACTTTGTTTTGCCATGATCCCCAATCTCCGGTTGAGGTAAAAGTTACGGCAGAGCCAATACTGTTGCCGTCCAGTTCAAAATTAAATGGGCCGCCACCATTAGTATTGCCTGATGCATACCTAAGGGTGACATTATACAAGCCGGCATTTTGTACATTAATGGTATACTCAAGCCATTCACCACCTGTAATCCATCCTACGGTTGCGCCTTCCTGAATATCGGTTGCAGCATCAACATATTCGGTTGGCCTGTAATTACCTTCATTGATTGGAGATGTATCACTATAAGAAATACCCTGTCCGATCCCTCCTTCAAATTTGTCATAGTTACCGGCTTCGATTGTTCCCGGAACAGTAAAAGGAGTATTAAGATATGGCACCTGTTCACCTACCTGTATAGAAACAATATTTGTAACACTGAACAACTGGCCCGCATATACTTTTGCATACATTCCGTGTATTCCAAGCTGCAGGTTACCCGCAGTCATAGTATATGGTGCTGTTGTATCCTGCCCCAGTAAAGTGTTCCCGTCATAAAACTCAACCTTCGTCACACCCGATCCGGTAACAGCGGCTGTAAGATTAACACTGCTATTGGCATAAGCCTGGCTAAAATTAGATGATAATATCCCTGATGCATTTATGTCTTTACTTGTTGCCATCTGACGTGCAGGTACACTTAGGTTATAACCATTTGAGAAAGCAACCGTAATGGCAGAATTTGAATAGTTATGCGCTACATAAGTTATTTCACCATTTTTTGTAAACGAAGCTGCTATCGGATAATTAGCGGTGATATTCGAATTTACAGTTCCCAATGCATTCATGGCATGAAGCCAATGATAGGTTTGTGCATCTGAAATACCAAATTTTAGCGATCTGTCCGGATAGGTGTCATACAAATTGATAGCTGATTGCGGATTTATGAATGCCAGGTATTGCCAATATGTGTCATGCCACATGTTTGGATTTGGCTGATTGCTCATTATGCCTGTATTAGAGGCAATTTCATTCCACAACGATTGAACATAGGTTGTATTATGCCCAAGATATAGTGAACCTCCGTGGATAGGATACATTTCAATACCATAAGCGGCTGCAATATCCGATGTCCAGAAAGTCTGGTTGTCATACCCATTGCCCCATATGCGGGAAGCAAGGCTGTAACCATATCCCGGCTTAAAAGTTCGTTCGTTAACATCAAACCAATACTCCTCGGTTGCAGTTTGCTCAGTCGTATAGATATATATACCCAAATCCCTGATTGTAGTATTGTTTGTAACCGTACCCCAGTGGATAAGCGATGATGCAAACTGCATACTCTCAGAAGTAGATTCCTGGTCATTACCAAAAGGGAAAGTAGCAAAACCGTTTGCCCAGCTATGCCCGGCATAGGGACTGAAATTTCTAAGATAAGGGAACATTGTATCGTTTCTGTCCGAAGAAGCAGCATCTCTTATCAGGAGATTTACCATGCCTCCCCACTGACTGGCCCAACCCGGTTGGTATTGCTCCATAAATGCTGCTGCATGTATAAAATACCCCCAATGAAAATGATGGTCGTTGATGTTTCCATCTTGCCCGTGTCCGGCGGGATAACCCAGAAGGGTAGACCATGTGGTGTTATAATGAAACAGGAATGCTACTTCACCAGATTCGGCTTTTAGCCAGTCTTCCAGTCTTTGTTTTACTGTTGCTACTATTTTGTTTAATGCAGCAGTATCACCGGTTTCATCAGCAATTCGGGCTGTTTGTATCAGGCGGTTCATGGCCTGTCCTTCGTTGTAAGAGTCTGTCCATTCTGCAAGCCCGTCATTTTCTATCAGGCTTATTTTATTGTCCAGCGCAGAAGGATTAAAACCATTACTGTAATTGTCAAGGTAAGGAAGGGTAGCAAGAATACCTTTAAATGTATTCTGAACGGTAAATGTATTGCCATCTAACGTTTTGAGCTGCCCCCTTATTGAACTGTAGCTGTAACCGGCAGGGGTAGGGGATCCCGGTGCCAGATAGCCCCATTGATGAGGTAACAGCCCTAATAATACGTTCGAATAACTACCTTCTTTTACGCTTGGTGTTACTGTAAATGTGGTGGTAAGTTTTGCCGTACTCTGATTGTAACTCCAGTTTGCTGTTGTATTGGCCGGGAAAACATAAGCATATTTCTTATATTCATTTGCCACAGCAGTAATATTAGTTGCTGTAGGAGGTATAAATGCCATAGACCAATAATTTTTACCATTCAGCGTAGAGGTATAGGTATTGCCATTTTGTGTCCATGTACTTCCTAAAGGAGCATATACTGCAAAATCAGCACCCTGATGCGAGTTGGTTATGATAAGCATTTCGTTGCTTACAGTAACGCTGCCTTCAGTTACCTGAACCTTAGCGACATCGGAAGTGTTCTTGGTAAAATAAATAAAAGGCATACCTATTCCTGAAGTTGCCTGAAATTTATTAGATCCATTTGCCCAGTTCATGGTAACTGTCCAGTCCGAATAATCGGCTACTGTTGCCTGGCTGGCATTTAAGCCGTTTACACCTACAGTTATAGGGTAAGAAGCATCTAAAGGCTCACTGCTTCCGTTTGCACCTGATACCGGCACTACATAACTTACAACTAATCCTTCATTTATGGTTCGCATCGCTAAAGGATAGTTGAACAGATTGGCTACATGGTCTTGTTTAAGTAATAGTGACCACCAATCGTTAGTTGGAACAGGACGCCCAACCGCATTGCCACTAATTTGTGGCGAGCCCGATGGAAAGGTATTCCGTCCTGCCGAATCGGTACCGGGGAAAGCAGTTGTATAGCTTCCGCTCCCTACAGCACTAATTTGTGCCGTACTTTTTTGAGGTAATATTGCACTTAATAGCAATATACCTCCAATAATAATCTTTTGATAATTTTTTACCATAATTTTTTAGTTTTTCATAAAATTACTAGTAAAAAAATACACAATGTTTATTCTTTAAGTATACATAAACTATACATAGTCAGTTGTTTACACTAAAAATATATGGTTTTACCTATACTTTTACTATACATGTTATTTTAAAATCGCCCAATTTTAAAGGGATTATAAAACCCTGATTGAGACACTCAATAATTATAAAAAATAAAGACTGCCGGTAAATGACAGTCTCTATTATACATATATAATTATTTAATCCTTAGTCAGGATTTGCAAGCGTTCTGAATAATTCTGCATTTGAGGTGAAATATTGATTTTCAATATTTATCTGCTGCAACTTTGCATTAACCAGATTACTTTCCCTTGAATTGATAAGGAATACGGAACTTTCGCCGAATGAAAATAATTTCTCTTCAGAGTTTAGCATAGTTGTATAGTCATTAACCAGTGCATCAATAACATTCTTCTGCCTTTTAAAAGATTCTATTTCATTCTGCTGTGCTATAATCTTGTTTTTCAGCTCCAGTCGCTGTTGTCCCAGTTCATATTCGGTATCCTGAATTTTTATTTTGGCGATTTTAAGATTACCACGTTCTTTCCTTAAAAAAACCGGTATGCTAAAGTTTACATTTAATTTATAATCTTCAGCATTAAAATTGCCAATGTAATTAGGCTCTGACAGGTAATTATACCCCACATTAACCTTAGGGAGAAGCATATTAGCCTTAAGTTTTCGGTTCACTTCAAGTATCGATAGCTTTGTTTGTAATGACTGAATCTTTGGGTGTGCATCCAGGGCATCGGTATTTATACTTAGAGCATCGGTGCCAAGGCTTTCCTGAAGCGTGGCTAAAAGGTTAGCTTCCGGTTTTACGGTTTCACTAAGTTCTACAGGCACTTCTTCAATCCAAAGGTAATTTGAGAGTGCCAGCCTTGCTTTGGTAAGTTTTAATTTGGCATTTTCAAGGTTCAGCTCTCTGCTTCTTACTGTTATACCTGCTTCCACGCTGTCTATAGCAGGAGAGTCCCCGTGTTCAATAAGCTGTATTACACCTTTAAATCGTGTACTCGCAAAACCAAGGTAGTTTTGGTAAAGTTCTGCTTCGCTGTGACTCCTTTTCCAGTCAAAATATGCCTGGCTGGCTTTATACAATACTTCAATAGCCCTTAGCTTACGCTGGGCATCACTTAGTTCCAGCTGTAGTTTTCCTTCTCTTACATCTGCCATACGCTGGTTGATAAAAAGCCCCTGTCCTAACGGGACGCTTATACCCAGAGAAGTAAGGCCGGCTTCGGGTGTCCTGCTTTGAGGATTATAGTATTGACCGGAGGTATCATCAAATCCGGCCTTAATCTCAATGCCATACCAGGTAGGTACTTTAAAACTGCTGTTAAGTAACGAGTAGTATTCTGTACCTTTAAATTCTTTTTTATTGTAATGTACTTCTATTTTTGGATCAAAACCCCCACGGGCAGCCATAAGGGCAGCCTGCGCAGTGCTAATTTCTAATTTAGACTGCTTAACCAGCGGATGATATTTTTTTACGTAACCTAAAAATTCGCTATAACTTAGTTCTCCATCATTAAAATCCTGCCCGTACATACCGGAAAGGCTAAATAAAAGGAGAAAAAGATATATTGTTATAAAACGCATCATATTATTTTTTTTCCTTTCCTTTCTTTTCAATTTCATCCTGCACATAATAATTTGGCGGAAAACCATTTAGGTTACGCCATATTTCGTAGCCTACAGATACGGTTTCTAATAGTGCGATACTTTGGGCTCCGGCACCAATACTAAGTTCTTTCGGCCATTTTTCTGCATCCTGATCGGGAGAAATAAGTATCCTGTATTTACCATTCGGACTTATAAAATTTTCTATGGCTACTATTTTTCCGCCATAAGTTCCGTAAGATAACCCCGGCCATCCGGAGAATACTATACGTGGCCATCCGTCAAACCATACCCTCACTTTAGCACCACGATGCACTAGCGGTAAGTCTATCGGGTCTACATAAGTTTCCACTGCAATATCATAACCGGCCGGCATAATGCTTACAATAGCTGTACCTTCTTTAATGGTTTCGCCAATACCCGCCAGCAATGCACGATTTACATAACCGCTTTGAGGTGCCGTTATATAATAAAGCCCGTTTCTTACACTGTAATTTACAAATTGGTTTTCAAGTTTATTTACCTGGGCACCTGTGTCATATTGTGTACTTAGCGCAGTATATTTGTCACTGTTAGATTTTGATATCTTTTCGGAATATTCTGCGTTAATGCGGTTTATTTCAACTTTAGCGTTTATAAATTCATTCTTGCTGCTCAGGAGCTTATTTTCCTGAGTAATGATATAAGCTTCAGCTTCCTGCAGTTTAAGTCTTTTTTGTTCTACATCGCTCAATGGCTTAAGGCCTTCCTTGTTAAGTGCTGTACTACGGTCAAACTGGGTCTTAGCAATTCTTAACTGGGTTTTTATGGCTTCAAGATCCATACTGTCGCTTTTATTCTTAAGCTGCGCCTGATTAATCTTAT
>QFQM01000062.1 GCA_003243255.1 Flavobacterium psychrophilum | reverse complement strand
ATGGAGGTCTTATGTTTACGATGCTCCAAAGTATGAGGAGAAGATAGACAAATGGTAGTTGATAATAGCTAACATCTATCGGCATGATACAGCCCATCAACACAACTCAAATATGATATTGCAGCCAGCAAGTTTATGACTGGCATAGAAAACGACCATAAACGAAATGCACCTGTTTCACTAAGAAATGACTTAGGACCAATTAGTGCCGTTTTGCAGATTATTGTTGGGGCGCTACTGCATTGGACACTGAAACGGTTGTAAAAAACCACCCAAAGGTGGTTCCATTTTTATTTATTCCTAATCCTAATCATTTGACCTCTTCCATAGTCCAAATCAAAAGTGTAAGTTTTTCCTTCTAATGGTTTTAGTTTCTTATTCTGTTTTTTATCTGTATTGTATAATTTTACAATCATATAAGTTTCATCAAACCAATTTTTTCCCATATCAATTTCATAAGTTCTAATGTCTTGTTCGCCATCTTTAGAATATTTTATGTAAGTAAATTTAAAGTATATAACATTTTCGCCTTCGGGTAACATATCAAAATCATTATGATTTAAAGATAAATTACCAGGGTAATATGAAACATTAAATATTTCGTTATGACCATTTCCCTTTTTCACAACAATCTGTGCGTTAGAAATTGTTTGAATTATATCATTATCAACGCTAATTATTAAATCAAATTGTTTTTTTTGCTCCTGTCCAGAGCAGATTGCTGTAAACAAAAAACATACAATTAAAAATGTGTACTTCATAATCTAATTTTTTAAAATATTTTCTACTGCTCTTCTCGGTAACTCTATTTGAAGATTTGAATTGCTGTCATAAATAGCCACACCGTTAGGCCTATTGGGGATGTTTAAAGTACCGTTAGGGTTGGCTGTTACATTATTTACTGGACCAAGTGGACCAACAATTATATTCGTATTAAATTGTTGAAATGTTTGTTGGTCTGAGTTAGGACCAGTCGAAGGTGTACTTGCCGATTGAGGATATACCTTACCACCATCCTGTTGTACAGTAGTTAGATGTGAATGTATACTTACTTCCACATCACTAACTGTTGCTCCTGCTGGTAAGTTTGGTAATGAAGTTGGTGCAGTTTGTACACCGTTAACAATTGTTGGCATAGGTCCAGTCTGTCCCTGAACTGTTGTCCCATCTTTCATAACCAAAGAACTTTCTTCTCGTAATCCGCCATTTGCAATTGTTCTATCTAATACATTAAGACTTTCTTGTAAAGCTGTATCACTTGGAAGTACAACCCCAGAAGCTACACTAGAGAGTTGAGTAGTCCCATTGCTTTTATTTGTATTTTTTATAGCTTTTGCTTCTTTATTATCGGTTACTACCACTTTTCTATTATCATTAACATTTCCATCCGTACCTATTTTTTCTCCTTTTTTATTATAAAAATCAATAGGAGGTGTTGCTAGCATTCCATCAGGGTCTATAAAATAGACAGGATTATTTAGAGCATAGGTATAAGGAGAATACCTTCTTGATACTTCTGCCAGTGGGTCAATATTAAACCATCTTCCAATTGTAGGGTCATAATTACGTGCTTGATAATCGTACCAGCCAAGCCCCAGCTCGTCTTGCAGCTCTTTGCCATTGTACTTAATCTTATAAGTTGCATCTACTGGATTTATTACTGGTGTAACTACAACAAAGGGAGCAATATTAATTTCCCTCATCATTTGTTGTGCGCCACTATATCCATTATGTTTCAAACCAAATGGGTAATAATGATTTTCTTCCATTATTTTAAGAACGCCGTCTGCAGGGTCAACAGTATAACTAACTCTATTATTTCCTAAATGGTCCTTATAATTAAACACATAACTATGTATGCCTAAAGTTGGAGCCTGCGCCCCCCAGGTAACCTTAACATATCCCTCTGGTGTAGGATAAAAATCCAACACAGAATTGGTGTACTGAAATCCGGAAAGATAATCGGTTGTTGTAATGACGCTTCCATTGGTAACTACTTTTTGAACCTTTACTCCATCAGCGTTATAAAGATAGTTAATTTTTTGTGTGGTGCTATTATTGAAAATAATAGCTGAAGGAAGGTTAAGATGATTGTACAGTATTGAGGTTATCCCCTTATTTTGGTCTGTAATCATGTTTCCGTTACTATCGTACGTATAGTCATCGGCGGTATTAGCGGGACTATCTTTAAAACCTTTCGGATGTGCTGAAGCATCAACGACTTTCAGCAACCTGTCTTTGATGCTAGTATCATAAGTGTAAGTGAGATCATCAATCTCGATAGTCGAAGATGATGTATCACTTTCCCCATTACGTTCAATTCTCTTAATATTACCATTGTTGTCATAAGAAACCACTTCATTATAAGAATTACGTACGGGAACGCTTGCCGTCGGTATATAATACTATGCTCCCGTTAGCTGATTTTGTGAATAGTCTGAATAGCCATATGCCCTTTTAATGTTGTCGCTTGGAGTACGCCAGATACTTTCTGAAATATTACCGTTATATAAAGGTTTAACGCTGCCATTCATAGTCTGACCTGTAACCTCTTCATAACTTATCTTAAAAGCAAAAAGATCCTGTGGGTCGTTGGGTAAAGCCAAGTCTCCTGTATCATTGATTTCTGTTAGCCACCCCCTGATGTTATATTTATAATCTACTTTTTGCAGTGCAGCTGCTCCTGTGATATCTGTACCTCCCACATTTTTTCTCGTTGGCTGCCCAAGCTCATTATAAGTATTATATGACATCAACTGGGTAGTCAAGGTTCCTATTTTAAAGGTGTGGCTCAATAATCTATCTTGCGCTGTATACGTGAAATCTTCCCTGGTTGTGTATACATTTGCCAAAGAAGTGCGCCTGTTGCTTGTTACGGTATAAACTAACGAACCATCGAAGTCAAGCTTGTTACTTATCGTGTGATATCCACCCAAGTAGTTTGTTGTTCGGTTACGTATTACCCTTCCCTTACTATCATACATCGTATACGAAACCTCGTTTTTTGTTTCTGATGCGATAGTTGGAATTCTTGTCCATGAACCGGTTGGCAGGCCTGTTACAACTGCTGCCACAGATTGACCTTCGATACTAAGAAAAGGAGGATTTCCTGGTGATCCTGCATATTTATAATTGTCGTAATAATTAATTTTAAGCAGCTTAAAGCCCGCTGGAAGTGAATAATTTTGCGGTAAACTATAATCCACACTTACTCCATCAATGGTGGTCGAACCTGCGAGATTGTAACGCGTGACGTTTGTTACAGCACTATTACTGTTTTGAAGAGTGGCACGTATTGTCGAATTTATTCCGGCAGCAGGATACCATCCAGATATGCTAAGACGGCCAAATGCATCATACAAATTATAAATCCACCCTTCTTCACCGGTACCAAAAGGAGAATATACAGGTCCGTTAGCTACTATCCTGTCCTGAGCGTCATACACAATATATTCCCATTGCTTTCCAGGAATTCTTTTTTCGACAACTCTGTTCCTGTCATCATATTTGTATTGATAACAATTACCGTCAGAAAGTGTTGCGGACGAAAGGGGGGGCAATACATAGGCAAGGTTTCCATACTGATCATAAACGTAATAGGTACTAAGGGAAACTATACCAACTGATAAATTAAATGTCCTTTTCAATATAATTTTACCATCACCATCTTTAAACTCTTCAGTTGTATTCATTTTATACCCCCCAGTGCCATAATGCAGAAATAATGTATTCCAAATCCCCATCTTGATGGGGATTTGTTATTTTTTCAACTAATCTACCTCTCTGGTAACCGACAGTGGAATACAAAAGATGGTATTCTACCCTTGTTGCTTCACGTAAAATTTTGCAACAGCAGCGATAAATGTCATAAGTATATACATGACCCTTGTACTACATTTGAAGTGGTTGGAAATTGCAGTATTGAATACTGTGGTTATTGCAAGAAATCCCCGTGAATGCGGGGATTTTTTATTATCTAAAAGCATTGTTATTATGTATACACGCTCAGAAGCGCAATTTCTTAAAGACTATTACTGGGACTTTATAATTGGCCGTGAAACCGAATCAGGGGAAATTTTTGAGAACCTGCAAATTAAGGAATTGGAAGGCACTTTTGAAGTATGGTGCTATGCTGATCCCTCACAAAATTTCCGGCTTATTAAAGCTACTAAACAGCTAGGTTTGATACCGCCTGACATCGTATTGCAAAATTGGGAGAACAAATAAAATAAGCGGCGGAACCAAAATAACAAAGGTCGCCGCTTATCTCTGAGAAACTTACATCACTAAGTTACAGCATAGATAATACAAAAGTGCTACACCATTTTACATGACTTTTGTAAAATTTTAATTCTATCGTCGTTATAGTAAAATCGGCCGTATTTACAAAAGCCCAAGTATATCAATAATCGAAGAGATATGGTTGAGTTTTGCTGATATGTTTGGTGAATCTAAATTCCGGGCTGCCTCACCTACCCTGGTATCCACAAGTTTATTCCAATCTTGTACAAGGTCGGAATCATGTAATGATTTTTCAGTGAGAAACGTATTTATAATTGCTCTGTGTTTTTGGATTTCTTTAGGATCCATCGAAGTTGCAACGATATGTATGCTGTTGTGAAGTTCTTCTTTAGTCATAGATGGTAATAGTGCTGCTTCAAACCTGAAGTATAAATCTTAATATCCAAAACATAAATCAGTTAGCGTAAAAATCAGTACATTTAAATACTGCTAAATGCACCTAAATATTAGTTATTCTGAACCTCGTCTTTTGGCGGGGTTTTTTAATTTAGATCAGTTTGTAAAATGATCCATGTTTGTAAAATTTCAAAAAACATAGAGTAAAATCTTATAAATTTTTTTTTACTATATGAGGCTATTTTCGTGCTGCATTTGACATCTGCCCCCCAGTGTCATAATGTAGAAATAGTGTATTCCAAATCCCCATTAGTAATGGGGATTTGTTATGTTTGGGGCAAACGTAGTAAATTAAAATAGCACCGAAAATCTTTTCAGTAAAGAATGAATAAAAGTCGACGAATGGCACAATAATTCTATCCGAAGAGGGCTTAAAAGATAGCAAATGATTTTATAACGAATGATGTAAAATCCTGCAACATTAAATCCGTGTAAATGAGGTATTTTCGTAAAGGTAAAAAAATGTATTTATTTGGTAAATAATGGAAGTAAGTTTCCATTTTCTGCCGGGGACTCATTTAAAGAATTAAGTTTGGTAAACCCTGCTACTAGCAGGGTTTATTTTTTTACAAGAAAATCTTACAATATTTTAAGCGTAATCCTATAGGTACATTTTACGTTTATGAAGATTATCTTGCATCTGCAAGTCGTACGTCCCAAATGCTTCTTGCATACATAGTATATTCCAAATCCCCATCAATAGTGGGGATTTGTTGTATGTAGGCAAACGTATTAATATAAAATAAACTCCAGAACATTTTCAGTAAAGAATGCATAAAAGTCGATGGAATGCTAATCACGACAGTTTGGGTATAATGCTATAACATTTCCAAGAGAAAATTACGCAGCTTTGTAATATTCGGAAAAAATCTGGATAACAAATGCCATGATTTATCTCCTTTCACTTGCAGTATCAATATGCTTATATGTTTGCGTAACATACACGGTAAACAAACAACTGCTCATTGCTTACAAAAAGGCTTCAGTTTTATCAGATTTTTTAGAGTCGGCAATCTCCAAATATATTGATAACGGATACCAAAATAAACAGATTTTTAAAGACGTTACTTTTAATTGCTATCTGGACAAAATTAAAATCGACCGGGAACGGTATCTTTCAAAGAATGCTTATCGGGAATATAAGACTCTGAATATTGTTCGAAAATTTAGATGTGTACGATTTCTAAATCAATACTCCTCTGAAGTGAAGCCTGTGCTAAAAGGGCTTTTAAAATGATAAGTAACCGTAAATAAAAAACCCTTCCGAAGAAGGGTATAAAAAAAAATGGTATGTTAGGTTGATCGCGTCACGAAATTAAAAACTAACGATATTTATTTCAAGGTGCTTAACAAAATTTTAAAGCACGGTCTAAAATTACTTATGGATATAGTTTTAGTGACTTTACCACAGATATTAAAGCTACTGGCAAGGGTTGCGCTCTATAACGGTATGTGGGAGCAGGCAGCTGCCAATGCTTCCCTGCTCATACATGACACTGCAACCTATCCGTGGGAGCCTGATGCTGGCAAGGTATTCCTTAAAGAAGCAACTACAACAATATGGCAGTTCCATCCTGCCCTGTCCGGGCAGAATACCCTGGAAGCATCCAACTTTATCTTTGTGACAGCCCCTCCGCCACTGTTGGCGCTCAGCCCGGGGCTGATGGACGCATTTGAGGCTAACGATATAAGGAAGGCCTTGTGGACCAAAGCCGTTTCGAATGAAAACGGCACCTGGTACCATCCTGACAAATACAGGGAAAATACCCTGACCGCTTCCTCAATGGAATATTCGATCGTCTTCAGGCTTTCAGAACAATACCTCATCAGGGCTGAAGCCAATGCACAATTGGGCAGGCTTGCAGAAGCGCTGGAGGACCTGAATTTTATACGTCACAGCGCCGGGCTTAGTGATTCACCTGCAACTACCAGTGTGGAAATACTGGAAGCGATCCAAAAGGAAAGGCGTGTGGAATTTTTCTCTGAGCACGGCCATCGCTTCTTTGACCTGAAACGGACAGGAAACCTCGACAAGGCGCTAACCCCTGTAAAGCTGGGCTGGGACACTAATGATCGACTGCTCCCTATACCGCAGACGGAGCTATTAACCAACCCTAATCTTGCACCGCAGAACCCTGGTTATTAATGCACAATGATATGTTTTATAGTAGTAAAATTTATACAATAGGCGCTTTTTTTAGCTGTATTTACCTGCTGTGGCTCTCGCCGGTTTTGGCACAGGCTAAAAAACCCCTTATTGCAGGGGATTATGGTAAATGGAGTACTGTGACCCTGCGCGACATCTCATCCGATGGACAATGGTGCCCCTATTACCTGATGTACGGAAATGGGGTTGACAGCCTGTTTGTCAAAAATACCCACACAGGCCGGACTTATTCCTTTCCTTTCGCACAGAACGGCGCATTCGGTAAAAATACCTTCAGCGCTTTGGGCAGCGATAATATTCTGCGTGTCCGTAACCTGAAAACAGGTACACTGCTGGCCTACCCTCACATCAGCAGGTTTGCCTATACGCTGGATGGCAGCAGGATCATCGTTGCGGGTTCCGACAAAAGCCTTAAGCTTATCAATGAGTCTGGTGGTGAACTTCTCAGGTGCGACAGCATCATAAGTTTTGAGCAATCTCCAAAAGGGGACCGGCTGGCCTACTGGGCGATGAAAGGCAGCGCAAGTGTGCTCGAAGTAGTGGATCTGAAAGCCTTTTCGAAAACATCTGTATATAGCGAGGCATATCAGAATCAAGGGCTTCTTATCTGGGACGACCAGGGAATCGGGCTTCTTAGTACCTGCAATGCCGAAGACATTACGGGCAACAGTGCCCTTTATTATGATTGTGCCAAAGGCAAAAGTTACATTTTGAACAAGGAGATCCGGGGAACTTTTGCCGCATGGACACTTAACCCTGGTGGTATGCATATTGCGCAGGATGGTAAAGCATATTTGCTTTACGCCCCATCGCCAGTGGATGGAGATCGCAATGAACTTGCCGAAGTATGGCACGCAGCCGATAAGCGTCTTTATCCTATACGAAATAGTAACGGGCCAAAAGAAAACCAAAGCTTACTTTTTCGCTGGGATCCTGCCGAAAAAACTTTTGAACAGCTCTCCGCACAAGGCATGCCTTTTATGTGCCTCTCCACAGACGCAAAATACCTGCTGCAATGGGATAAATTTGCAAAGGAGCCCCAGACCGCTAAAGAAGCAGTACGGGATATATACTGTCGTGATATCATAAAGGGCACCACAACGAAACTCATAACGGGGATTCCGGGAAACGAACTTATGCTGTTAGCCTCTCCCAAAGGCGGATTCGTTGTGTACTTTAAGGAAGGTGACTGGCACCTGTACTCACACAAAACCGGTAAGGCTATGGCATTGGGTGCTCATGCAGGAGTCACCGTATCAAAACCGGAGGATGATGTGCACAAAGAGAAGGTTCCGATTGACCTGGTGTATTTTTCCAAAGATGAAAAATGGATTTTCTTCAGGGATGAATTTGACTGGTGGGCCATCGCAACCGAAAAGCTCCAGGTGCGAAGGCTTACCCATGGCAGGGCTAAAAAGCTGCAATACCAGATAGCCCCCTCCTGTTATGAACATAAGCCCGGCAGGTACGGCGGCAGTTATGCCCGAACAATAGATATGGATAAACCGCTGCTTTTTTTTAAGACATCTATAGAGGATTACTCCACAGGGTACAGCCTTATGGGAAAGGACGGAAAAGAAACTCACCTGCCCTTTGGCCCTTTCCGTCTCAGCCAGGCCAGGATGGCATCATCAGGAACCGTAGCCTTTCTAAAAGAGGATTTTAAGACATCCCCATGCATTGAAATTATAGAAAAGCCTTATAAAACATGTCAAAGGATTTATGAGAGCAATACGCATGAAAAAGGGCACGAATGGGGATCGGTAGCCATCAAGTATTATAAGCGCGTTAATGGTAAAGAATTGGGTAGCCTGGTGTATTACCCACCCGGCTTCGACAAAAACAGGAAATACCCTGTACTGGTTTATATCTATGAAAACCTTTCCCATAACCTGCACACGCATATCAATCCATCAATTTCCGAATCCATTGGCTTTAACATTCCCGACCTCTTGGCTCAGGGATATATTGTCTTCCTTCCTGATACTGAATCCGATCTGGGTAATCCCGGTCCGGCAAATGTGGACTGCGTTACAAGTGCCGTCAACATGTTGGTAGGTGAAGGTTATGCCGATGCCGGAAGGATAGGGCTTATCGGCCATTCACATGGAGGTTATAAAGCCATGTACATCATCACCCGGACCCCAATCTTTAAAGCTGCGATGGCCGGTGACGGCATTTCAAATATGGTCACCGACTACCTTACCAAAAGCATCTGGGAAGGGCCATTATACTGGCGTTATGAACATGACCAGCTGCGCATGGGGATGCCCTTATACGGAAATATGGATGACTATATTAAAAATTCTGCCTTATTCAGTGCAGACAGTATCACAACACCATTGCTCGGATGGTCGGGAAAGGAAGATTACCATGTGGTTAAGGAACAGACGATGCAAATGTATTTTGCACTGCGGCGCCTGGGTAAAGAGCATATTATGCTGTTATACCCTGATGAGGGGCATTCCTTAGAAGATCCTGCACATCAGGCGGATCTGCGCAACAAGCTTTTGGATTGGTTCGGTTTCTATCTCAGGAGCCAGCCTAAGGCCGCATGGATGCATCCCGGGGAATAAAAGACACTGCGGATCCATGTTGGAACCGCGGTGTTATTTAAACGTCATAAATCAGCCCTGAAAAGAACAATGGTACACACACTGGCTGATGACAAGCCATAAAGGCGGGCACTGCCTATGCGACAGTATTCCACACCAAAATCAGTACATACTACTGAAGTAAACTGGCAGGAAACCACAGGATTGCCCGTTTGGAGGTATCCCTGAAAAATTGTATCAGCACTTCCTGCTGCGGTAAGTATAAACGTTCCTCCTATGGCCAGCACATAGGCCAATAAAGGGGTTCTGTTTTTCAGTGTATTGTATTTCATACAATGCGGTTTAATGATTGTCAAAGAAAACAATGCGGTTTCATTTTCGAAACCGCATTGCATTATTAAGGATTATATAATTTAATCCACTTTCCAAAGCGGTGCAGCACAAGAGTTTGGTGCTGTCAGCTGGTAAAGGCGCGTGCTGCCCATACGGCAGAATTCAGTATGGACATCAGTATCACACGATATCTGTGTCTGCTGACAAGGAGCTAATGGGTTGCCTGTCTGGATGTACCCTGGTACGATTGCCAGTGCATCAGCGCTTCCCATTGAAGTGGTCATAAATGTTCCGGCAATAGCCAGTGCGAACATGCCAAAAGGCACTAAGCCTTTTACGATTCTGTTTTTCATAATTCAAAATTTAATTGGTGGTGATCTACTCTATTCCAGGTTTTCGATCAAATCCCTGATACGTGGCCCTGTATTTCTTAATTCACGTAATGTGAAGTGATATTCTTTCCAAGATGATATTTGACAAGATTGCTGCCCACTAAAGCATAAAGCGTATTTCCCTTAACAACGAAGGTTCTTACTTTTTTTCCTTTTTGATGGTAGATATAGAAACTTGCCAGGTAATTGCCGCCAGCCATATCATATACATCAATAGTACTGGCTGATTTTCGCATTTCGTTACTTTCAAGCCTGCCTTTATTAAGTGAATGCACAAACAATAAGTTTTTGCTTACCGCACTAAATTTATTGACAATTACCGGAGGTGCGGCCAACTGGGTATATCCGGTTTCCTTAGCGGTAGCTACCCTTATTTTCGCAATGGAATTGGTATCGATGGTGGTGCCTTTTTTAATAAGCTTCAGATGCAGGTCGGTCACCAGGTATTGGTTCCTGTAACGGTAAACATAGACAAAAGTGTTCATCTCCGGGGCGATATGCATATCCCCGTCACAATCAAATATCCCATCGATCTGTTGTGTAAGGAGTGTGTAAGAATCGGATGCTTTTTTTTCCCTTAGGTCATGTCTGCTTAGGTAACTGATACTTTTTTGGATATCTATGTTTCTGGTAATGGCAGTACTGCTGTCTGCCATAACAGCTATATTAAAAAATCCGGGGGCCTGAAAGGTTTCGGATAGTTTCCAGTCATGGGTACTTCCACGCAGGATTTCCGGAACTGTACCATCGTAATAGTAAAAAAAGGGCGGAGAAACAATTAGCCTAAGGGAAACGTATTTATCAGTAGTGGCAGGAAGAATGACATCATAAGGAACATTTTTGGTTAAAGTGGTGTCAATCTTCGTTATTCTCTGATACGCTTTGGAATTACCCAGATAAACGGCATTCCCGGACAGCCCGGCAAAGTAATAGGTATTATAGGTCAAATCCATTATGTTACCTTCTCTCGCGCTCCCTGGTATGAATTTTCGCTGGAAAGGGTTTTCCTTGCTTATAAGCCGCTCCGATGAAGAATACATCAGTAGCACAATGCCAAAGCAGGCCGAAAAAGTAAACAGGAGCCCAAACGTTACCCATCCCCTGTTCGTATAGTGATTTCCCGTTTGTGCCTCCTTTCTCTCCGTACCGGCTATAAGTCCGACAGCAGCAAGAATCAGGAAAACCAAATTGAATATAAAATGCTGCTTCCAGTTCAATTTTTCAAGTATACCGCCACAGGAACAGGGAATATAAGAACTGTAATTTAAGATGATGTAAATATATGTAGTAAAGCAGCACATCAGTACGAATGCCAGGTATAACGACAGTCTTTTTGTGAACGCAATACACAGGCCTGCTGCTATGAGCAATTCCAAAACAGGGACAAGCCATCTGAGCCACAAAGCGAAGGCTCCAATAAGGGGTGATTGTCCAAGCTGTATAGAAAAATTGTCAAATTGTATCAGTTTGCTCAGGGCAGCATATACAAATAACACGATATAGAGATACGATGTGGTTTCAACGATGATGTTCTTGTAAGCTAAAGACAGTTTCATGAGGTCGCTTTTTAGTTAGCTGCTTAGTTGGGTTTATGGTGCCAAATTAGGACAAAGAAGTCCATAAGCAGTTCTCAAAAACAAGCCAAAAACATTCAAAAACAGGACAGTATAAAATATAAAATCCGAATAAAGCAGTCTAGCCTTATGCGGATTTTACTGGAATTTACAGTAATTAATTGCTAACTCACAATGTTGACCAGATCATGAAGGCCTTCCTCATCAATGTAAGACAGTATATAATTAGTGGCTTCCTGCCGCCTGATTCCTTCTGTGGTAAAATAATGGATATAAGTATTCTCATCCGCATCATCATAGTGGATAAGGTCGGTAAAAGACTGGGCAATCAGGTTGCCTTTTAATTTGAGTATCTTCCGGGCTGTAGCGGTATCTACCTCCTTTTTGATCTTAAGGCGTATAGTAGTGTTCATCTGGATATTAATTACTCTTTATCTGTTTTAGTGCTTTTATCTCTTCCCGTAATCCAATCAGGTGTTCCCTGATGCTTTGGGCGTCCATAGTATCAGGTTCAAATTCTGTTGTGGCGATACTGCAGGCGTATTCCCATACCTCCAGCACATCCGATACCTTAACGCTGTAAGGTTCGTAAAAAGTATTATCGGAGATGAGCATAAGGTTATTTTTTCCATTTCTGTTGAGCCTCTTATAGACAATACCCTCATCCTTAGTTAATAGTATATACGTCTTGCCGTCCCTTACTTCTCCAAGATTCTCCACATACTTTCCAATAATAAAAGACCCATCCCTGTGCGGCGGCATGGAGTCTCCCGTTACGGGAAAAGCCCTGAATTTTCCATTCTTTAGAAAGGGCAGGGATATTTGTTGCAGCCCTTCAATAAACTCCGGGTCACTATAGCCGTTCAGGTAACCTGCCTTAGCTTTCTGGGGAATGATTTCTATGGTATTCTCCCCTGTGGTATCTATTGTAATAGGCAATAGTATACGGTTATCCTCAAGGCGTATCAATCCGGCAGTATCCACCTTTCTTATGTCAACGGACAATAGCAGGTCAATGCTGTAATGATAATAATGGGCAATACGCTTAAGAATGTCATAAGGAGCCTCGGATGCTCCGGACTCGTATTTAACATACCTCGCACGCGTAATTAGGAGCTCTTCAGCAAGCTTTTCCTGAGAAACCTTCTTTTGGAGCCTCAGGTATCTGATGTTGTCGGAAAAGAGAGACATAAGCGAAATTGTTGCTATTTGTAACAGCAAATATAGACTATTTTGTTTCAATCTGATCTAACTTTGTTGTATCCTAAAGCATATAATTTTTAAAAAGTGAAGCCCCCAGCAGATAAAATAGCAATAGCCAGGCAATTGCAGGCCACCATCAATGCGATGCAGGGCATGGGAAAAATAACCCATGCCCCTGCACAATCCGGTCTTGCCCCATTTACGGCTGCCTTCACGGGAAACGTTTTTCCACTTGGGGCTGTCCACGAATTTATCAGCTATGAAGCATCCAATGCCGCTGCAACAACCGGGTTCATTACGGCTGTAGCGGGTAAACTGGCAAAAGAGGGAGGCCTTTCCTTATGGGTGGCAGGCGGGCGGAAAATATTCCCTTCCGCGTTAAAGCATTTTGGCATTGAGCCAGACAGGATTGTCTTTATCAGCACGACACGCCCCAAAGAAGCTTTATGGATTATAGAAGAAGCGCTCAAATGTGAAGCCCTTACGGCTGTAATTGGTGAAATCCGTGAACTCGGCTTTACCGATTCCAGGAGGCTGCAGCTGGCCGTGGAGAATAGTGGGGTTACGGGTTTTATCCACCGCTACTGCCCTAAGGCAGAAAACGCAGTAGCCTGCACCACCCGTTGGAAAATTACGGCATTGCCAAGTGTTGTTGAGGAAGGCTTGCCGGGCGTGGGCCATAGCACCTGGGATGTAGAGCTGCTGAAAGTGCGCAACGGTAAACCGAACGCCTGGCAGGTAAGCTGGCAAGGCAATAACTTCACACAACTTACCGATAACCATATTGCTTCGCCTATTAATAACGAACGAAAGACCGGATAATGCCACGCTACGCCTCCATAGCATTCCCTTTCCTGCTGACAGAATATGCAGCGAGGAAACAGCCCTCACTTTGCGGGTTGCCTTTCGTTATGGCTTCACGCCAGCGCGGGAGGATGGTCATTGATGCAGTAAGTGCGCAGGCTGCGAAAAAAGGAATCCGGGCCGGTATGGTTTTAGCCGATTGCAAAGCAATCTTTCCTGCGCTCGAAATGATAGAGACCGAACCCGGGCGGGTGGAAAAGCTCCTTGTTGCATTGGCGCAATGGAGCATAAGGTACACCCCCTATGCCGCAGTGGACCTTCCCGACGGGATCATGCTGGATATCAGCGGCTGTGCGCATCTATGGGGAGGGGAAGCCGCTTACCTTGAGCATATTACGGCAAGGCTTACCAGTTATGGCTATACCCCGCAGATTGCCATTGCCGATACCATTGCCTGCGCATGGGCCGTGGCACGTTTTGGTGGTGGTGCCATCATTGGATGTAGAAAACAGCATGAGGCACTTCGTATACTGCCTCCCAAAGCCCTGCGGCTGGAGGATGATGTGTTGGCACGACTGAAAAAACTGGGGATGCGGCACATCGGCAGTTTTATAGACATACCTCCTTCCGCACTTCGCAGGCGTTTCGGGGCGGAATTGCCCAAAAGGATTGCCCAGGCTTTGGGGAATGAACTGGAATGGATACTACCGGTGCAGCCCGTGGAGCCGTATCAGCAGCGGTTATCAAGTATGGAGCCTATCGCCTCTGCCATAGGCATAACCATTGCCCTGCAGCAGCTTTTGGAAGCCCTCTGCGGGCAACTGGAGCATGAAGGATTGGGACTGCGTAATGCTGTACTGAAATGTTTCCGTGTGGATGGGATGGTACAACAAATTGAAATAGGTACCGGGCAACCTTCGCGTAATATCACTCACCTATTTAAGCTTTTCGAGCATAGGATTGCAACGCTGGAGCCGGCACTGGGTTTTGAGGTGTTCCTGTTAGAAGCCACAAAGGCCGAACCGCTTACCGATGCCCAGGCAGCCATGTGGAATGCGGCTACGCAAAATGACAAAAAGATTTCAGAATTGCTCGACCGGGTAACCGCGAAAATAGGGACTGGTACGGTAAACCGGTACTTGCAGGCCCAGCACCACTGGCCGGAGCGATCGGTAAAAAAAGCGTCTCCTTTGTGGGAGAAGCCCGCGACACCCTGGCGAAATGACCTGCCGCGCCCTGTACACCTGCTCCCGGCACCGGAAGCTATTGTAGTTACTGCAGTACTGCCGGATTATCCCCCAATGCTATTCCGCCATAAGGGTATCCGTTATACTGTGATGAAGGCTGATGGACCTGAACGCATCGAACAGGAGTGGTGGCTCTCCGATGGACTTTACAGGGATTATTATGTGGTGGAAGATGAAAATGGCGCACGCTACTGGCTGTTCCGCTCCGGGCCTTATGATGGCGACCAGCCCAAATGGTTTTTACACGGATATTTTGCATGAGTTACACCGAATTACAGACAACATCGAATTTCAGCTTCCTGCGCGGGGGCTCGCACCCGCATGAGCTTGTGGAACAGGCCGCTGCACTGGGTTACAAAGCAGTAGCCATCACCGACCATAATACCCTGGCGGGAGTGGTAAGGGCGCATGTAGCCGCCAAAAAAGCTGGGATACGGCTGATTGTAGGTTGTAGGCTGGAACTACTTGACGGGCCTCCCCTGCTCGCCTATCCTACCGATAAGGAAAGCTATGCAAGACTTTCGGGATTGTTATCCCTTGGTAACAGGCGTGCTGAAAAAGGCAAATGCCATCTTTATAAGGCAGATGTTTACAACTATGCATCGGGCATGCGCTTCATTGCCCTGCCACCGCTTTCCCTGAACGAGGCGTTCGATTTTGATGAGGATTATAAAAAGTCCCTTGGGGAATATTATGATAATTTGGGAAGTGCCCTATATCTTGGTATAAGCCGTTCCTACCAGGCCAATGATAACAAACGCCTGTACCGCCTTTGGCAATTATCCGAAAGCCTGGGCATAAAACTGGTGGCTACCAACGATGTCTACTACCATGAGCCTGCTCGCAGGCAATTGCAGGATGTGCTGGCCTGCATCCGGGAAAAATGTACCATCCATAGCGCGGGCTTTCTTTTATACCAGAATGCCGAACGTTACCTAAAGCCTGAAGAAGAGATGCACCGACTGTTCCGGCAATATCCGGAGGCGCTGGAAGCTGCCGGTGAAATAGCTTCCGCCTGCCAGTTCTCACTGGACAGCCTTACCTATATCTATCCCGAAGAGATTACCTCAGGAGGCCGCACCCCACAGGAGGAACTGGTGATGCTGACCTGGCAGGGTGCGCATGAAAAGTTTGGGGAGCAGATCCCCGAAAAGATTGCCGAAACGATCCGTTATGAACTGGAGTTTATGGAGCGCAAGAATTACGCATCCTACTTCCTTACCGTCTATGACTTTGTGCGTTTTGCCCGAAGCCGGAATATCCTGTGCCAGGGACGCGGGTCAGCAGCTAATTCCGTCGTATGCTACTGCCTGGGGGTTACCTCTGTTGACCCGTCCAAATTCAAGGTGCTCTTTGCCCGCTTCATGTCCGATGCCCGTGACGAGCCGCCCGATATTGACGTGGATTTTGAGCACGAACGCCGTGAGGAAGTCATACAATACATCTATGACCGCTACGGGCGTGATCGTGCCGCTATTGTAGCCACCGTAACACAGGTACACTGGAGGGGAGCCATCCGCGATGTGGCCAAAGCTATGGGGCTCTCCACCGATGCCGTAGATAGGCTTGCGGGTTCGATTCAGGAATTCCGAGACGAACTGGACAGTGGGCGCATCACCTCCGAGGGCTTTAACCTTGCCGACCCGCACCTGATGAAAACACTGGAACTTACCCGTGAATTTGTGGGCTTTCCAAGGCAACTTGGCCAGCACACGGGCGGATTTATCATTACCCGTGACAGGCTTTCCGACCTCTGCCCGATACTCAATGCACGTATGGAAGACCGCATCAATATCGAATGGAACAAGGATGATATTGAAGCGCTCGGGTTCTTAAAGGTGGATGTACTGGCTTTGGGCATGCTCACCTGCATCCGAAAGGCCTTTGACCTGTGCAGACAGCATTATGGTAAACAATATACACTTGCCGAAATTAACAAACAGGATGACCGTGCCGTCTATGAGATGATCAGCCATGCCGATACCTTAGGCGTGTTCCAGATTGAGAGCCGTGCGCAGATGTCGATGCTGCCCCGCCTTAAGCCCAAATGTTTTTATGACCTGGTGATTGAGGTAGCTATTGTACGCCCGGGGCCCATTCAGGGTGATATGGTGCACCCCTACCTGCGACGTCGTGACGGGATAGACCCGGTGGAATATCCCTCCGAAGAGCTTCGGGAGATATTAGGGCGTACCCTCGGTGTTCCCCTGTTTCAGGAACAGGCGATGGAAATCGCCATCGTGGCAGCAGGCTTTACCCCTGCCGAGGCTGATGGCTTGCGCCGCAGTATGGCGACCTTTAAGGCGAAGGGCAAGGTCAGCGACTGGGAAAAGAAACTAGTGGCAGGCATGATTACAAAAGGATATGAAGAGAGCTTTGCCCGGAGGGTATTCCGCCAGCTGGAAGGCTTTGGATCGTATGGCTTCCCGGAAAGCCATGCGGCCAGTTTTGCGTTATTGGTTTATGTCTCATCCTATATCAAATGCTATTACCCGGATGTGTTTGCAGCAGCGCTGCTCAACAGCATGCCTATGGGGTTCTACCAACCGGCGCAGATTGTCATTGATGCGCGCAAACACGGTGTGGAGGTACGTCCTGTGGATATTAATCATTCTGAATGGGACAACACCCTCGAAGAACGCTCTGGTAAGTATTTTGCCCTTCGGCTTGGGTTCAGACAGATAAAGGGGCTATCTGCCGAAGATATGGGCTTATTGCTTAAGGCCAGGCAAAGCGGATTTCGGTATGTGCATTCGCTTCTGGATGCAGGAGTATCGATGTTTGCTCTGGAAAAGCTTGCCGATGCTGATGCGTTCCGCTCCATAGGCCTGGACCGCAGGCAGGCACTTTGGGAAGTTTCCTCTTTATCGGACAGCCCCATCGGGATGTTTGAAGGCCAGGCTTCCGAAAGTGCCAATGAGGTGCAATTGGAGTTGCCGTTTCTAACCCATGCCGAACATGTGGTGGAAGATTATGCCACAACAGGATTATCGCTCAAAGCGCATCCGGTCAGTTTTGTCCGGAAACAGTTATACGATATGCGGGTAATGCCAACAGCACAATTGCCAAAAATGAACAATGGTGATATGGTAGCGGTAGCAGGCCTGATTACAGTACGGCAAAGGCCCGGCACAGCCAAAGGGGTATTATTTGTGACCATCGAGGATGAAACTGGCTTTGCCAACCTGGTCGTATGGGGTAAGGTCTTCGAGACCTATCGCCGTGACATTGTTCAGGCACGCCTGCTGATGGTGCAGGGCAAAGTACAGATCGAAGGCGAAGTGATACATGTAATAGCAAATTCGTGTTATAACCTGTCGTCTCTGCTCAACAACATGGCCAATACCGGTAATACGGAATCTGCTGTATCAACGCTCTCCCGTTCCGATGAGAAAGATCCTGAAGAAGTGTTTCATAAGGGGCGGAATTTTAGGTAATTATAATTGATTTGCTATGTTTTAAAAGAAAAGATATGATGTTATTTGAAGAAAAGGAACTGTTCACCATAGGGTCAGGCACACGGAAAACCTTTGACCTGCCCGACTTGGAGCTGATGCTGCACGAGGGTTTTATACCCAATGCGGAAGCAGACTTTTATTACAGCCATTTACTTAAGGTAACGCCGTGGCGGGAATACCAGATGCCGATGTACGATAAAGTGATTACCGCACCAAGGATGGTAGCATGGTATGGGACTGGGGAAAATGCTTTATCGTGGACACCTGAGCTCCTAAGATTAAAGCAAAAGGTTGAACAAGAAACAGGGCTGCAATTCAATGCTGTCCTGCTGAACCTGTACCGTAATGGCAACGACAGTGTAGCCTGGCATTCGGACAGGGAACACCACATCGGGAGCAATCCCAATATCGCATCCGTGACTTTTGGGCAAACCAGGCCTTTCCGGTTCAGGCATAAGTTGAATAAAAGCCTTGGACAATTGGAAATACCATTACATCACGGCACCCTGCTTTTGATGTCAGGGACTACCAATACCTTTTGGGAACACCATATCCCTAAATCTGTAAAACACATGCTCCCCAGGATCAACCTTACCTTTAGGCAGGTTAAGCTTTAAAAAACATGCACTTCATTAAAGAACGATTACGGGTTCATCGGACATGTAAAATTTTAAAATCATAACGGCAAGCTGGCGACTTGTATTTGTAAGCAAAAATGCTTATATTTGTATCATGGAGCCTAAATTTGAGAAATACAAGGGAATTCATCCGGGAATAATAATTGCGCGGGAACTCAACAAAAGAGATCTCGCACAACGCCCTTTTGCCCTTTCTCTTGAAATCTTGCCACAATCCTTTAACCAGATAATCAAAGCCAAACGGCCGTTGCCCCTCGCAGCTGCTTTAAAGATTGAAAAAGCGCTTAATTTGGATGAGGGGACCTTAGCTTTGTTACAAACATTCTATGATATCAGGATCCAAAAAAACAAGGATAACTTGTCTATAAAACCCAACCTCTCACATCTGAGAAAAACGCTGTTTTGGGATACTGATATTAATACTATTGATTGGGAGAGACAATCCAAAGCCGTTATAGAAAGGATATTTGAGCGTGGAAATATCGGTGAAAAAAAAGAAATTATACGGTTTTACGGCGCTCCTAAAATCCGTTCCATAATCGCAAAGCCTTCGGTTAAAGCAAAACTTACCCGAGGCATGCAATCTAAACTGAATCAGGAAAGATGATATACTGGCAGACCGTAAACGGATTACTCAGGGAAACCTTACTATTACTGATGCAATCAAAAGAATTTGATGCCTTCCGTCTTGTTGGCGGTACAGCACTAAGCCTTCAGCTGGGCCATCGGATATCAGTCGACATTGACCTCTTTACCGACGCAGAATACGGAACTGTCGATTTTGATATAATTGAGGCGTTCATTGAGGCTAATTTTGATTATGTCGATAAGGACTTTGGTACTATTGCGGGAATGGGAAGATCCTATCTTGTAGGAAGCGATAAAGACAATACCATAAAACTTGATTTATATTATACGACTGACCCTTTTGTGAATCCACCGCTAATTCTCGAAGGAATTAGGATGGCTTCACTGGAAGAGATTATCGCCATGAAAATCGATGTCATACAACGCATTGGCCGTAAAAAAGACTTTTGGGATCTTTATGAGGTATTGCCTGACTACAGCATAGCGGATATGATAGCATTGCACAAAAAACGTTATGCGTATTCCCACGACGAAGCTTTGATAAAAGAAAATCTCACTAATTTTACGCAAGCCGATAATGATTTTGAACCGATATGCATCAGAGGTAATTATTGGGAACTCATTAAGGAAGACATAATAGAAGCCGTTAGCAAATAGTGAAGATAAATGAAGAACTTTGGAGCATTAAAAAAGTTGAATGCAAAAGCAGATACAGAGGTCAAGAAGTAATTAAAATATACGCAGAAGTTAAGTTACTAAGAAAAGAAATCATTGTCTTAAATGAGAAGTATCTATATCAGCGATTGCATCGCTGATTTCACATTAACAGCTTAAAATTTTTAAAACATATTACACTCCTACTGATAGCATTGTTGGAATGTTGCTATTGCAAAAGTTTTGATAAAACATTTTATCATGAAAATACTTCTTCGTAATTTCATACTGGATTGAAAATCATCTTACAAACGGATTATTGAAACGTTACGTAGATTTTCCCCCAAATGTCTGTCAGTAGTCGTTTCGTTAATCCCTCCACCTTTCGGAGGGATTTTTTTATGGTCAGTCTTACCGTGTTTGTTATTATAAAGAATCCAAAAATAACTATTCAGTTAAGATGGATACCACATCCAGATTTGTGCACAAAAAAATAATAAGCCCCTCCGCGGAAGGGCCTGGAATAACAATTGGATTTTTGAGCTTGCTTTACATAACTGACAGCAAAATTAAAAATATCTTGGTTATCCAGAAACGGATTAACAAAATTTTAAAGTCTAAAAAATGAATGCTCATGTTGTAAAAGATTATTCCTATCAGAATACCGTAGGCAACAGATAAAATATATATCCGGCAATCGAGCCACCTATAACAATGAACGCACTGTTAATTCTGTACCTGAACACGATGTAAAGGCTTAATAGGGTAATAAGTACAGTTTTCCAATCGCTAACTGTGTCTACTGCCATACTACAGCAGACAGCTATAATTATGGCAACAGAAGCTATATTGACTGCATCCATAAATGCACCCATCAGATCCGAGCCGCGCATCTCTTTGACAAGGGGGCTCAGCAATGCCACAAATGCGAACGAGGGAAGGAAAATTGCAAGCGTGGAAACCGCCGCTCCCGTTATCCCGTTAATCTGCCAGCCGACAAATGTTACGGAAGAAAAAACGGGGCCAGGGGTGAATTGCCCGACTGCAATCGCATCGATTAGCTGTTGCCTTGTAAGAAATCCAATGGCGACAAGTTCGGTGTCAAGGAAAGCAAAAAGCACATAACCACTGCCGTAAAGGATTGCTCCCATCTTCAGGAACATCAGAAACAATCTCATGTTCAGTTCAGGATCGGATGCTATGCCTGAAATATGGAATAGTCCGAATGGATAAATGGCGTTCATGCCCTTATGCCTGCCTGTCCTGACGGCGGTAAAGAGCAGCGCAACAATGCCCGCCCCAAACATAAGGAAGAACTCGTTAATGTCCAAGAGAGATAGAGCCAGCACAAGCATCCCGATAATAACGAGCAAGGTGTTCTTGGCGGATTTTTTCGCAAGGGGAAATATAGCAGCAATAATAACGGCTATTACTGCAGGTTTGATGCCATAAATGAACGGTTGCAGTTCCGGCAGTTGCCCGTATTCTTTATAGAGCCAGGCGAAAATACCTGTGATTAAAACAGCCGGAACAATAAAGCAAAGTCCGGCAACAATAAGTCCTCTCCAGCCACCGCGCTCATGACCGATATGTATGGCGAGCTCTGTGCTGTTCGGTCCGGGAATAAGGTTGACTGCACCCACAAGATCAAGAAAACGCTGCTCGTCCATCCATTTTCGGTCCCGGACTACCTCCTGCTGCATCATGGCTATATGCGCTGCAGGGCCGCCAAAAGCAGTAAAGCCGAGTTTCAAAAACAGGCGGGCGATGTCTTTTATTCTCTCGGACTGGGTCATTTATATATGTTCCTTATAATTCATCCAAGGTGCGGATTTCTCAGCGAAGATATATAAATAATGAATAATCGCACCTATTTAAAAAGCAAAATCGGTTTGAATAGTATCTGCGCTAAGATGCACAATGAACTGCAACAGTACATTTTAAACCAGATTGCATAGCCGTAAATGTAAATTTTGCGTTACCATAGCCAGCATTAATACAGAATATGTATATGAAATATTATGTCCGGCGTTTAACCTGTAGTCATCTTTATATTTTCGCTACCTTTATGTTAAATTTCAGTCTATGAAACTCACCGAAAAATTATATATTTTGTCAAAGGAACTCTATCAATGCGACAACGACGGCGAATATCATTCGCTGAATAGCCCGATTAAGAATACATAAAATTCCCCTCTCAACTTTATCCAATGGAAAATCACTTGCTAAAAGATTGTAAAGTGAAAGACTGATTGATATTAAAGACCTAAAAGGCGATATCAAAGCCCGGATAAACGAAAATGGGCGTATGTATTGTGAGCAAACCTCATTTGCCTACGTCGGATATCCTATAATACGCATTTCAAGACCTGTAGTCGATATAATAATTTAAAATGAATAGCTTTTTTAATTTCTTTAGGATCGCCTCGAAACAGACAAGGTTTAACTTGTGATTTTTAATCTGGCTTCCTTCCCTTTTGTTTATAACTTACTATTTAATAATACGTTATAAACAATACATTAATTAGTATATTTCTTTTAACAAACGTTGAAATGTTAAAAATCTGTTTAACTTCGCACAGATTTAAATCGCTAATTAAACCATAAAAAGCATGATTAAAAAACTACTGTTATCTTTTGTTGCATTCACGCTGTATATTATTGCTGCCAATGCGCAAACACCTAACGCAAGTGGCGTACTGTTTGTTAACAAAAACGTTGTTGGAGGAACGCAATCTGGGAATTCCTGGACTAATGCCCTGCCCGAAGCCGCAGATGCCTTTAAAGCTGCCAGGCTTTTAAATGATGCTACCCCCGGAACTGTAACGCAAATATGGGTTGCGGGAGGTATTTATAAACCTAAGTTTAGGGCAGATAATCTAAATAGTGTAAACCTTTCTGATAGGTTTAACGCTTTTGTCATGGTTCCAAACGTTGGTGTTTATGGAGGCTTTGCAGGAACAGAAACTACATTAGCAGCCCGCGATCTGTCAATTACTTCAAACGCTTCTGTTCTAAGCGGGGACTTAAATAATAATGACGGAGCAAATTTTTCAAATTACGGAGAAAATGCATATTTTGTAGTCGTTGCAGCAGGCTCAATAGGTCAGGCTACGTTAAATGGTTTTACAATAAGCGGAGCTAATAAGAACGGTGGGAATGTAAGTGCGAATGGAATTTCTCTCGCGTATGGAGGAGGACTTGCTGGCGCACAAACGACCTTGTCTATTAATAATTGTATTTTCAAATCGAATGCTGGCAATTATGGAGGCGGTGTTGGAGGATATTCCAGCACTTTTACAATCACAAATTCATCTTTTGAAGGT
>QFQM01000061.1 GCA_003243255.1 Flavobacterium psychrophilum | reverse complement strand
AAAAAATGCCTGAAGCGTTTCTTTATCCTTTAAAGATTCGAAAGAATTCTCGCCTTCGAAAGGCATGAATAAAGTACAGGTAAAACTTCCGTCAAGATTAGGCATTGCTATAAGCATAAAGTCGTGCCTTGGCCATATATGGAATGAGTTTTTATCCAGTTTATGTGTTCCGTCCGGATTTGCAGGGATATTAAGTTCTTTATACCCCGTATTTAAAAACTCCTGGGAGTAGTTAAACATATTTTGGCGCTGCATTCTGTGGCGTATCCTGGAGAAAGCCCCATCGGCACCAAAGACCATATCATATTCAAGGTCATTCCATGCCCCTTTTTCGGTATCTCCGGTATGAAGGGTTGCATCTGCCATAGTTACATCCCAAACACGGCTTTCAAAAAAGAACTCCACTCCTTCTGCCTCTGCCAAAGTTACCATCTGCCTGTTAAGTACTCCTCTGGATATAGAATAAATACACTCCCCTTCCTTGCCATAAGGCTGATAACTCAAAGGTACATCCACAAGATGGATTGCCCTTTTATCCATAGGGATGGCAATTTTCCTGATCTCATCTCCTAATCCAAGTTCATCAAGCGCACGCCATCCGCGATTAGACATCGCAAGATTTATTGATCTTCCTGAGAAATTTATTTTTCGTATATCGGGGCTTCTGTCATACACATGAACGGTATGACCTGCTCTTTTGAGGTATATTGCTAGTAGTGATCCAACTAATCCCGAACCAACTACAGCAATCTTTTTTGGAGTCTGCATGAAATTTATTCTATAACAATCACAAAAATACTTAATTAAAACTTCTACGCTCCTGTTTTTATTTATTTTATTTCAGCCACAATTTTATTAAGAAATTTTTGGCTATTAAAGGATTCTTAATTAATTAACGCCTACCACATTAATAAAGTAATTTTATCTCACTAACTAATTTAAAATATAACGTCATGAGAGATTTAATCTGGTTAATAGTAGTAATCCTTTTAATAGGATGGGCAGTAGGATATTTTGGATTCGGTCAGGCAGTAGGCAGCCTTATCCATATATTATTAGTACTTGCAATTATAGGTGTACTTTACAGACTGGCAACAGGAAACAGGCCGTAAACACAATTACCTTAAAACAACAAGATAAAACCCTCTTTACAGAGGGTTTCTTTATTTATAACAACTTTAAATAACATTGAGTTTTTTAGTACATTTGAGTCACAGTCAACTACGGCTGCACCTTATTAGTATTAAAAATGAGTTTTGAATATATAGAGATAGAACGGGTTGAGAAATTAACCAAGAAAGAGTTTATAGAGAATTACTATAAACCACAGAAACCAGTTGTGATTACCAATCAGATTGAAGACTGGCCGGCGTTTACAAAATGGAATCTTGACTTTATAAGAGAAGTTGCCGGAGATAAGATTGTACCGCTGTATGACAGCCGCAAAACAGACTATACCAAAAAAGTAAACGAGCCTGACTTTAAAATGACAATGAGTGAATACATTGACATACTGGAAAAAGGCCCAACGGACTTACGCATCTTTTTATACAACCTCATGAAAGATGTACCGACAATGAAAGAAGATATGAAATGGCCCAATCTGGGATTGAACCTTATAAAAAGCCTGCCTTTGGTTTTCTTTGGAGGAGAAAATGCGAAAGTATTCATGCATTATGATATAGATTTCCCGAATATCTTCCATTTTCATTTTGCCGGAGAAAAGCAGTGTGTACTGGTAGACCCCAAAGAAACTAAATACATGTACCGTCTTCCCTACTCATGGATATGCAATGAAGATATTGATTTTGACAATCCTGATTTCGAAAAATTTCCTGCCTTAAAAATGGTAAAACCATACATCACCAACCTGAAACATGGCGAAATGCTCTACATGCCCGAAGGATGGTGGCATTATATGAAATATATGACTCCGGGGTTCTCTCTGAGTTTACGATCATTGGCAGGAAGGCCTTCAAACCTGATAAAAGGTTTTGCCAATGTAACCTTCAATCGACTTTATGATAACTGGATGCGAAAACGCAAAGGGCAGGCCTGGCTGGACTATAAAGACCAGGAAGCCATTCGCAGAACCAATGCACTGATAAGCAAATAAAAAAATCCCGAACATGATTCGGGATTTTTTTATTTAGTCCTAACTTAAAATCGCATCTTTTTTTTGTCATTTTTCAACTATTAGCTTTTGAGTGCAAAAATATCCCGTCGAAATCCTACAATTTGATTGCAAAATCAGTTATAAAAATTAGTTATTGTTACAGAATTATGCTGTTTTTCACCCCTGATTCCCCTCTGATGATCACCACTCTTATATTGCATCTTAAATATTGAAATCGCAACAACTTACTTTTTCCAAACCATATATTTTTATCAAACCTCAAAAACCCAACTAGCTTATCAATAATAAACTATTTTCAATCAAAAAAATCGTAAGTAAACTACGATACTGAAAATGAATAACTTATTAACACAAATTAACAATATTGTGATATTTTAACAAGAAGTGTCGTTCATCGGATTTTAAGTGAATTTTATCGTTAATTTTCCAAATTAATAACATTTAGTTTAATTAATCATCACCCTATTAACACATTTATTGTTTTTTATGAACCTAAATTTACCAATCCGGGTACGTAAACTTTTACTCCCCGAAAAAAAAACTTTATTCATTCCGAAGCTCGCTTTGGCAGTACTTCTGCTTACAGGGCTAAAGGGATGGTCGCAATGTGCTCCGGCAATAGCAGGAGTTAGTAACATAACATCATCTTCAGCAAAGATTAACTGGAATCCTGTTGAAGCTTATCCAACTGCTACATATACACTGGAAGTTCACACAAATGCAGCATTTACAGCTCCGTTTGGTGTTTATCCAACTGTATCAGCAACAAGCTATGCGCTAAGCGGATTATCCAACGGTGCTACGTATTATTACAGGGTTAAAACTAATGACGCTGCCTGTACCGATTATGCAACAGGAAACTTTGTAGCACAAATGGGATTAACTCCACTTGATGTTACCGGGTTTAACCATGACGTTATTGCAAATGGCGTAGGCTCTCCATTAAACTCAACAACAAATTCGGTTGACAATAATTCAAATGCGAGTGCAAACTTTGCATATATGTCGAGAGACTATAAATTAAATGCCACCGATGCCGCTTTAACTTATGGACTACCATTAAGCAGAGGACTTACTAGTCCAAATATAACGGGACTTAATTATATCTTACAGGATTATTCAACAAATAATTCCCTAAGATTATCTGCCACAGGAGACTTTGGCACTTTAACATTAACGCAACCTGCAGCTTTATACAACATTTATGTAGCAGTTGCCTCAGGAGACGGAACTTCTACATTTGATGCAGAAATTCAGTTTAGTGACGGATCCACACAAACAGTAACTGGACTAAGTGCCATAAACTGGGATGATACTGCTGCATCAAACCCTCCGGTAATTACAACCGGTATTGGAAGGGTAAAAAGAACAACGGGTGCTGTATCAGGTACGCCTAACAACTTTAGAATTTTCCAGCTAACATTAAACATTGATGCAGCCAACCAGACAAAGCTGGTTAACGCAGTCAAGTTTACAAAAACAACTACAAACGCTACTGAAAGCAAAATCCCTAACATATTTGCTGTTTCAGGAAGACTTGTTTCTCCTTGTCCATATCTTGCATCTGCAAATGCTGCTGTCAGCTCTACTACATCAGGAACAATTAGCTGGACATTAGGCGGTGCAGGAACAGCAGGAGGATCTGTAACTTATACTCTTGAGGTATATACTGACGCTGCCTACACTACACCTGGCCCGGGATCTCCTTTTACCGGACTTACAGGAACTTCACAGCTGGTTACAGGACTTACCCTGGACACTCCATATTATTACAGAGTAAGAGCCAATAATGGAACATGTTCCTCAGATTACATCACCGGAATATTTACCCCTGCATATTGTGCTGCAACAACTACTAACACTACATTATATTATATAACCAACTTTACCACAACAGGAGGTTATACAAATATTAATAATACCACACCGACCAGCAATGCTTATGGCAACTTTAGTTCACAGGTTGTAACCAAAGCTGCAGGAACCACATTTAACTTTAACGGAACTCGATACAGTACGAGTACCAAAATATCCGTTTTTGCCGACTGGAACGCTGATGGTGATTTTGATGATACAAATGAGGCCATTGTAACTATCCCAACAGGAGCAACAACTTATAGCAGTACTATTACAATACCTGCAGGAACGCCTATTGGAAACTATAGATTAAGATTAAGAAGCTCCAGCAACAGTACAACTATTACTGCATGCGGAAACCTTTCATACAGTGACACAGAAGACTATACGATAGCCGTTGTTGCTACTCCTGCTGATTGTACCGTACCGGTTGTACCTTCACTTGCAATCACTCTGCCTACTACAACAGGCATGACACTAACTGCAAGCTCTACAACTGCTCCGACAAATTATATGCTTATCCGCAGTACAGAAGCTACACTAACCGAAACTCCTGTAGACAAAACTGTTTATACAGTAGGAGCTGCTTTTGGTGGCGGAATTATCATTGCTAATGCTGCAACGATTGCCGGTTTTGTAGATTTTACAGCACCCAATACACGTTACTACTATTTCCTTTACGCTTATAATGATGGTGGAGCATCATGTCTGGGCCCTATTTACAGCACATCTGCCGCTACAGCAAATGGACTTAGTTGCGCTAAAGCAGTAGTTAATGCAAGTGCAAGTAACATTACAAGTACATCTGCCCTATTAAACTGGTCATCAGTTGTCGGTAAAAACGGTGCTGCTGCAACATACACTATTGAAGTTTATACTGACAACACCCTTAACAACCAATTCGGTAGTGCTGTAACAGTAACATCACCTGCTACAAGCTATGCGCTAACAGGGTTAACAAATGGCGTAACTTATTACTACAGGGTTAAAACACAAACAGCTGCCTGTTTTACTGACACATGGTCTACAGTATCTAACTTTACAGCTCAAAACAACTATACACCACTTACAGTAACAGGCCTTGGCGATGATGTAATCGCTAACGGAACAGGTATTGCAAAAACATCTACTACAAATGATATCGATGCTGTAAATAATGCCTACATGGCAATTGACTATGAAAGGATTGCAGGTACGGTTACTACAGCTGGTTTACCTGTAAACAGAACGCTTACTACAACTGCTATACCTGCATTAAGCTTTTTATTTGCTGACTATTCAGGTAATAATGCATTGCGATTACCGGCACAAAATCAGGTAGGCACACTTACTCTTACTGCTCCTAAAAAGCTTACTAATGTCTATTTGGCCCTTACTTCGGGAAGTGGCGCTTCAACTATCACATCGAAAGTAAACTTTCAGGACGGAACATCACAAACACCTGTAACAACTACCACACTTATAGACTGGTACCAGAACGGTACAACTGCACAACCTGCACTTATCAGCAACATCGGGCGTGTAAACAGAGCCGATAATAACGGTACAGCAGAAACAGGAAATGCTAAGGTATTTTATATTGACATTCCTGTATTAGCAGAGAATCAAAGTAAAGTTGTAGCATCAATTGAGATCACTAAAACTTCAACCGGCGCTACCTCTCCTGTACCAAACATCTTCGCAGTATCAGGAAAACAAATCGATGAGTGCCCGGTATTGGCAACTACAAGCACAACACCGGCAGGAAACAATGCTACTATTAGCTGGACATTAACTGCAACAAGTGCTGCTGCTACATCTTACACATTAGAAGTATATTCTGATGCAGCCCTAACTACCCCTGTAGCAGGATCTCCATTTGCGGTAACAACAGGTACTTCATACAATGTAACAGGACTTTCTCCGCTAACAAACTATTTCTTTAGGGTTAGAGCTACAAACGCAATATGTAGTTCTGCCTATATGGGAGGCACTTTTATGACAACATGCCTTGCACCTGCTGCTCCAACTGCCGCTTCTGCACAAACAGTATGTGGACCTGCCACTATTGCTAACCTAAGCGCTACTGCGGTTTCGGGTGCCACTCTGAACTGGTACACTATTCCTGCGGGAGGTACAGCCCAGGCCTCTACTACTGCTATAGTAAGCGGAAACTACTATGTGTCTCAAACACTTAACTCATGTGAAAGTGCAAGAACACTTGTTACTGCTACTGTAAATACTGTGAATGCTCCAACTGCTGCTGCTCAAACAGTATGTACCGGAACAACATTTAGCCAATTGGCTGTGTCAGGTACTACAGGTGCTACGTTTACATGGTCTGCTACTCAGGGAGGAACTGCTATTTCAGGAACTACTGCTGTTACTTCAGGTACTTTCTATGTAACACAAACAGCTAATGGCTGTACAAGCCCGGCCACTTCAGTTGTACTTACAACGACAACAGTAAACCCTCCAACTGCCGCTGCTCAAACACATTGCGCAGGCATAACATTCAGTCAACTTACTGTAACTGGAGCAACGGGAGCAACATTTACCTGGTCAGCTACTCAGGGAGGAACTGCTATTGCAGGAACTACTGCTGTAACTTCAGGCACTTATTTTGTAACTCAAACTGTTGGCACCTGTACAAGTACAGCTACACAAGTGGTTGTAACAATCAATAGTACACCTGTTCCTACAGCAGCAGCCCAAACATTCTGTATTGGAGCAACTGTAGCTAACCTTTCTGCAACAGGAGTTGCCGGAGGTACATTTACCTGGTCAGCTACTCAAGGCGGAACCGCACTTGCTACGACTACTCAGCTTGCTTCGGGAACCTACTTTGTAACACAAACGTTGAATGGATGTACAAGTGCACCGGTATCGGTAACTGTCACTGTCAATTCAACTGCTGCTCCTACTGCAACCGCTACACAAACATTCTGCATTGGAGCCACAGTAGCAAACCTTCAGGCTGTTACACTTACAGGCGCAACCTTTAAATGGTCTACGACTCAGGGAGGTGCTGCATTGGCATCGACTGAAGCACTTGCATCTGGAACTTATTACATAACGCAGACGCTTAATACATGTGAAAGTACTACTACAACAGTAACAGTAGTAGTAAACAGTACTGCGGCACCAACAGCTTCGGCACAATCATTCTGTAGTGGTGCTGTAGCTTCTCAACTTTCAGCAACTACATTGGCATGAGCAACTGTTGAATGGTCTGCTACTGAAGGAGGAACTGCAATTTCCGGAAACACTCTACTTGCAACAGGCACTTACTATGTAAGACAAACACTAAACAATTGCGTTAGCCCAAGCACTTCAGTATCGGTTATTGTAAACACAACTCCTGCTCCGGGAGCTGCTGATCAAACATTCTGTGCAGGTGCTACTATCGAGGATCTTGCCGTAAACTATGAAGCAGGTGCAACCGTTACATGGTATTCAACTATAGGAGGTAACGCTCTTGATGGAACAACCGTACTTCAAACCGGCACTTATTATGCTACACAAACACTTAACCAGTGCGAAAGTACTCCAACAACAATCCAGGTTACAATAAATACTGTATTAACACCAACAGCACAGGATCAGGCATTTTGTGCAGGAGCAACTGTAGCAGATCTTGTAGCTAACGGAGAAACCGGGGCTGTTTTAGCATGGTCAACTACTCAAGGTGGACAGCCACTTGCTGATAACACAGTACTTGAGACAGGAACTTATTATGTTACGCAGACTGTAGGTACATGTACAAGCACAGCTACCGAAATTCAGGTTACAGTTAACACTGTAGCGGCACCAACAGCACAGGATCAGGCATTTTGTACAGGCGCTACAGCAGCAGAGCTTGTAGCAACCGGAGAAACCGGAGCTGTTTTAAACTGGTCTGCTACAGAGGGAGGCCAGCCGATTGACGGAAGTACGGCACTTGAGACCGGAACTTATTATGTAACCCAAACTGTAGGCACATGTACAAGTACAGCCACAACGGTTACAGTTACAGTAAATGTAATACCGAATGCTCCAACAGGTGCTGCAACCCAGACTTATGAAGAAGGTGATACTGTTGCTGACCTGGTTATAACTACAGATGCCGGAGCTTCAGCTCAATGGTATACCTTAGAAGGTAATACATATACTGCTATTAGCTCTGACACAGTTCTGGAAGATGGTGCTACTTATTATGTAACACAGACAACTTCGGCTTGTGAGAGTGATTATTTGGCAATAACAGTTAGTGAAGTTGCAGACAGGGACGAATTTAAATTTGCTAATCTGTCTGTTTACCCTAATCCGACAAAAGACAACATAACCGTGTCTAATAATGCCGGAATATCGAAAGTAGCTGTAATCAATTTACTTGGCCAGACTGTGATTGAAAGAAACATCAACAACAGCAATACTGTTCAGATTGATCTTTCAGGCATAGCAGCAGGAACATATATACTGCAAGTAAATGCAGAAGGTTCTTCTGCCAATGTAAAAATCATTAAACACTAATAATTTTTAGCATTAATATTAAAAAAGGCTGTTCCAAATGGAACAGCCTTTATAATTTTATAACTGCACTTAAACCTGCTTGTTGCCCATTATAAAAGGGCATTGCAAGCACCGATACTTTTTTCTCTTCGGAAGATCCAAACAATTGTTTTTGAATAAAGGGATGCAACCAGTATGCCAGTTTGGTACTTAGTATACCAATTCCTGCACCGGCAGCAACATCTGTAAGCCAGTGCCTGTCATTATATATTCGCAGCATACCTGTTCCGGTAGCAACAACATATCCGGCGACACCGTACCACGGTGAGACATCTTTATATTCCTGCCAAAGAATTTCTGCTCCTGCAAAAGCTGTAGCAGTATGGCCTGACGGAAAAGAATTATCCGTACTGCCATCAGGGCGTTCAACCTTACATAATGATTTTAGTCCCACTACAGAGCCTGCCATTATAAGACTCGACGTAGCTGTAATTATAGTAAGATCCCTGTAGTTATGTTTACCTCTTATGCCGGCAACATTTAGCGCATAAACAGATACTACCGGCAAATAACGCGTATAGTCATCAATAGTTATTTGCTTCTTTACATGTTCATCAACTTCCGATTTGATTGCAACATTAACATCTTTAACACCACTATTTACAAAGCCAAGCACACCATACCCAATTAAAACACCCGGAACAACAAGTTGTTTTAAAGCCGAATTCTTATGAGGTGATAAAGACTGATTGACAAGTGTGTCTTTTCCAATTATAATTTTTTCCTGAGCTTTAACTGAAAACACTGCATTTGTAATCAGTAAAAAAATGATCGTTCTCTTCATTAAATAATCCTTCCCTTCTTAAAACTTAGTAACGGATTATATCTTAATAAATTATACAGTGTTAAATTTTTAACAAAAAAACGCATCAATTGAGAATCGATGCGTTTAAATATAAGCAGTACTATTTTATTTTTTCTTTTTAGACCTGGCCTTCTTTTTTGCCTTAGCCTTTTTCTTAGCTTCAATTTTTTTAGCTTTTGCCTTGGCTTTTTTCTTCTTAGCTTTTTCTTTTTCCTTCTTCTTAGCTTTGGCCTTTTTCTCTTTTTCTTTCGCTTTTTTCTTCTCTTTAGCTTCTTTTGCCTTTGCTTTAGCCTTCTCTTCTTTATTTTTTTTCACCGAAGACTCTCCTGCAACAGTTTCAGATTTCTGTTTTGGCTCAGTATCCACTAATTTAGTTTCCTCTTCGGTTACCGGAGCTTTAGTTTCGGCTACAGGTTTAGCTGTAGTAGTTGTTTTTGGAGCCGCTTTACTTGCAGCAGGCTTTCTAACCGGTGCTTTTTTGGCTGGTGCTACTTGAGTTTTAGAATCACTCACTGTAGTTTTTGGTACAGCTGCCTTTGCAGTACTTGCAGATCGTGAAGCAGGTGCTGCTTTAGTAGCCGGCTTAGGTACAGTAGCCGCTTTTGCAGATGCTGTAGTGGCTGACGTGGCTGTTGTAGTGGCTTTATTAGCCGTAGATGCTTTTCTTACCGGTGCTTTCGTTCCGGGTGTTCCTGCCGTTTTGCTTCTTGTTGATGGCTGCTTAGGAGCCGCTGTAGATTTTGTTTGTGAAGCAGCTGTTGTCCCGGATTTTTGTTCTCCGGCATCACTAGCCTGCGAATTCTCATTTTTCAGTGGCTCTGTCATAGATATCATTTTTAGGGACTACTTAGAGTAAATCCAACGTTTCAAAATTATTAACAGTAATTCTATTACTATTCATAAAGTTAAAACATTTACAAATATCTCAATGTTAAGTTTTTCAAAACAAAGATAAATTCAATATTATTTCCCATAAAACACTATAAACTCACCCGTAGATTATTTAAATGCCAAATCTCCGTTTAAAGCAGTATATAGATTTAGAGTATGATCAATAGATAAAAGCTGATCATTAGACAATATAAAAATCTTATCATAATGTCTTCCATATACTTTTACCTTTGCAGCTTTTGCCACACTTAATGCTTTAATAATCGAATAATTATCCTGATTAACAGCATTATCAAACCATTCGCAAATAGCTCCCGCCCCGCCTTCACTAAACTCTATATCTGAAGGAGTATAGTCATATACTACTCCATCAATTAAAAACTGGCATTTTTTATAAAACAGCCATTCTTTATTTTCAACCTGCATCCGTACTCTTAAATTCCCGACAGAATCATTTATATGTTCAAAATAGCAATAAAAAGCATTGCTTTTTGGTTTCTCCGGAGAGCCTTTAGGAAGATATGTTACAGTACCCGAAGCATCAAATTCATCTTTTTTAAGTTTAAAAAAGGGAATAAGCCGCTTGAAGGCCATACTGTCTACTTTCCTGGCATCTCTTGAGATAACAGTTGTCTTATTGTTCAAAACAGTAATGTTTTTTACAGGCTTGGAACTAAATTTATGATTTTTGGAAACAAGAAAAAAAAGCGCAGCAATAGCCGCAAACAAAACAATGGTTAATTTAAGGTGTGTTTTCATGGGAAAGTTTTTATTTTAAACAACTAATAAAAAACTCTTCTCTTCAATTATTAATTCAAGAGAATAAATCTTCGTTTTAATCTTAAACCGATAACGGCCGATAAAAAGAGATATCCCGGGGGCAAGGCTACCCTGTATGATCAATACCTGCAGGCACTACTTCCCAATATTGCTTACAGGTTTGCTGCTTAGCAGCAACGATTTTAAAGAACGCTTAATCAATTCTTCAACTCCGCAAAGATACAAACTTTAATTAAATTTTAACATTTTGAATTAAAAATTAATTGTAAGGATATATCGAAAGAAAAAAGCCTGAAACAGCTTTAAAACTGCTTCAGGCTTTCTTGTGACCTCAGAGGGATTCGAACCCCCAACCGCTGGAGCCGAAATCCAGTGCTCTATCCAGTTGAGCCATGAGGCCAGATTTAGATTTTTAGATAATTAGAATTTCGAACAATCCAAAAATCTAATTATCTAAAAATCGTTTATGCTAATGCTTTTTTAACCGCGTTAGAAATGGTTTTACCATCGGCGCTACCGGCAAGCTCCTTAGAAGCAACACCCATAACTTTACCCATATCTCCCATTCCTGAAAAACCGTTATCAGCAATTATTTTCTTTACAATAACTTCAACCTCTGCTTCGCTAAGCTGTGCAGGAAGGTATTTTTCAATTACTGCAGCCTGTGCCAACTCCGGATCGGCAAGATCCTGACGCCCCTGCTCTATATAAATATTAGCACTATCCTTACGTTGTTTTACAAGTCTCTGAAGCAGTTTAATTTCATCTTCAGATGACATTTCACCATTAGCGCCAGCTTCAGTCTGAGCAAGCAATAATGCCGATTTAACCGCTCTTAACGATTCAAGTGTAACTGTATCTTTAGCTTTCATGGCAGTTTTGATATCTTCCATGATATTGTTTTGTAAACTCATAATTTATGCATTAAATATGGGTGCGAAGATAAAAAAATAACCCGAAAATACTATTATATTTTCGGGTCAAAGGTTCACATTTGGGTTAGTTAATCTACATTGTCATGCAGGAACGAGTTGTTAGAACGCAACTGTAAGTCGTCGTTACTATCTGTTCCTAAAGACATACGCGATTTGCTATTGTCAATTCGGGAATCGTTTAGATCGATACCCATCCTTTTATATGCCGGTTCTTTTTCAAACTCATCTATTCTTGAAGAAGTATTATGGAATTTATAATTAAACTCCTTCATTTTTCTTCTTCTTTCTTCAGCTCTTAAACGAAGTGTCTCTTCAATTGTCATTTCAACCGGAGACATATCTTCAGCAGGAGTAAAGTTCAATGCTACCGGCTGCTCAGTAGTCTTAACTGTAAGGTTAAGCTCCGGAGCGATTGGCTCTTCCACTTTAGCAGCGGGCTTAGATTCAAGAAGTTCAGTTTCTTTTTCAAGATACTCTTCAAGCGAATACCTAACGATACCATTTTCATTAAGTTCAGTAACAGGCACAACCTGTACCGGCTCATTTACTTTGATATCACGCGTTTCGTCAAGATTGAAAAGTACTTTCTCTTCTCTCCTTACATTATCTGTTGACAGATCAAATGAGAATGTAAACTGATCTTCTTCTTTTTTAGAAGCGATCACAAACTCAGGCTCGAATACTTCAATTTCCCTTACGTCCCTGATTTCAGTTATAACCGGTGCACCAATAATAGGATCCGGCATAAAAGGTGCAGGCGCTACAACCGGCTCTGGCGAAACGATTTCAAAAAACACGTCAAGGTTATTGATGTATTCCGAAGATGGAAGCTCAGCTTCTGCAACTTCAGCTATCGGCTTTTTTTCTTCAATCTCTACTTCCTCCTCAAGTGCGAATACAATCTTTTCTTCAACAACTGGCTCGGGCTTGATTTCTGCCTTAGGCTGCTCAACCGGAGCTGCTAAGTCAAATGCAGGAACCATAGGTTTGTTAGTAAGGTCGTGAACAAGTCTTTGTCCTTCCTCAAGCGCGTGGATTATTTTCTTAGGCTCAGTGTTCACGATCTCATTTTGCTGCTCAACATTAAAACCCGTAGCGATAATAGTAACAGCTACTGAATCACCAAGAGATTCGTCTTCACCAACCCCCATGATAATATTGGCATTATAACCTGCTTCAGCCTGGATGTGGTCATTGATTTCACCAATCTCGTCGATAGTGATCTCACTTGTACCTGAAACAATCAGCAATAGTACGTTTTTAGCACCTGTGATCTTATTGTCGTTTAACAACGGAGAATCAAGCGCATCGATAATTGCGTCTTTAGCACGGTTATCACCTGATGCTATAGCCGATCCCATGATAGCAGTACCACTATTAGAAAGTACTGTTTTGGCATCTTTAAGGTCAATATTCTGAGTATAGTGGTGTGTAATTACCTCCGCTATACCTCTTGAAGCTGTTGCTAACACCTCGTCAGCCTTAGAGAACCCTGCTTTAAAACCAAGGTTACCATATACTTCACGAAGCTTATTATTATTGATAACGATTAATGAGTCAACCTGTTTACGTAATCTTTCAACACCGGCTAATGCCTGTTCAGACCTTACCTTACCTTCAAACTGGAAAGGGATGGTAACGATACCTACAGTAAGGATATCTCTTTCTTTAGCAAGCTGTGCAATAACCGGAGCAGCACCTGTACCGGTACCACCACCCATACCTGCCGTGATGAATATCATTTTAGTGTTAGTATCGAGCATTTTCTCGATATCCTCTATGCTTTCTAAAGCAGACTGCTGCCCTACTTCAGGGTTTGCACCAGCACCAAGTCCTTCCGTAAGGTCTACACCTAACTGAATTTTGTTTGGCACAGGGCTGTTTTGCAATGCCTGCGAATCTGTATTACATACAACAAAATCAACACCTTTGATCCCCTGCTTAAACATGTGGTTTATCGCGTTGCTTCCGCCCCCGCCAACACCAATTACCTTGATTACGTTTGATTGATTTTTGGGTAAATCAAACGAAATGCTTCCAAATTCTGAGTTGCTCATCATATCAATCGGGTTTTTATTCTGCGTTATCTAAAAAATCTTTAATCTTATCAATATACTTGTCAAAAAATGACCTCTTTACCTTTTTCTCTGTAGACTCATCTACTTTTCCTGCCGGCTGTTGTGCGGTTACTGTTTCCAGTTCCCTTTCCTCATACAGTTCCTGCGTAGGATCCGGAGTCACCACCGTATTTATTACCGGTTGTGGTCTGTAAACAGGCTCAACAGGCTTTTGCAATTCAACAAGCGGTGTTGCACTTTGCGTATGGTTACGAAGACTGTTCATTACCAATCCTACCGCTGTCGCATATAACGGACTTGATATCTCTTCATCCGAATTACCTGCCAGGTGCTCGTTAGGATAACCAATCCTTGTATCCATACCTGTAATATATTCAACCAACTGTTTAATATGCTTCAGGTTGGCACCGCCTCCTGTAAGCACAATACCTGCAATCAGTTTTTTACGAGGATCTTCATGTCCGTAAGCCTTGATCTCAGCAAATACCTGCTCTATAATCTCAACCACGCGGGCGTGTATGATCTTAGAAAGGTTTTTCAGCGAAATCTCTTTAGGCTCGCGTCCGCGTAAGCCAGGTATAGAAACGATCTCGTTGTCTTTATTTTCTCCCGGCCATGCAGAACCAAACTTCACTTTAAGAAGCTCAGCCTGTTTTTCTATAATAGAACATCCTTCTTTAATGTCTTCTGTAATTACATTTCCTCCAAAAGGAATCACAGCCGTATGACGAATGATACCATCTTTGAAGATAGCAAGGTCTGTAGTACCGCCACCTATATCGATAAGCGCTACACCCGCCTCTTTTTCTTCCTGACTCAATACTGCATCTGCAGAAGCCAGTGGCTCCAGCGTAAGGCCTGAAAGATCTAAGCCTGAACTTTTAATACAACGTCCTACATTCCTGATAGACGATGCCTGGCCTACTACCACATGGAAGCTGCTTTCCAGCCTTCCTCCATACATCCCGATAGGCTCTTTTATTTCGTTTTGTCCGTCAATCTTGAACTCCTGTGGCAATACGTGGATGATTTCTTCACCCGGAAGCATTGCCAGCTTGTGAACCTGATTGATCAGCAAATCGATATCAGCATCACCAATCACTTCTTCAGGATTATTCCTGCTGATGTAATCGCTGTGCTGTATACTGCGAATGTGCTGGCCGGCTATACCCACCACCACATCGTTTATTTTGTAACCGCTGTCTGCCTCCGCATCCTGTACAGCTTCCTGTATCGACTGGATGGTTTGCGTAATGTTATTAACAACACCTCTGGCCACACCAAGGCTTTTGGATTTTCCAACACCAAGGATCTCCAGTTTCCCATACTCATTTTTCCTGCCTATCATCGCAACAATCTTTGTTGTCCCGATATCTAAACCTACTGCAATGCTGTCTTTTTCCATAACCCTATTTTTTGGTGCACACAACCTGTTGTGTAAATTTCAGATTTATTGTTTTGTACTGTTCAATCAATGTATCTTTTACTGCATCCTGGAGGAATGCCTTATAGTTGTTAAATTTCTTTTCAATATTAATTGCCCTGCCAAACTGAATTTCGTAACCATAATTCCTGCTTTTCATTTTCAGTCCTCCTGTCGGAGCTACTTCAAGACCAATAATGTTTTTTTTCAGGAAACTGTCATCGTTGATATAATTCAGCAGTTTGTTCAGCCTTCCTTTATCGATACTATCTATCACCCCCGTAACAATAGGCACCCTTGCGGTGTATGTTTCGGACAAAGGCATTTTGTCTCCCCGGTAATCGATGTAGTATGAGTTTTCCCCCGAAAAAATTCTGGCTACGGGTTTTCGCTGCGAAATTATCGCCTTCAATTTGCCGTCAACCGTAGCGTAAACCTCTGCCTTATCAATCATTGGATTTTTGTCCAGAGATTTTTCCACGCTATTCAAATCTAATTTATCTTTTCTAATGCTTTTTATACTGCCGAAATTTTGTATCAACAAGTTATTAACTTTCTCGTGCGTTATAAAGTCCTCAGCCTCTTTGAATTCTATATCCGCCTCTTTCAGCATCCTGTTTTCGTTTCGTTTTGATGAGAAAGAATACAGGAAAATCGCAGCACCCAAAATGAGCACTAATCTGATGTCGTTCCAATTAATTTTTTTCATCTAAAACCTTTTTAATTTCAGGTACCATTTCACCAATATCACCCGCCCCTATGGTCACAATTACATCTGCATCCGACATTTTAAGCAACGGAATAAGATCGCTTTTTGCAACCAGTTTTTTGTTTTGGTTCTCAATCTTTTCAAGCAGCCATTTTGAAGTAATTCCCTCAATTGGCAGTTCGCGTGCCGGATAAATATCCAGCAGCACTATGTTCTCAAAGGCAGACAGGCTTTTAGCAAACCCATCAGCAAAATCCCTGGTGCGGCTAAACAGGTGCGGCTGGAAAACAGCAAGCACTTTTTTATCAGGATATAGTTCTGAAACCGCCTGATATACCGCATTTATCTCAGTAGGATGGTGTGCATAATCGTCTATATACACCAAATCCTGTTTTTTTATCTGGTAAGAGAATCTTCTCTTTACGCCTTTAAAAGACGCTAAACCTCTCTTAATATCATCCGATGGCACTCCGTAGGTTTTAGCCATAGCCAATGCCAGTAAAGCATTAGTCAGGTTATGGTGTCCCGGAAGCCCGAATTTTATATCTGTAATGGTCTCATAAGGCGTTTTTACATCAAATACATACCAGCCATCTTCAATACGGATGTTTATTGCCGAAAACTGCCCCTCATTAACTCCAACAGTCACTCCCTCAAGTGGAAGCCCGTTAGTAACAAACAGATGCTTTTTATCTTCAACCTTGTCTGCAAACTCCCTGAAAGAAGCCTCTATAGAAGCTGTATCACCATAGATATCCAAATGGTCAGCATCCATAGATGTGATACAGGCGATATTTGGATGCAGGTGTAAAAACGACCTGTCAAATTCGTCAGCCTCAACTACTGTAATCGTTTTGCCGCTGCCTATAAGGTTCGAATTATAATTCTCAACGATTCCGCCCAAAAAAGCCGTAACATCAAGGCCTGCCTCATACAGCACATGCCCCAGTATACTCGATGTTGTTGTTTTACCATGCGTTCCCGCAACTGCAAAACAATACGTATCTTTCGTAATGATACCCAATACTTCAGCACGCTTTTTAACCACAAAACCATTGTTTAGGAAATAATTCCATTGCAGATGGTTTTTAGGCACAGCAGGAGTTACCACTACCAATGTGTTTTCCTTATTCAGGAATGGCAACGCTATAAGCTCTACCTTATCTTCAAAATGGATAGCTATGCCTTCGGCCTTAAGCTCATCGGTAAGATGCGTTGGCGTTTTATCATATCCGGCTACATTTTTGCCTATAAATTTAAAATAGCGAGCCAGGGCACTCATACCGATACCACCGATTCCTACAAAATAGACGTTATGTATTTGGTTCAGATCCATTCTTCTTTTAGTTTCTTAGTTACTGAGTGCCTTAGGTCCTTAAACTTGCCTGTGAACCTGAGAACATTATATCTTTTATTCCTTTAAGCGTTTTTACCTCAGAACCTCAGTCCCTAAGCTACTCAGCACCTTATTTTATCAACTTCTTTATCTCTTCAACTATATCCTTTGTTGCATTTGCTTTTGCAAGCTTCTTTATATTTTCTCTAAGCTTCTGTTGTTTGCTTTCATTTGAAATCAAATCAGAAAACACCGGCTGAAACTGCGTATCGAGCTGAGCTTCTTTCAGCAATAAAGCGCCCTCTTTATCAACAATTGCCTGAGCATTTTTTGTCTGGTGGTCTTCAGCTACATTAGGCGACGGAATAAAAATTACCGGCTTACCCACTAAAGACAGCTCTGACACTGACGATGCTCCTGAACGTGATATCACCACATCGGCAGCAGCATATACCAGATCCATCCTGTCTATAAACGAAAGCACCTTTACATTCTCCTTCTCATTGTACTGCTGGTACTCTTCAAAATAAAATTTACCGCACTGCCATATCACCTGAACATTCTGAGCCAGCAACCATGTAAGCTCTTTTGCGATAAGCTGGTTTATTCTTCTCGAACCAAGGCTACCACCTAATACCAACAGCGTTTTTTTCTCAGGATCAAGTCCGAAATATTCAATCGCCAGTTTCCTGTTCTTCTCTACATCAAGAATATCACTTCGTACCGGATTCCCTGTAAACACAATTTTCTCCGCAGGAAAAAACCGTTCAAGGTTATCATAAGCAACACATATTTTTTTAGCTTTTTTAGACAGCCATTTGTTTGTGATGCCCGGATATGAATTCTGTTCCTGTAATACTGTTGGCACTCCCATTCCGGCCGCAGCCCTTAATAACGGCCCACTGGCAAAGCCACCCGTACCTATCACTACATCCGGCTTAAAACCTTTAATGATTGTACGCGATTTCATAAGGCTGCTCATCAGCTTGAATGGAAACATCGCATTATCAACAGTCAGCTTTCGCTGAATGCCCGCAATCCATAGCCCTACAATATTATACCCTGCCTGTGGCACTTTTTGCATCTCCATCTTATCCTTAGCGCCAACAAAAAGTATCTCACAATCCGGATATTGCTCTTTCAATTCATTGGCAATAGCAATGGCAGGGTAAATATGCCCGCCAGTACCACCACCGCTTAATATGAATTTTTTCTTTTCCATTTCTTTACCTCACCCCCAGCCCCTCTCCAAAGGAGAGGGGAGTGAGTTACCTTATTTTATATCCTAACTTCAGACATCCGACATCGGACAATCCAAAAATCTAACAATCTATTTCCCAAACACCGCACTCATTGGGTTCCTGCTTTTGTCTTCTATTGAGAAGGCTGCAGGTTGCGAAGGCTGGCTATTCCCTTCGGCATCTGCCAAAGTTTTTGCTTCTTCCTCCTGTTGTTCCCTGAGTATATGTTCATCTATCATTCGCTGCAATGTTGCTTCGCGCTCTTCTTTCTCGGCAGCTTCCTGAGCAATTTCTTCTTCTTTCTTAGTCACACTTATAATGATCCCGATAGAGATACATGTCATCCAAATTGAAGAACCACCACTACTGATCAGCGGAAGGGTTTGCCCCGTTACAGGAAGTAATTCTACTGCAACTCCCATATTGATCAATGCCTGGAAAATTATCGGAAATCCGAGCCCTACAATGAGCAGTTTTCCAAACAGCGATTTCGCCTTATGCGCCGTAACCAAAAACCTGAAGAACAACATCAGATACAGGAACAATACTGCAAGGCCACCTGCCAATCCGTATTCCTCTACGATAATCGCGAAGATAAAATCGGAAGACGACTGCGGCAGGAAGTTCTTCTGAACACTCTTACCCGGCCCAAGTCCGTATATCTGTCCCGATGCTATTGCAATCTTAGCTTTCTCAATCTGGTAATCATCCTCATTCGGCTCATTCGAGGTAAAACGCTCCAAACGGTTCATCCAGGTATCTACCCTGTTTGGCATCGCTTTAGGAAACGCTTTGGCAAAAGCCACAAACAGCAACAACATAACAATTCCTGCTGCTATAATTGTCCCCAGATACCTTAACGGATACCTGCCTACAAACACCAGCATACTTACCATAGTAAAGATAAGTGCTGCCGTAGAAAAGTTTGCCGGAAGTATCAGTGCCAGTATACCAAATACCGGAAACCATAATTCAAATAACGATGCCTTAAACGTTATTTCCTTACCATCCATTTTAGCAAGGTAACGGGCCACGTAAATCATGAGCACTATAGATGCCAGTGACGATGTCTGAAAAGTAACCCCGATGAACGGAACCTTTATCCAGCGGCTTGCGTTGGCACCGTCAATAACAGTACCCTGAAAGAACGTATACACCAGCAGCAAAGCCACAATAGGTAATGCTATCTGCGATATGCCTTTGTAATAATGATAAGGCACTTTGTGGACAAAATATATCAGTCCGAAACCAATGAAAATATGCACCAAATGCTTAACCAGGTAACCGATAGTCGATCCCTTACCGATAACATACACAAGGTTCGTACTTGCGCTGAAAACCGGCATGAATGAAATAAGGGCAAGCAGCATCACAAACGACCAGATGCCTTTATCACCTTTCAGGTTAGTAATTAGTTCTTTCATTGTTTTATCTTTAGTCCGATGTCCGCAATCCGATGCCGGAAGCCTTCATCAGTTAATCCATTATAAATTCTGAACCGCGTTTTTAAATTGCTTACCGCGTTCTTCGTAATTCTCAAACAGGTCAAAGCTTGCGCAAGCCGGAGACAACAATACCGTATCGCCTTTTTCAGCAAGTTTTTGTGCTACTTTTACAGCTTCCTGCATACTTGTTGTTTCAACCATTACATCAACAACATTTTCAAAAGCATCGATAATTTTTCGGTTATCAACACCAAGGCATACGATTGCTTTTACCTTTTCCCTTACCAACGACATCAGTTCACTATAATCATTTCCTTTATCAACACCACCTACAATCCATACCGTTGGTGTTTTCATGCTGTCCAGAGCATAAAAAGTAGAGTTGATGTTAGTCGCTTTACTGTCATTAATGTATTGCACATTCTGAATTTTCAGCACAGGTTCAAGACGGTGTTCAACTCCCTGAAAGTTAGAAAGGCTTTCCCTGATCGTTTCTTTCCTTATGCGCATAAGCTGGGCAACTGCAGTTGCTGCCATCGCATTCTTAACATTGTGCTTTCCTTCTAATGACAGATCGTTGATTGACATGGTAAATTCGTCTTTATTAATGTTACTGATAATAGTGTCTTCTTTTAAATAAACCCCGTTTTCTACTTCTTTTGTAAGCGAGAACGGAATCTTTTGTGCCCTGATAGTGTTATTCCCTAACCATTCTGAAATCGCTTCGTCATCGGCATCGTAAATCAGGAAATCATCTTCAGTCTGATTCATCGTTATCCTGAACTTAGCCGCTATGTACAATTCATATTTGTATTCGTAGCGATCAAGGTGATCAGGACTGATGTTTGTTATTACAGCTATGTGTGGCCTGTATTTCTCTACGCCGTCAAGCTGAAAACTACTCAGCTCAAGCACATAACCTTCGTGTTTGTTTTCGGCAACCTGCCAGGCAAAGCTTTTACCTATATTCCCTGCCAGCCCAACATTCAGTCCTCCCTGTTTTAACAGGTGATGCGTTAGCATGGTAGTAGTTGTTTTACCGTTACTACCTGTTATGCCTATCGTATCGACTTCAAGAAACTGGTTCGCAAACTCAATCTCTGATATTACCGGAATCCCTTTTTGTTTTATAGCCTTTACTATAGGAGACTTATCAGGTATACCGGGACTTTTCATTACCACATCCGCATTAAGGATTAGTTCCTCTGTATGCTTTTCCTCTTCCCAATCCAGCTTATTAAGTGCAAGAACTTCTTTATAATTGTTTTTTATTTTTCCAAAATCGGAGATGAACACATCATACCCCTTTTTCTTTCCCAGGATAGCAGTACCAACACCGCTTTCCCCTCCACCAAGTACTACTAGTCTCATAGGCTTATCTCAGTTTTAAGGATACTAGTGAGAATATGGCTAACAATATGGCTACAATCCAAAAACGTGTTACGATCTTACTCTCATGGTAGCCTTTTTTCTGGTAATGGTGGTGCAAAGGCGACATTAAGAATATCCTCCTGCCTTCACCATATTTTTTCTTGGTGTATTTAAAGTAACTCACCTGCAGTACCACTGAAAGGTTCTCTGCAAGGAAGATTCCGCACAGTACCGGTATTAGCAATTCTTTTCTAACCGCAATTGCAAGTACCGCGATGATACCTCCAATAGTTAAGCTTCCCGTGTCACCCATAAATACCGTTGCCGGATAGGTATTATACCAAAGAAAACCTATGAGCGCCCCTACAAATGCAGTTATGTAGACTGTCATTTCCCCGGAATTAGGTATGTACATTATATTCAGGTAGTTTGAGAAAATGATGTTACCCGATACGAAAGCGAATATACCGAGCGCGAGCACCGCAATTGCAGATGTTCCCGCGGCGAGCCCGTCAATACCATCGGTAAGGTTCGCTCCGTTAGACACTGCCGTGATGATAAAAATTACGATAGGGATAAATATCAGCCACGCATAATCTTTGTAATCATCTCCCATCCATGAAAGCAGTTCGGCATAATCGAACTCATTATTTTTAAAGAACGGAATTGTAGTTGCAGTCGACTTTTCCTCAAGTCCTCCCTGGCTGATTACATTTACATTTTGTTCGCTGTAGATGTTTACTTTGCCTGTATCTGTCCTTACGGTTACTGATGGGTGGAAATACAGTATATACCCCACTATCAGTCCAAGGCCAACCTGGCCTACAACCTTGAATTTTCCTTTAAGTCCTTCTTTATCTTTTTTGAATATCTTGATATAGTCATCAATAAACCCGATAGTTCCCATCCATAGTGTCGTGATAATAAGCAGCATAACATAGATATTATCCAGCTTTGCCAAAAGTATTACCGGAATAAGTGTCGAAATGATGATTATAAGTCCACCCATTGTAGGAGTACCTGCTTTTTGCGACTGACCCTCAAGGCCAAGCTCACGCACGGTTTCACCTACCTGTTGTTTTCTCAGGAAGTTGATGATCTTTTTACCAAAAACAGTAGAAATAAGGAGTGACAATATAATCGCCAGCCCCGAACGGAAAGTTATATACTGAAACACCCCAGTGCCCGGTATATCTAACTGTTTGTCTAAATATTCAAATAAATAATACAACATATCTCCGCTATTTGTTTAATTGTGCTAATATCTCTTTTACTGTTTCCATATCATCAAAATGGAATCGCTCCCCTTTGATTTCCTGATACGTTTCATGTCCTTTGCCTGCAATGAGTATAATATCATTCGGCTTCGCCAGTTGGCAGGCAACTTTTATAGCCTGTTTCCTGTCCACTATCGAAAGTGTTTTTTTATAATTCTGAGGCTCTACGCCTTTCTCCATTTCTTCAATTATATCTTCAGGCGACTCGCTCCTCGGGTTATCCGAAGTGAATATGGCTTTATCACTCATGCTTGAGGCGATATGCGCCATAACCGGGCGTTTTGTCGTATCCCTGTCTCCACCACAACCCACAACTGTTATAAGCTGCTCATTACGGGTTCTTATATTTTCTATCGTGCTTAATACGTTTTCCAACGCATCAGGCGTGTGCGCATAATCAACGATTGCCGTAATCTTAGTATCACTCACAATGAACTGGAATCTTCCAGAAACGCTTTCTAACTCACTCATCAGCCTAAGCACTTCTCTTTCTTCAAGGCCAAGATTTACTGCTACTGCATAAATCGCAAGCAGGTTATAAGCATTAAATGTCCCTATCAGCTTAACCCATACTTCCTGCTCATTGATCTTAAGCAGCAAACCTGAAAGTTGGTTTTCCAGTATCTGCGCTTTATAATCAGCATATGTTTTCAGGGCATACGTAAGCTTTTTGGCTTTTGTATTCTGAAGCATTACAAGACCATTCTTATCGTCAACATTTACAAGCCCGAAAGAACCTTTCGGTAGCTCATCAAAGAACCTTTTCTTTACATCCCTGTATTCAGCAAACGAACTGTGGTAATCCAGGTGATCATGTGACAGGTTGGTAAACACGCCTCCTGCAAACTCAAGACCTGCAGTCCTGTTTTGATGGATTCC
>QFQM01000409.1 GCA_003243255.1 Flavobacterium psychrophilum | reverse complement strand
AGTTGCATGATAAGCATCGACAAGATCTGCACATGTTGCCAACCCATTTGTCCTCTCACTTGATAATCAGCCATACCCGCAACCTGACTGGCTTCGCGGAAATATTGTTCGACGTTGAAGCGAGCACGTTGCATGTACACTAGCTGTGCGGCTTTCTTCTCCTGTAAGGTGAAATTAGTTAGTGAGAGCTTGATCTTGTGATTTTTTGAAAGTCCTTTGCTGATGACTAGCCGCCTGTGACGTGAGTTCTCTTTTTGATTTTTGTCCTTTATAATAACTGCCGCAATGTGAACACGGGCCTTCTTTGCTTCCTCATATCGTACTATCTTCTCCTTGGATATATCAATCTGCCTGAGGTACTTTTCCACCGTTATTGATTTTCTTCTTTTGTCCGAAGGATCTTTCAAATTGATGAGTTGATTTTTCGTGGTGTCCATCACAAAGTTGGCACCGCATTCATCTTCAATGAAGGAAGTCATCTTCACCGCCCGGCCATAAAGCGCATCCCCACCATACCATTGGGGAAGTATTCCGTTTTTTCTGTCTTGCTTTATCATCTCCATTGCCAAATCAACCTTGGTCTTTATCTCCTGCTGGCCTTTTAACCACGGCTTGGGTAAGAACAGCCTGAAATTGCAAGGCAATGTTATCCCCGGAGTGGTTAACACCGAGTATACTCCTGTTTGGCAGTTGTCAATCTTTCCCGTTGATCCACAGTACTGTCTGGATACACCAATACTTTTTAATCCCTTCTTCGCTACAGACTTTTCATCAATGATGTATCCAAATGACGCCGATGAGAGAATCTTAATATTGAGCTGTTGCATGCATTCCCTCACCGCATCGGATTGCCAATTTGAATGACTTATAAAATGATGGAGTGATTGGTAATTGTCATGGGAATACTGCTCGCTGATGCGCTCGATGTTACGCTTCCCCGTTTGGCCTTTCAGTAATCCTAACAGATAGCGCCGAGCGTTGTCGCTTTGGTCAAAACTACCTACCTTGAACTCTTCCTGGAAGTGCTTTAAGTACGAGGACAGGTTGGCCTTGACGCCAACCAAAGTCTCATAGCAGTTAGCGTCTGTTTTTCGTACTTTTTGTTTCTTCCTTTTAATAGCCCTCGTGCAGTAGGGCTATTTTTTTTGGTGAAACATTGATACACAAAAATAACTAACTGCTTGATTTATACTAATCTTGAAGTGACAAAGTAGTACTAGCTACTATTCTATATCCAGTTGGTATTTATAAAGTAAGCCCTGAAGGTTGGACGAAGAAAACTTCGCTTTCTTCAATTTATTGGCATCTGGGTCGATACTAAAATTGTGTGCGGTTCGAAAGTCAGTTTTCTCCAGGATAGTGTTAGCGAATCGTGTGCCGGACAGATCACAGTTAAGAAAAACGGAAGCCGATAAATCCGCTTCTGAAAAATCGGTTTCTTTCAGTGAACAATTGGTGAAACTGGTCTTTTTGAGTTTTGTTCCGAAGAAGGTGCTGTAATCAAGAAAGCAATCCATGAACTCGAACGAAAACATGAACTTGTTACACATCGCGAAGTTAACACCCAGAATTTTGCAACCTGTGAATCGGATGTCTCTGAATCCTGCCTCTTCGATGGAAGCCAGAGAAAAATTGCATTGTTTAAAATGGCAATCCACAAAATCGTTACCTCTTAAATCACTCTTGTTGAAATCGCAGTTAATGAATTCACAATTCAGAAATTCCCTGTTCTGCAGGCGCTTTCCCCCATAGTTCACATTGCTGAAATTTTTATTCTGGTGTACAACCGGTTCTCGGGCCTCCTCACTCATATGTTTTCTAAAGTGGCCAAGATATTAAAAATTGATAATGCGCTATAGCAAATGCAGAAGGTAATGTGTGACAAACCGCAATGAGAATGAAAATTCAATCTATCTCTGAGATGGATTGTTATTATCCTAGTGAAGCGGCACCATAGTTTTAAAATTCGAGCGGAGAGAGGTGATTCGGTTGATCTGATTTAAAAATAATGCGGCAGAAGGAAGTACCTCTGCCGCACCATACCGTGTCAATTTGCTACTTAGACTTTTCAGGCAGCTTCCTGATTATCCCCATCCTGAGTAGAAGCGTCGTCCTGGTTGTCCTTTGCGCTAATTGGCTTTACTTTCTTTACCGATTTGTCCACAATCTTTTCCAATGCCGCGATGGCTTCCTGAATAGGTTTTATTCGAATCAGCAGCTCCGCTTCTTCGTCTTTTAGTTTTCTCAATGCTTCTGTCACTGGATTTTCTTTGGTTGTTTCCTTAGCCATAAATTGATTTATTGTTTATTGTAAATTGTTTAAAGTTGATAAATGCCACGACTGGGTGAATGGAATAGTTCTACCTGGCTGAGGCATTGAAGAATAAGGTGATCGATCTCCATAAAGAACAAGCCGTTACCCACTTGAATGAAATCATATTTCTCGAGCGACTCCATCACTTGTCCATAACGAATCATGTTAATATGGCGCTCGCCAAGTTCCTGTAGTTTTAGTATTATTCTGTTTAGCTGGGCGGTATCCACTATTCGTCCAAATTTATAATCGATGTATCTGTTAAGACCGCTATCGATCAGATTGTTGATAATCGCTTTTCTGTCTTCCTGGAGGATAGATCGAAGCTGGTTGCTCATTACAGTGTACTGGTCACTGTCAATGATTCTCAGGCCGGAGGATGTTTTTACTGTTTTCATGAGCATTTTTTTAAGTGATGCTCAAATTAATGAAATACTAAATTAATTAGCAATGCTGCTAATTAAAATAGTTTTATTGCCCTTAATTATCTTCGAAAAATCGCTTTTTTACCGTTTTTTTAGGAATTCAGATTGGGTAGTTCACGCACTTTTGAGTCAGTAGTTCTTGTACGATACCCATAAAAGCCTGAGAAATGTGTTCTGGACGATAACTAATTAACCTCTATCTTGAAGCAAAGAGCTGATCGAATACTTTACTTTGTAACTCAGGAT
>QFQM01000408.1 GCA_003243255.1 Flavobacterium psychrophilum | reverse complement strand
GGCTTGTAGATATTAGAAATATTGAAATTGATTTTTTGGTGGTCATTATCTAACTGGCTCCTGCTTTTGTCAAGGCCAATACCTATTAGGTACGAGAAATCACTTGAACCACCACTTAGGTTAATTGAATGCTGTTGCGTTACGGCGTTTCTATAAAAATTTCTTAAAAACTCCTCTCTTGTATCCCCTTGTTTTAATGCGTTAATCATATTGGCAGAATCACCCGATGAAATTGCGCCAATAGATCGCTGGTGAAAAACATTTACGGCTGGCGATAAGGATGTTTTAAGAATGTTTGAGGCAAGCAGTGGAAATGTAAAAAAGCCTTTATTGAATAGATGTTCTTCAACATCTATGTAATCCGATGAGCTTATTAACGGAAGCCTTTTTAAATCGTCTTTTTCAGATATTATTACATTTGATGTTACCTGAATACTTAAAGGTTTTGAGAAGTTTCCTTGTTTCGTTGTAATTACAATTACGCCGTTTCCTGCCCTGGCTCCCCAAATGGAAGCGGCTGCAGCATCCTTTAAGATCGTAATAGATTCTACATCATTAGGGTTTATGTTACTTATGTCGCCCTCGTATGGGAAATTGTTTAACACTATTAGCACATCTTTTGATCCGTTTATACTACTAAGTCCCCTAACGGTTAAGCCATTTTTGTGTGATAGTTTAGGATTAAATAGCACCCCGCTTGCAATACCATCCAGCCGTCTTAGAATATTTGTTCCACCTTGCTTGTTTAGCTGCTCATTATTCAAATGTTCAACTGCCCCCGTAATTTTATCTCTTGTTAGATGTTGGTATCCAGTCCCCATTATTATTATGTCTTGCATTTCTTGACTGGCCTCGGTCAAATGGATTGTTATTGGTGTGTTGGGGATTTGGTTAATGACCTGCTTGTATTGATTGTAGCTTATATGAGAAACGATCAATGTATCAATGGGTACACTTTTCGTAAGCGAAAATGTACCATCCTTCGCCGATATAGTACTTTGTTTTGACTGAATAAAAGATATACTTGCGTTTTCTATTGGCCGCCCATCGGGTGCTAGAATTATTCCAGATACTTTTTGTTGGCCGTATGCTTTCGAGATTAGAGCATATAGAAGTAATTGGAGAATTATAAGAATTTTATTTTGCATTGCAGTTTTTTTGGTTGGTAATACTTTGTTTCTTCCTATTAGTTCTGCTTCACTACTGAATATTCAATAGACTTTTCTCCTTCTGTTAAGGATAAGCCTGACTTTTCTAAATCTTTTATTATTTGTTTTAGATCCTGGGTATTGCTTAAAGCAATAGTGTATTTAGAGTTAGAATTTGTTTCGTCGATAACCGGATAGATCAGATAGGAACTAAGTTTAGTTATAATTGTCTTAGAATCGCTATCTACTATTTGAAAAGAATTAGTAAGCGAGCTATTTCTTTTTTTGGACTTGGGTAATTCCGTTTGCAGATAATTTGAACCCACCCTTAGCAAATAACATCTTTCCAGATAGCTTTTTTTTAGTACTTGAATGTTTAGGTATCTCTCTAAATCCGATTTAATGATGGATGGTACATTTTTCCAACTTTTTTTTGGGATTATCAGTTCGTAACATATCAAGCTGTCCAATAGCGCTGCTGTTGCCAGGGTATCATCGGCTTCGTACCTTATCCTGTTGGCTGGCACTTGCATTTCCTCTTTATACGCAGAGTTGAGTAAATAACGGGTCGGGTAGTTTACAAGATAAAGACGCATTCTATCTTCAGTCATTTCAGAAACGCCTCCATTTGTTCCTAATCCATCTTTATAGCCGGATAGAATTGTTCTAAATTGAAATTCGTCGTCATTCCCTCCGTTATTTGCAACAAATAATGGTTTCTGACGATCATAGGTCGGGTTGTCTATTTTCGTTTTAACGATCAGGGGATGACCTTGTACGAACTTGCTAATATTTTCTTTTGTTAACTCGGTTCCGTCGGTTATTGCGTTTACTACCCCGTTTCTATTTATCCATACATAATGAGGTATCAACCTGTGCGGAAAGCTTTCTTGTAAGGAAGCTTGTTGAAGGCTATAAGGAAGAGAAAGACGTTCCCCTTTTTTAGTGCTCCTCTTTTCTATGAATGAATTTACTGCGGCTTCGTTATCCCCCTCGTATGTATTGATTAAGAGAATTACAAGATCTTTGGGATATTGCTTTTGCAGCTCTTCTGCTTTGGAAAACCCCTTGATGCAGGCGGCGCACCAGGTTGCCCAAAAGTCCAGGATCACTAGCTTGCCTTTCAGCTCGGATAGTCGGATTTTAGAAACGGGGTAATTGTAAACGTTGCTTATTTCAAGGTCGGCTGGTATAGTGTCGCCAATGGTAAGGGGGCGAATGTTTGCGGGTGGGGATTGGGCATAAGAATTTGCCACTGCCCATAGTATGGACAGTAAGCAATATATTCGTTCTCTCATTGCAGATTAGATTGTTTTAAGTGCGTTTGTGGGGTATGTGGTTATATCCGGCAAGCTGCGGGCGCACATGAGAAGACGCCCCGCCGCCGGATGAGGGAGGACGGAGCCTAAACCGGGTTCTTTGGCTTACGAGCAAAGATGATTTTATGAAGAAGCAGATAAAAAGGAATGGGAATAGATGTAAGCAGCTCGACGAAAAGTGTGCCGCATTGGTGGTGTGTATGTTGGAAGTTATGGCCAGCGGGGATACATGAATTTAAGGTGAGGCCCCTCTCTTTTTTACGGAAGCGTGAGAAAATGCTCGCCGCTGAAAGAAATGAAGCCCCACACTTAAAAGCAGTGCAATATTTTTTCCTGTTTAAACTCATTGCTCGGAGTTTCTCACGCTACCGGTAACGAGTAAAGGAAGTTTTACATAACCTCTAACCAAATTTAAGAGTATCCGCTAATATAACAAAAAATATAATAAGATATATGAAATGTTGTTTATATGGATGTTCATTTTGCTAGGTGAAACCATTTCGTAATACAAAGTTAACC
>QFQM01000407.1 GCA_003243255.1 Flavobacterium psychrophilum | reverse complement strand
ATGAATTACGGTGCTAAAGTTGATTATTCGATCTTCAAAGACCTGACAATAACAGGAAACTATGGCCAACAGTACACTTTCGACAATAGTGATGAGTATTATTCAAGCAAATCCTTATTCAGAGGATTAAATAGAAATGGTCTGGCGAGAAAAAATTCGTATCAGAAAAAATTCACTCTGATTGAAGGTTATGGTACATATTCTAAAGCGATTGATAGAATTAATTTAGATATAACAGCAGGATATTCTTATCAGGAAGATCAGGACCAAAACCTGTTTGTCGAACTGGGGAACTTCCCTACCGATCTGCTCGGAGGTGATGCTTTGGAAAACTCTGGAGATCGAATTTCAGGGTTAGCTGCCAGAACTAATATTAGCAGCGATAAATCTCCAAGGAATAAGATCATTGCTGGCTTTGCACGGGTTAGCGCTACTTTCGACAATGCTATCTTCCTTAATGCTTCTGTGAGAAGAGAAGGATCGACTAAACTGGGTAAAGATAATCAATGGGGAACTTTCCCTTCCGTTGGTTTAGGTGTCGACTTGAATCACTATCTCGAATTACCTAATGTAAGCCTTCTGAAATTCAGAGGAGGATATGGAGTAACTGGATCATTGCCTCCTGCATCAGGTTATGCTCAGGATCAATGGGATTATTCATTGAATGGAGGTGGTAGTGTTACATTAGCACGTAATGGTAATCCGAACTTGAAATGGGAAGAGAAAGCCGAATTAAATGGTGGACTTGATTTTGGTTTCTTCAATGGTAAATTAACCGGGGGTTTAGATGTATACACGAGAACCATCAGTGATTTTATTCAATTGCAACAAGTAGCGGTAGGTGCGAACGCGGGACTTCCTCAGTACCAAAACTCAGGTAAGTTGAAGACAAACGGATTTGAAATCAACTTGAGTTATAATTCGATTCAATTTGGCGAGTTAACCTGGACACCAGGCATTGTGGTAAGTCACTATAAGAGTATACTTGAGGAATATGTTACGGATGAGAGAATGATCGCAGAGTTGGGTGCCCCAGGTCAAAATGGAACATTCATGACCCGAGTTGCTGTGGGTGAGCAGATTGGTCAAATCTGGGGACCTGTTTTTGATGGAGTTGAAGGTTCTGGTGCCCCACGTTTCAAAGATTTGGATGGCGATGGTAAAGTAGATGCTTCTCCTGCTAATGCTTTGATTTCTGGTGACTTTAAAAAATTAGGAAATGGCCTTCCTACTGCTGAAATAGGTTGGAGAAACCAGTTAAATTACAAGAGCTGGGATTTGAATTTCTTCTTCAGAAGTGCATTAGGTCATAGCCTTGTGAACAACTTCCGTGCATTCTATGAGCCGATTGATCCAGGAGCTATTAACTCCTACAATCGAATAGTGACCGATAAAGCAGTTGCCGGTCTTACCTCGGCTCAGTACAGTTCATTGTATGTTGAGAAAGCTGACTTTGTAAAACTGGATAACGTAACTCTAGGACGTAATTTTAAATTGAACGGGTCAATAAAGAGTCTTCGTCTATACATTTCAGGTCAGAACCTTTTCCAGATAACTAAATACACAGGAATTGATCCTGATCCGGTATTGCAAGATGTTGGCCCATCAGATAATGGTGGTTTCATCGCAGCATCGAATCTTCAGATATTGGCTCCGGGTATCGATCGGAGAAGCACGTACTTCACTGCCAGAACATTTACTTTCGGTTTAAATATCGGTCTCTAATAAAGTAAAAATGAGAAACATGAAAAATATAATAAAGTACACGATGATTACCGCTCTCGCGGTAGCTGGGACTTCTTGTACAAACTTGGATGAAGAACTCAAGGGAACTTTGACAGAAAGTATTACACCGTCAAACCCTGGAGTAGGTATTAAGAATAACGTAAATAAAGCACAGCCTAACGATGGACTTCAAGGCGCGTTTTCTGTCCTTTTAAACGGAACGGCCACTAACGGAGGCTTCTTTGCTATACAAGAAGGTGGAACGGATGAAGCTGTAATTACACAAAAAGGTGGTGACTGGTTCGATGGTGGTCTTTATATAAGAATGCATCATCACGAATATTCTCCTCAAACCTGGTCTATTAATGGAGCATGGACTGATGCGAATAACGGGATATTCCAGTGTAATACCTTACTTGCTGGAACCGTTACGGCTGCTCAGAGGGCGCAATTGAGAACTTTAAGAGCCTACTACTTCTGGAGATTGTTGGATGCATTTGGTAATGTTAAACTGTACACCGTTCCTAAAGTGGATGTGCCTCAGTCAACACGACCTCAGGTATACGCTTTTGTGGAGTCTGAGCTTTTAGCAGCTATTCCTGATTTGCCATCTGGAAAACAGGAGTACGGACGTTTGAATAAATGGGGTGCTTATGCATTACTTGCTCGTCTGTATTTGAATGCCCAAGTGTACACAGGAACTCCTCAATGGCAAAAAGCAATAGATGCTGCGGATCAGGTAATTAATTCAGGTATCTATGATTTATCTCCTAGCTATTCAGCTGTATTTGCCCCTGATAATGTTGAGAACATTGAGCATATATTTGTTGCTCCTTTCGATGAATCTACTGGTCAAGGTGCAACCTGGGCTCAAATGACTTTACACTATCCAAGTCAGCTGACTTTCAAACTTCAGGAACAACCATGGAATGGATTTTCGACACTGGAGGATTTCTATAATTCTTATGACGATAACGATAAGAGAAAGGCTGCAAACTTTATCGCTGGTCCTCAAACAGATGTAAGTGGTAATCCTATTTTGGATTTGGCATATGATAAAGGCGATCCCGATGGTGCTCCTATTAACTATACTCCTAAAATTAACATGTTAGCTCCAAATGCCTCACGTCAGGCGGGTGCAAGATTTGGTAAGTTCTCATTCAAGTTAGGACAAGGAAATAATATGGATAATGACTTTCCTTTGTTACGTTATGGAGAAGTGTTGTTGAATAAAGCAGAAGCACTAGCCCGATTGAACGGTTTTGGTGAT
>QFQM01000406.1 GCA_003243255.1 Flavobacterium psychrophilum | reverse complement strand
TTCATTTGGTCATAAAGTCTAAAGCCATCAGGTTATAAAGTCGTTGTGATGCCATGTAGCACTTTATGACCTTAGACTTTATGACTTTGGGCTAAATATTCATTTTTTCGCAAAAACTTACCCATAAAATTAAATTTTTACGATATTTGTTACCATGAATGTACAATGGCAGGGATTGCTGGGTTATCTGAAGTTCCTCATCAAGAGAAATCCTGAATGAGGCACTATGCGTTTGGGCTAAATCATTCATTAATAAAACAATAACTATACTATGCCGATATATCATAAATTGGGGAACTTTCCTCAAAAAAGACATACGCAGTTCGAGAAACCGGATGGAGGCTTATACTATGAGCAGCTGTTTGGTACCGAGGGTTTCCACGGGCATTCTTCGTTGCTGTACCATGTGCACAGGCCTACTCAGGTAAAAGAGATCATAAAATCATACTCTGTTGCGCCTAAGATCGCAATAGACAAGAATATAAAATCGCTTCTTTTTAAAGGTTTTGAACTAAAACCTGAAGACGATTTCCTTGACAGCCGCAAAGCGATGCTGGTAAACGGAGACTGCGTTATCGGTCTTGCTGCGCCACGCAAATCATTACGCGAGTATTTCTACAAAAATGCTGATGCTGATGAGATGATCTTTATCCATAAAGGAAGCGGTACGCTGCGCACGTTTATGGGTAACATTCCGTTTGAATATGGCGATTACCTTATCATTCCACGTGGTATGATCTACCAGATCGATTTTGATACTGAAGATAACCGTTTGTTTTATGTAGAGTCGCACGCTCCTTTCTATACGCCTAAGCGTTACAAGAATGAAAGCGGACAGCACTTAGAGCATTCGCCATTCTGCGAAAGGGATTTTAAACTTCCTGAAACAATTGAGACCTATGATGAGAAAGGTGACTTCCTTATCAAGATCAAAAAAGAGAACATGATCCACGAGGTAGTTTATGCTACGCACCCGTTTGACGTTATTGGGTGGGATGGCTATAACTTCCCTTACGGATTCAGTATCCATAACTTTGAGCCTATCACCGGAAGGGTACACCTTCCGCCGCCAATACACCAGACGTTTGAGACATCTACATTCGTAGTATGTTCATTCTGTCCAAGGTTGTATGACTATCACCCGAAATCGATCCCTGCGCCATACAATCACAGTAATATTGACAGTGATGAGGTGCTTTATTATGTTGATGGCGACTTTATGAGCCGTAACAACATCGAGCAGGGTCATATCACGCTGCACCCTAAAGGAATTCCTCACGGACCTGCACCGGGAGCTATGGAGCGAAGCATAGGCAAAACAGAAACCGAAGAGCTTGCGGTAATGGTGGATACCTTCCGTCCGCTAATGGTTACTGAAATTGCTATGGGCCTTGACGATGGCAAGTACTATAAATCGTGGGTTGAGTAGATATACTCCCTCCAAAAACAGAATAAAACAATATTGAGTTCTCACCCCTCTCCTTTGGAGAGGGGCAGGGGTGAGGTTAAAAACAAGACTAATAACATTGCCGCAGCTCGCTCCCCTCTCCTTTGGAGAGGGGTTGAGGGTGAGGCTAAAAAAGAAATATCATGAGTGAAATAAAAAACGTAGAATACGGACTGGAGAAAATATTTGAAGGCGCACAGGACTTCCTTCCGTTAATGGGTACTGATTACGTAGAACTTATAGTGGGTAACGCTAAACAGGCGGCTCATTTTTATAAAACAGCTTTCGGTTTTCAGTCTTTGGCATATGCCGGACTTGAAACAGGATTAAGAGACAGAACGTCTTACGTTCTTGTTCAGGATAAGATTCGTATTGTGCTAACTTCTCCGCTTACAGCTGATTCTCCGCTTAACGATCACCTTAGAACGCATGGTGATGGTGTAAGAGTAGCTGCGCTTTGGGTAGAAGATGCAAGAAAATCTTTTGAAGAGACTACTAAGCGTGGTGCTAAAGTATTTATGGAGCCAACTGTTGAAACAGACGAGTTTGGTGAAGTTGTACGCGCAGGTATCTATACGTATGGTGAGACAGTTCACATGTTTGTAGAGCGTAAAAACTACAACGGTGTGTTCTTACCGGGCTTTAGAGAGTGGAAATCGGATTACAACCCTGCTCCGACTGGTCTTAAGTATGTAGACCACATGGTAGGTAATGTGGGCTGGAACGAGATGAACACATGGGTGAAGTGGTATGAAGACGTTATGGGCTTTGTTAACTTCCTTTCGTTTGATGACAAACAGATCAATACGGAGTACTCTGCACTTATGAGTAAAGTAATGAGTAACGGTAACGGACGTATTAAATTCCCAATCAACGAACCGGCTGAAGGAAAGAAAAAATCACAGATTGAAGAATATCTTGATTTTAACGGTGGGCCTGGTATTCAGCACATCGCTATCGCGACTGATGATATAGTTAAAACGGTATCTGACCTTAGGGCACGTGGAGTTGAATTCCTTTCTCCGCCACCACAGGCTTATTATGATATGGTTCCTGAGCGTCTTGGTGCGCACAAAGATGCTTTTAAAGAAGATATCAAAGAAATCCAGAAACTGGCTATCATGGTTGATGCTGACGAAGAAGGATACCTTTTACAGATATTTACCAAACCACTTCAGGACCGTCCAACGCTTTTCTTTGAAATTATTCAAAGAATGGGTGCAAGAGGTTTTGGTGCAGGTAACTTTAAAGCCCTGTTTGAGTCGATTGAGCGTGAGCAGGAGTTGAGAGGTACGCTATAAAAGTCATCTATTTTTAAAGATAATATAATTTTAGACCATCAGAAGACTTGTTTTTTATGAATTATGTGTTAAAGTTAAAATTTAACGAATAATTCTGCTTGAAAAGTCATTACCTTTGCACTCGCAAAAAAGGAGGATTTCATAGGCTTCCTTTCAGCAAGGTAAATTTTTCATAATTTATAGTTTTTTGGTTGGTTTATAGCATAAAAACCCGGTCATTGTTTGACTGGGTTTTTTTGTTTTCTTA
>QFQM01000405.1 GCA_003243255.1 Flavobacterium psychrophilum | reverse complement strand
CGACACCAATAATATCCTCGATAAATAAGGACCAAATATCCAAAGCAAAATTACAAATAGAGTCAAAGCTACAATTAAAAAACAACCAGTTCTTTTAACCAAATCAAAATATGCCTTTCCATAGGCTTTACGCTCCGATATTTTATTTTGCAAATTGGTTGACATACCAATATCAACCAAGAGAAACCATGCAGAGAAACTCGCAATTAATGAGAAAAGAGCATACCCGTTTGTACCCAAATAGTTTAATAATATCTTTATACTATAGAATTGTACAAATATAGATATAAATCGACTCCCCCACGCACTACCTGCTACAACAAAATGACTAGGGATTTTTTTTATAAATTTAGTGCACAAATGAATACCTTTTTAAGAGTTTCTAACTGACGCATCAGTAATTAAATGATACTGTTTTATAATATAACTTTTTTCAGTCAAAATTTAATTTCTTAAAATAAACTGAAAAATAATGCAGGTCATCGTATATTTTATTTTCCATAGCACCCAACCCTGGCTGAAATATATTCAGCAACTCTGTCCTTAACGTAAATCATATTGTCATCAAGGTAGGTTAGCGTTATGACCTCATCGTTTCTATATTCGTTTCTTTCTCTCGCTATATTTATTTTTTTATGCTTACTTATCAATTTTATTAACTGATTAACAGTGTATTCTTTATCACTAGCAATGCCAATTTTCAAATTATCATAATCTGATGTAAATATTGCGTTTCTAATTACCTGCGTGACATCATCAACATGCACTAAATTAAGAGATTGCTCACCTTTTGAAACTTTAATTTCTTTTTGTTCATTGGTAGCATCTATAAGAATATCAATAATTTTTCCTCTAGAATCATTGCTACCATATGTTCCATACAACTTTATGTCAACACAAGTTACATTATAAGCGCGGTAGTATTCAATTAACCCTTCCGTGGTTTTTTTTATGATGCCATAAGGATTAACACCTTTAACGTTTTTTCTTGATAAACTATACTCCCAGTACGTTCCAATATTTATGAATTTTTTATTTTTGTTTTTAAATGACTCCAATATTAAAAAAGGTAAATTCAGATTTCCTGAAATAACATCAACGCCCTCTCCCTCCTCAAAATAATAACTCGCAGCCAAATTTACAGCGACATCAAAATTGAGTTCATCTATTTTTCTTGAAAGATTTAAAAAATTATAATTTGAAAGTTCTATAATTCCTTGTTGGTGATATTTGACAATTTTATCCCTTGTTATATTGTATATTTCAACATTGTCTTTTAGCATGAGATTAATTAAAGACGTTCCAATGTATCCCGTGCCGCCTGTTAACAAGATGCGCATCATATCTCCTAACCACATCGATAATGCAAAAATTCATCGATGTGGCTTTATTCCATTGAGAACCAGAAGTTGAGAACTAGAAGTTCAGACCAAAAAACTCTTCAAACTTGCCGATAACATAGTCCAAATGCTCTTTCGTTAGACCCGGATAAATACCTATCCAGAACGTTTGGTTCATAATACGGTCAGTGTTTGTCAGCTCCCCAACTACGCGATATTTCACATTTGCAAAGTATGGCTGACGAATCAAATTGCCAGCAAACAGCAAACGAGTTCCAATTTTAGCCTCATCAAGAAATGTCACCAAGTCGACACGATTAACTCCACTAGTTTCTTTCAAAGTGATAGGAAAGCCAAACCAAGAAGGGTCTGATTTATCTGTTGCCTCCGGTAATTCGAGAAATTCAGCACAAGATTGCATACCCTGCTTCAGGTAGGCAAAGTTTGCCTTACGCTGATGTACAAACTCTTCAATGCGCTCTAACTGGGCCAAACCACATGCTGCCTGCATATCCGTTATTTTGAGATTATAGCCGAGATGTGAATAAGTATATTTATGATCATACCCATGAGGAAGTGAACCCAATTGCTGACCAAAACGCTTGCCACAAGTGTTATCGCATCCAGGTGCACAGTAACAATCTCGCCCCCAGTCACGAAACGACTCGATGATCTTCTTCAATTCACCGGATTTGGTGAATACTGCGCCACCTTCACCCATAGTGATGTGGTGAGCAGGGTAGAAACTAACAGTACCGATATCACCAAAGGTACCAACCATTTGACCGTCGTAAGTCGTGCCTAGAGCATCACAGCAGTCTTCAATCAGCCATAAATTATATTTATCGGCAATCCGTCGAACGTCACTTAAATTGAATGCGTTACCAAGAGTATGCGCGATCATAATCGCTTTTGATTTCTCAGTAACAGCTGCTTCAATGAGGGATGCGTCGATATTGTAAGTTGGAATGTCTACATCCACAAAGACTGGAATTAGTCCATTCTGAATTGCTGGGTTAACCGTTGTCGGAAAACCGGCAGCAACAGTAATGATCTCATCGCCAGGTACCAGAGCACGATCGCCCAATTTTGGTGATGTCAGTGCGGTCAACGCCAGCAGATTTGCAGAAGAACCAGAAGTAGTGGTTAAGACATGAGGTACACCGATAAATTCGCCCAGTTTTTTCTCAAAGGCATCATTAAAACGACCTGTCGTTAGCCACCCATCAAGTGACGCCTCAACCATTAATTGTAACTCTTTTGCTCCAATATCTTTTCCCGAAGGAGGTACAACACTTGCACCTGCAACAAAAGGTTTTGGACTCAACGCTTCATTCGCATACTGGGCGACGAGTTGAGATATTTGCTCACGCAGGTTATTTGCTGTCATTACTTTGATTCCTTAAACTTATTTTCTTAACTAGTAGTTGCGGACATATAGTCGCTGATTTCATGCTTTGAACAAATCAACATATCTTCGCCGCTAATCCATGCTTTATGCCATCTTACGATGCGACCAAGTGTTTCAGTCAATCCCCAACGGGGATGCCATCCTAATTGCATATTTGCTTTGGAGCAATCCAGTTTCAGGTAATGCGCCTCATGAGGATGGTTCTCACCATCCAGTGACCAGCTTGCATCATCGCCCCAAAGCGCAACC
>QFQM01000404.1 GCA_003243255.1 Flavobacterium psychrophilum | reverse complement strand
AGCACTCTGCCCGTAGCGGTGAATGGTATAAATCGTAGGTCACTTCCAGCTCTTTGATATCATTACGCGATTGAAGTTCTTCGATGGTATAATCAAACAACGGAGTATTGTCTGTTTTAAAACGAAATACACCTTCGGGTTTCAGTATCTTCTTATACATGTCCAGGAAGCGCGAGTTCGTCAGTCTTCGTTTGACATCCCGCTTGCGATGTCTCGGATCAGGAAAAGTAAGCCAGATTTCGTCTAACTCCGCTTCTACAAAGAACGCTTCAATCATTAAAATCTGTGTACGAAGAAAAGCTACGTTAGTTATGTTTTGCTCTACGGCGATAGAGCTTCCTTTCCAGAGGCGGTCGCCTTTTACATCAACCCCTACGTAGTTGCGCTCAGGAAATAGTTGAGCAAGATGAATCGAATACTCTCCCCTTCCACAGGCAAACTCGGCGGTGATGGGATGATCATTTTTGAAATAGTCGGTGTTCCATTTCCCTTTGATCTGGTGGTAAATTTCCTTACCCGGCTCCAATACATTATCCCTCTGGGCAATAACTGCAAACTTCTTTAGCTTACTCTTCAAGAATGGTAATTTTTAAATAGGACAGAATCAAATTTCGTTTATCTCAGCTACCACAAAGGTACTGCCGCCAATGAAAATAAGATCGTTTGCTTTCGCTGAGGCTTTCGCCTTGGCTATGGCCTCATTAACATCGGCGATGACCTCCCCCTTCAAACCTGCTGCTGCTGCCCTTTGTGAAAGTTCAACCGCCTCCATGGCACGGGGAATTTTAGCCTGGCAAAAGTAGTACACCGCATTTTTTGGCAAAAGCTGAAGCACGCTGGTTATGTCTTTATCTTTTACCATGCCAATAACCATGTGCAGCTGGTCAAATGAAAGTGTCTGAATCTGTTTGACCACTTCGGCGACACCGGCTTCATTGTGCCCGGTATCGCACATCATCAGCGGATGCTCACCTAATTTCTGCCATCTTCCCTTCAATCCGGTTAAGGTAGTTACCTGCTCTATACCTTTTCGGATATGCGCATCGGTGATGGTGAATCCCCTTTGTTTCAACTTCTCGATGGTCAGTATCACGCCGAGAATGTTTTTGGCCTGATATCCTCCCTTTAGTTCGGGAGTCAGATCCGTGAAGCGAACAGCATTTCCATCGTACACCTTTTTTTCCTCCAATCGAAAACGCGCAGAAGCCATTTCTACCGCTGTGTTTTCTTTCTGTGCTTTATCTGTAAAAACAGCCGCTACCTCCTGTTGGTACTCACTTACTACAACAGGTACCTGTGGCTTGATAATACCTGCTTTCTCTGCGGCAATGGCCGGCAAGGTATCCCCTAATAAATCTTTATGATCGTAGCTAATGTTCGTAATGAGCGACACCAACGGAGTAATTACATTGGTCGAATCCAGCCGGCCGCCAAGACCAACTTCAATCACAGCAATATCCACCTGTTCTTTGGCAAAGTAATCAAAGGCCATCGCCACTGTGATCTCGAAAAAGGAAGGCTGAATCTTTTCAATGGCGGGTCGGATTCGATGAACAAAATCAACTACCGATGCCTGGTCAATTTCTTTACCATCAATGCGAATGCGCTCTGTAAATTCTTTGAGATGCGGTGAAGTGTACAAGCCCGTTTTATACCCCGCACTTTGCAGGATGGCGGCCATCATGTGCGATGAACTTCCTTTTCCATTCGTGCCCGCCACGTGTACCGATTTAAACTGGTGCTGCGGGTTTCCAATGGCTTCGCACAGCAATACGGTATTCGTTAAGTCTGCCTTATAAGCCACTGCCCCTACACGCTGAAAAATGGGAAGTACTTCGTAGAGGTACTTGAGGGTGGCTGGATAATCGGGATGTGTAATCACAAAAAAAGCTGCCCCAAAATTAATGGAGCAGCTTTAACTAAAAATTGTATCAGCGGTTTATTTGCCGAATTTTATCAATTTATACCCAGCAGAAATTTGGAAGACCTGATTTTTAGTGTTGTTGGTATTCGCGCCATCATTAATTTTAGACAAACCCAGATTATAACGGGCATCGATCGTCAAGCCAAACGGAAGATCCCAGCCAGCCCCAAAAGAGGCGGCAACATCTGAACTTTTATAAAAGTCCTTTGCGTCCTGGGTGCTGGAGATATTTCCCACTTTTGATTTTATTTCGCTTGTTGTCAAAAATCCAAATTGCGGACCGGCTTGAAGGTTAAGTCCTAACGGGAGGTAAAATTTAACCATAATAGGCACATTAATGTAATCGAAGTTTGCCTCATAGTCAGTTGTATTAACGGTGTATTTGGTTCCTTGTTTAGAGAAAAGTATTTCGGGTTGAATACCTATCGAAGCTACCTTAATAAGTGCAAATGCACCTGCATGATAACCTGTTCTGTTATTGTAATTGCTCGATACTGATCCCTTCACATCCAGGTTGGCAAAATTAAGACCTCCTTTGATACCCAGAGCAAATTGAGCTTGCGCCATTACAAAGTTGGCAGCTCCTACCAAAGCAAAAGTAAGAATGGTGATTTTTAGTTTATTCATAATCATGGGTTTTAACTTTCTGTGTTGTAAATATCGTGCCTGCTATCTTAAACAGCGAATTTATTTTTTGCCCAGATAAATCTGGAAGCCTACGTTGACGAAAAGACCTCCATTAATGGTTTTATTATCGCTCCCTTTAGGCTTATCTGTATCAGATCTATAACCTACCATGGGCTCAATTGCTACATTGTTATTCAAAAACAGGGCATATCCGGCAGCAAGCGACCAGTTCGTTGTATTGTACTTATCAGTGTATGGTGTATTTCCGTAGTAATATTTCGACTTGCTTGATCCCACTCCAAATTGCCCCTGGAAAAAAATACCTTGTTTCAGGTAATATCTTACAAACGGATCGATCGCAATAGATGATCCTGTAGATTTATGAGTTGCTCCCTCTTGCTTGTAACTTGAAACTCCTAAATCAAGACCGGCACCAACCGCAAGATTATTGATGAT
>QFQM01000060.1 GCA_003243255.1 Flavobacterium psychrophilum | reverse complement strand
GGTTTTGTATATAATGTCCATATTCATGCACAAAAAGATGGTCCCTCCAGTCTGCTTTAAAATCCTTAGGCCCAAAAATGTAAGGTCCAACGGTAAAAGCTTCAAATTCACCATTGGTAAGTCCTGCAATAGCAACAGCTCCTTCAAGGTAAGTAACATCACGTACAAGTCCTACAGCATTAGCACCGTGACCTATAAGGTTACCAACTACTGTATTAATTGAACCCCATGTCCATTTCGAGAGTATCTGTCCGAAATTACCCTTAAATAGTCCCATATCAATTTTCCAGGAGTTCTCCAGGCGATCCCAATTATAATCATTAAAATTTACGCCATGCTGGATAAAGTTCCCTATGGCCGAACCTATAGCCGTCAATATGCTGCCCAAGAATTCACCTGACTGATCATTATATTTCAACGGATTGTTATACACATAACCGTACCTGTTGTAGTTTTGCGTGTTTTGCGGATCCTGAACATGATTGTCGGGCTGAAGGAAGCGATGCATTGTAGGATCATAAAGCCTTCCATTCATATTGATTAGGGCTACGGTCTGAAGATGTTCATGTCCGGTATATCCCCTGTCAAGGAATTCCATGCCTGAGATCACTTCACCTGTACCATTGTAAGCCTTGAAAAGATTACCCCAGGCGTCAAACATGCGTTTCTCCACTACGCCTCCGCTTTGGTTTGTAATAGCCAGTATGCTGCCCATATAGTCCCTTAGGAGGAAATAATATCCGCTGGTATTTTCTCTTCTTCTATGTAGCACGGGCGCTGAATATGGATTGCCACCTATATAGGTCGTATATTCATAAGCGTCATTTACCACATCGTATTTTACTTCGATCGTTCCGTCTGCAGAATAATACTTCCTGAAAGGTCTTTCCAGCTTATCGCTATTCGTATTTCCGTAATACATGACAGATCTGGTACGATCCGCATTATAATCAAACGATATCCTGTCAACCCCGGTCTCACTAATTTCCATTGGAGCCTTAAACATATTATAGTCGATATTAAGTTCTCGAATACCGTTATCCACTGCGTTTCTTGAAATACGGATATCATCGAACCATACATAACCCGCGCCTGTTTTATGCACTCTGATACTCAATCTCTTTACTGTAGCCGCTACGGGAACAGTCAAGGTCATATAAGTCCACTGTCCGGTTGTAACTTCACTTTTATAAACGGTGCTAAAAGTACCAGTTCCCAGTTGCGATTCATCCTGCATACAAAGGTAAAGGCGCACACCCGGCCCGTCACTATATACCCAACCAGAAAAAGTATATTGGGTTGTAGTATCATTGTTGATGTTTACCCATGAATCGGCATCTGCATTTTGGAATGAACTGCCATTAAGTCGCAGTGAGTACGAGCCCGTTTTTGATTTTGAGCTATCGTAAGTGACTGTGTTGGGAAAAGTGGTAGTCCATCCCTTGCGGTCTTCCATACCCCTGAAGAATATTCCCATCCTGTTGCTGTAATACGCAAGTCCCGCAGTGCTTATTTCTGTAGCTGTATGACGATAGTTAGTAGAATTGTAAGTATAGCTACCCATTGCATTGGAAGATATCCTGCCACGGTCGTCATAAACCTGCTGTTCCTGCACACCGTTGTTATTGGTAAATTGGGTCAACCTGTCCATAGCGTCATAACCGAAAGATTCCGACCTGGTAAAGGTACCCATTAGCGTGTTTCTTGAAGTAAGCGTACCATGCTGGGGTTCAAATACAGTGTTTTGGGTCAGGACTGAACCATATTTAACCTGGGTTGGAAACCCATACTGGTCGAAAGTATTATTCGCAACCAGGTTGTTGCCGTACTTGGCAGATGTTACCTGCATACGAGAATTTACGCTGGTGTTCTCATATAAAAGTTGTTGGGTTTCGAAATCAAGTGTCTTTAGCTTATGTCCGTACTGGTAAACATGTTCCAGTACAACCGTATTGGTCTGGCCTCCGCCACCATCGTTTCCGACATTATCGGCATAAAGGGTCTCTTTGAACATCTGTCCATAACTGTTGTATTGGTAACTCTTACGGAAAGTAGCTTCGGGGGTCACTTCCTCAGCAACGGTAAGCCTTCCTACCGAATCAAAAGTATTATCGATAACGAATATAGCTCCATCAGCAGTCTGACGCTCCTTACGCTTAACCATTCCCTTGAAATAGCTATAAAAAGTACTCGAATTTTCACCATCACCGTCAGCCCATTCTATTTGTACATTGCCATTGCTATTGCGTATCCAGCCCCTGGTACCTTTTGGCGAGATTTCCTCAATAATCTCACTAAAAGGATTGTACTGGTAAGTAAATGTTCCTGCCGAAGGGTCAACAAGCTTTTTCCTGTTACCCCATCCGTCCTGTTCTATACTGATCACATAGCCACCATAGTTACTTTGCTTGAGTTTACCATTTGGATAGTATTGATAATCGATTGTACCTCCGTTGTCTTGTACCGAAGTAATATAGCCTGCGGAATTCCTCACCGTAGTTTTGGTATTAGCACCATCATTTTCAACAGTACTAAGACCGCTGTAGGTATAGTTCGTTACCTTACCCGTATGTTCTACTGTTTGAAGTATTCGCCCATAAAGATCATAACTGGTGGTACTGAATTGGGAAGGTATACCTCCAAGGGTAGCATATGGTTGGCTTACGCTTACCACACGGTCATGCTTATCATATTCTGTCTTGATATATGACCAGCTTCCATCCACATTTCTAAGTCCCTTGACTACGGGCCTACCCAAATCATCGTACTGTGTGTATTCGCTTCTCCCTGTAAAATAACTTTCAGAAGTAATATCATTACTCCCTTGTTTGGTATAAGAGGTTACATCCACATTACCATTGTAATCCTCTTTTTCGGTAACTTTTCCAAACGCATCATAATTATAATTAATACGCTTACCCTGCGGATCGGTAATATACCACAAAAAGCCACTTAAAGTATAATCGTATCCGAAATTAGTAACAAGGCCTTTTATATCTTTTGATTGGGTCACAAATATACCCGACGGTGTATAAGTTGTAGTAGCCGTCCTGACAGCATAACCCGGAGCGGATATTTTGGTCTCAGTGATATTTCCAAAAGTATCATAAGTATAATCCTCGGTAATGTAATCTGTGAGATGTCCCTTCTTTTTCTTCTGGGATACCAACTGGTTAGCACCATAAGTATTTAACTCTTCGGTAGTCATTGTAGCACCGTTATGGGTTACTGAGGTATTGACTTTACTTAATCTGCCTATATAATAGGGAGAGGATGTACTATTTAAGTACTCATAAGTTGTTGTTCCTGTTTGCTCAGTAGTAGTACCTGACTTTGTAAAGCTTGTCGCAGTTATATTGTTGTATGCATCATACGTATTGCTTACGGCATGAGAAGTTCCTTCCAATTGGTTGGTGGTACTCAGTGTAGTATTAGAAAGCTTGTACACTTTATTTGCCAGCGTTTGTGCCTGATAACCGTATACTGACTTTTGGAGGAATACCGATGGTGAATACCCCGTTGAACCCCAACCAGCTACTACAATATTCTCTGTTAGGGCACCTCTTTTTGAGATGTCGTTGATAATCACGTTAGATATTACCTCAGCATTATTTTCATACCAATTGGTCTTAAGAATACTCTTGAACCCGATAAAGCCTAAACCTTTATAATTGATAACAGCCCCTTTATATCTGTAAGTCTGTTTTTTATAATGGTCAGTACTTTGTTTTTCCAGTTGTGATACAACATAGAAATTAGGCTTGTTTGTTACGTCAAAATTAGGATAATTCTCCGCATAAGCATCACTGGTATAAGCCGACACGCATCCGGGTGTATTACAATTGTTTACCAATGGACTGTAGGAAATGGTTTCTGTAACGCCATTTCCGTTGGTAATGGTTCGTAGCAGCTTTTCTTTTGCAAAATCTTTTGACGATTTGAAATACGTAATTTTACTATTTCTAACACATGCAAGTTCCAGGTTAGCATTGCTTTGGTCTGGATCAAGAAACACAGGAAGCGTATAGGCGTCAATACCTGCCTGAGTGCCACTGCTCACATAAAGATAGTTGCCCGCCTGATGACTAAAGGTACCCGCTTTGTTAAGGTAGCAAGTCAGCGTAACATTACCTGAGCCATTGACAGCCCCACTGGCCTTGTAAAGCAAAAGATCGGTCTTACCATCATTGTTGTAGTCGTTAGGAATATAATACCAACTGTTCAGGGAGTTGTTTACTGCATAGGTTATGCCCGAAAAAATCTGCACTGCAATCGTATATCCGAGGCCATTGGAAGTAAATACCCTGTATTCGTCATACCCGCTCCCTCTAGGGATGATAAAATCCATTTTCCCGTCACCGTTGTAGTCACCCGGCATGATGTTTACCGACGTACTCACATAAGCAGAACTTACTGAAACAGCAACCGAAAAGGTACTGTTATTTTCATTCATGGTATACACCCTAAACTTACCGTTTTGGAAATGAATTAGCTCCGATTTGCCATCCCCATCATGATCTCCTACGATAACACGGTCGCTACTGCCGATAACCTCTGTAAGATAGCCTGCCGGATTACTGAATGTGGAGGTTATTGTCTTGTCAAGATTAATAAAGAAAATCTGTCCTGTCGCTTTAACCACAGCGACAACATCCGTCAGGCCATCTCCGTTGAAGTCTCCACTGTAATAATTACGCTCTACATTACCTCCAAGGCTGGTATTACTTATAATTTTGTCGTACTGTAAACTTATAGGTGAAACTGCTGACAAACCTGAACAAACGCGAATACGCAACTGTGATGTCTGCGGTTGGACTACTGCCCAGCCTTCGGCCGGAGAAAGTTTGTGTCCATATGTATAATCACCCAAAAGGTTCTTTATCGAGAATATCTCGGCAAATGCTCCAGAACTGTTGTCAGCACTTACCATAGGATATTGGCTGAATACGTCGGTATACAACCAGTATTTATTCTTATTGAATTCTCCCGATGTAGCGTAGATGATGAAGTCCATTCTTCCATCACCGTCATAATCTCCGGGGACCATCCTCGCATTATTGGACGCTATATTGGTAAGTTCAGGTATAGTTGCCGATCCTGAACTGTAGCTTATCGATGAGGAGGTATCGTCATAGGTAAATAAGGTAGGATTCAGGTACTGGCTACCTACACCTTCCGTAATACTGGTAAGGCGCTGGTATCCCAGGTCGGTTATATTATGTGATAACAGATAATTTCTGTAGGTCATATCCTGCGCTTTGATATTGACCTGCCTGAGTATCTGGTTATCAAAAAAACTTGCTCCACCTATAAATCGCTGTTCAGGGCGGTAGCGGCTTGAATATACGAACTCTATCTCATTAAGGAATGTATTGGCCGCGTTTGTGCCGTAACGTATTTTTGATATCCTTATATCGTTGTTATTATCGTCTTTTAAATAGATATAGTCGATACGGACACCTTGTGCATTCTCCCATGAAGTGATGTACCAGGTTTCTCTGCCCTGTGAAGATAATGAGTTGCCGTAGTAGGCTTTAGATCCATCGGCGTTCTCTACCAGGAAATAGTTTGGTCCAAGAGTTCCGCCATACATGGAAACTCCATAAGCAGTAATCTTCACATTGCTGTAAGCCTCTGTCTCGTAGATGCTTCCCGAGGCACCATAGGTGCCACTTTTAAGCATCAGGCGCTGTCCGTCCATCGAATATCGATCCAGATTGTCAAAGTCAACAGGGTCAATTTTACTGTCATGGTGTGTTGTAGAGGGTACCCTTGTTATGCTGGATATTCCGTAAATCTCCCAGCCGTAACCTGCTATACCGTTACCTCCCTGGCTATTGTAGGCCAGACCGACCTGAGGTACAACTTTATTGATGCCTGGCGGCACTGTAAACGGAACATTATACGAAGCTCCGCCCGAAAGCGATACGGATAATTCTCCTTTGATAACACCCGTAAACTGTGAGTTTCCGGTTGGGGTTCCGGCTGTAAGGGCCTGGGTAGCTGACATTGTGGTTAACCCTGAAGGTTCAACCTCTTTCAGTGAGTGCTGTATTATAGTACTGCCCGGCATAGGGGTACCTTCATAATGCTGTGCATTCATCGATGCTGCCAGCAGTATCGTAAGAAGTATGTATAGATTTTTCATGGTTATTTCTTTACAACTTTAAGATCTTTCTTTGTTCCGTCGTTATAAACCAGAATTACGGCATACATACCTGAAGCCAATTGGGCAAAGCTGACTGAAGTTTCGGAAACCCCAGAAAGCTGTTCTGCAGAACCTACTTGCTGACCCGAAAATGAATATACCTCAATTCCCGTCACAAATGTTTCTTGGGTATTCTCCCATCGTATATGCAGCTCCTCAACAACAGGATTAGGATAATATGAAATATCCTGATAATCCTTGCTTTTGGTTAGCTCAGGGTTCGCAACGCGTTGCCCTGAGGGATCATCGCATGTAAGACAGATCAGCTCCCGCTTGATCTGATTGCCTGCTGCATCATAGCTAAATACCAGCGCGTTTTGCGAAAAACAGCCGTAGCCTGAAAGCAGCAAAATGTAAAATAAGTGCTTCATTTATTAATAATTAATTGATTTAAAAGGAAATAATGGCATATAGTACCCTAGCTACCTAAAGAAATTGGGATTTCAGGTAACCAAGAAAGTGTGATTTTCACCATTAAAAATAGCCTAGAAACTAATCTGGGATGTATCGCTGGTGTTCAATTTTGGATTGCGGTCCAGAAGAGGCGTTGCCGAAAGTATATGCTTTGATTAACATTGTAGTAGTAAAAGATTGGATGAAATCAAACTTATTAAAATTAGCAATGATTAATGCGGAAATTTTGTTAAGAAATGGTTAATACATTACACATAGAGTTTCTTTGAATAGCGAAGAACAGGAACTGATAGCTTCAATGTTCTCACTACGTGTGCTGCTGCCAAGGCAATACCTACTCTCCCAAGAAAGAATGTTAAACTATTTTAATTAAATATACTGAGCGACATATGTCAGTTAGGCTCAATCATAGTGAAAATTCATTTGGGGTGTTATTGAGATGGGGTGTATTGCCTATCAGTGGATCTTTCCTAAATATCCTGTAGCGGGTTGCTTTAAACCATCAGTATTACTATCGGTCGCAATCGCGTTATCAAGTTGTGGGATCACACTTTACTTTATAAATTTACACCGGACGATATTGTTTAATACAGATTCGAGGACAGAATATATTATATGCTGCATACAAAAGAATTACGTGAAAGCTTGTTAGGTGCTGAAATATTCCGCCCTGAAATACTGGATGAAATCCACAGGTCAGGACGGCTTCAGATTTGGGTTCCCAAAGAATACAATGGTTTAGGTCTCTCTTTCTGCGAAGGGCTGAAAAAACTCCAGCAAATCGCTAAGATCGACGGTAGCCTCGGATGGTTTGTCACCTTATGCAGCGGGGCTAATTATTTCTCAAGGAATCTCAGGCCCGAAACGGCATCCAGAATTTTTGGCAGTGAAAACATTTGTTTTGGTGGGAGTGGGATGCTTGGGGGAACAGCTGAAAAAATCGGCGACAATTACCTTATCAACGGTTTTTGGAAGTATGCCACAGGAGCACCTTATCTTACTCATTTTACGCTCAACGCCAAACTTGTGGAAAATGGTCAATATCTGCTTGACAGCAAAGGCGAACCCCAATTTTTATCCTTCGTCTTAACCCCTGCTCAGGTTGAACTTATAACAGCATGGAAATCGATGGGAATGATAGCCACCGCTTCTCATAGCTTTAAGGTGCAAAATCAATTGGTTCCTGTTGAATTCTCTTTCACATATAACAAATTTTACAGTAATGATCCTTTAGATCGCATTCCTTTTCAGACATTTGCCGATCTTACCCTGTTAGTGAATTATATAGGAATGGCAAGTCACTTTGCTGAAAAAGCGTTAGAAATTAATATTAAAATCAGTATCAGTGATTTTAGTGACTATCTGAATGTGACATCACAAAAAGTGATTGAGTATGCTGTTCTAATAGAAAAAACTCTTAGCCAAAACATACAGTTGGACTCCTTTCTACTTGAAGAGATTCATAGTTTCGGAAAAATTGTAGTTACAAATTTGGTACATCATATAACCAAAATATACCCACAATTAGGAATTAGGGCTTCTGCTTGCCATGAAGAGATTAATCAGGTATTTCGTGATTTCTTTACAGCTACACAGCATTCTAATTTCAGGAAGTCTGATTTATAGTTTTTTAGTTTTCAATTTTAATCTATACCTGATCCTTAGCAAACACAATTGGAGTTCACAACAAAAAAAGTCACGAAAAGACTGAATCTTTGTAGCTAAGTAACACTATCGAACTTTATTAAAAGGTTGCTGAAAATTAAAAAATGCCTGTACGGGATTCCCATACAGGCATTTTTGGACTTATCAAATCGTAGTATCTACTTTCAGGTTGGTAAGCCATTCCACAGTCTCAGGGTCACGATGGTCGAAAAACACACTTTTTGCGGTGTCCAGCGTTGCTATGGCAGCCATATCTTCGCTCGTCAGCTCAAAATCCCAAACATTATTGTTCTCGATGATACGCTCCTGACGGACTGATTTAGGTATGACCGCAATCCCTCGCTGTATGAGCCAACGTAGGGTAACCTGGGCAACAGATTTGTTATATTTTGTTCCTATTGAAGTGATAACCGGATTCGTAAAGAAATCATTTTTACCTTCCGCGAACGATGCCCACGACTGGGTTAGCACATTATTGTTCCTTAACAGCTCATGCTCAGCTTCCCTTTGATAGAATGGGTTCACTTCAATCTGGTTTACTGCCGGAACGATCTCATTATGGGCAATAAAATCAATCATCCTGTCAGGGAAGAAATTGCTCACGCCGATAGCACGTATCCTTCCTTCCTTGTATAGCTCTTCCATTGCGCGCCATGAGCCATAATAATCACCCAAGGCCTGGTGTATAAGATACAGATCAAGGTATTCCAGACCCAGCCTTTGTAATGACCTCTCAAAAGCAATTTTCGTATTTTCATAACCTCCCTCAGATACCCAAAGCTTAGTTGTAATAAAAAGTTCCTCACGTGGTACACCGCTTTTTTTAATAGCCCTCCCTACAGCTGCCTCATTATAATAAAATGATGCCGTGTCTATAAGGCGGTAGCCCGACTGTATTGCCGCTATCACTGCCTGCTCACACTCTTCGGGATCGCTCACCTGAAAAACGCCAAGCCCTAAAAGAGGCATATCTATTCCATTGTTTAATTTGATTGTTTTCATATTTATTTATAGATTAATGATATATTTTTATTACCTGGACAGGTCTTTCATGTCCCGGCGGACGGGATAAGCAGCAAACCACCGCCTGTCCGTTGCCGTGGTTCGCTGCTTCAGCGCGTCATCATAAGACATCTTATCTTCCCAAGCTTCAATCAGCACAAACTTATTTGCATCATCTTTGTATTGATACAGGTTGTATTCTGAATTTCCATCCGACGCTCTGTATGCAGGGATGGCAATGGCCATCTCCAGAATAAAGTCTTTGCGGTTTTCAGGCCTCACATCAAAAAGTGTGATTGACGTATAAGCTGTCTTAAAATCTTGCTCAGCATGAGCCAACGCCGGAACTTCCTTAAGCTCCTTCAGCTCGATTGCATATGCTTGCCCTACTAATGATTTTTTTATAACATCTATCGCATTTTTAAAATAATCTTTCTCCTTATGAAGGTTATGTGCTTCTTTTGTCTTAAACCTTTCAAACCATATTGGTTGCAGCGTGTCGCCCTCCGGCTGGTACAAACTAAAAGACAGATTCCCTGGCTCATCTCGCGAATGTGCTATATTATTTTGCACGGCATCCAAAAATCTTTCCCATTCACCAGACTTTACCGGTCCAAAGAAACCAAGTTCCTGAAACGTTTCAGGATGGTTTTCCTCCACTGTGGATTTTACCTGACCAATTTCTTGCTTACAGGCCGACATGCACAAAGTGGCAACTACTACCACACACCACGACCTGAATGGCGAACTTCTTTTTTTGTTTTTCAATACACTCATACTTTTTTATTTTAAACCGTTCGTTTCAAAATATGATAAAAAAAATCAGTTGACTGACTGCATTAAAATTTCAGCAGTCTGGTTGGTCAATTTCCTGTCAGAGAAAACAACCTGCGTATTGTAGATAGAAACTAAGCCCGACACTAAAAAAAGGGCCATTTCGGCCGGTGTTTTAACGGATGTATAAGAACCGTTATCCTTGGCTTTGACCAGCAGTGACTCAAAAAGTGAGACAGCTGACTGAGTTTGTCGTTTTAAAAGTTTGCCAATCTCAACATCGCTGCTGGCCAGCTCAAAAACCGAATTCGTAAAAAGGCAGGTTTTATCCTCTACCGCCGAATCACGCACAGATAAGATGATATTCCTGATAGCCTGTAAGGGCTCATTGCTTTTTGCTGCAGCCTCACGATATTGCCTGTCTTTACCTTCCATGTAGTTACAAAGCGATTTTACAAAGAGCTCGTGTTTATTTCCGTAAGCCAGATAAATACTGCTTCGGTTTATCTTCATGGCCACCTCCAGGTCGTTTATAGACGTGGCATTGTACCCCTTTTTCCAAAAAAGGTCACGCGCCGCTACCAGCTTTTCGTCGTAATTGAATTCCTTGTTTCGTGGCATAACAGGGCAAATGTAATATATTAAACCGAACGTTGCAAAAAAAAATATTTTTTCTCTTACACAGCAAACCTGAACATTAGTATTTCTTTATTTATACCATTGTAAAAAAGGAGGCAGACTAACCTACCCGCCCGGGAACTTCAAGTCTCCCAACTTAGTGAAGTAACAAATATTCTATAAGCTCCTTCGTATGGTTACTTCTGACGGCCTGTAGGCTGTTTTTTTATATTGTCCACTGGAGCATTTCGCTGGTAACTTGAAAAATGGATGTTGGTTTGTATACTGAAGCAACATCTTTGCACCAATTTAGGAATGAATACATAAAGTCCCAAATGATTCAAAAATACTTTTAAGTAGACGATAATTTAGTACATTATGCCTCCAGCCATCTGAGAAAATCAGAAGCTTTTGCCTTACTTATGATAATGTTCCCGGGAGTTTCAATTTTCAAACGTGTAATTAATTTCCTGGAGAAATAGCGTTCAATATTTGTTATGGCAGTACGGTTGATGATAAACTGTCTGTTAGCCCTGTAAAACAATTCAGGATCAAGTAACTTCTGTAGCTCGTCAAGATTAGTACTGCTTAAATATTTATTATTTTGCTGCGTAACAATAGTAACAATAGTATTTTCAAGCATTATATAAGCTATATCCTTAACTTGTAATGGTATGATTTTTTCACGCTGTTCTACAAGCAATGACGTCTTGTAAACATATTTTAACTGGCGCGCCAACTGCCCAATAGAAAGAAATGCCGTTTCAGGACTGAATGCCGATCTTAACGTCTTCATTTTTGCAAGCGCTTTTGCTACATTTTCTTCATTAATTGGCTTTAAAATGTAGCTAACTGCATTAGTATCAAAAGCCTCCAGCATGTAATCATCATAAGCTGTACAAAAAACGATGGGGCTGGTAACTTTTACAGCGTCATAAATCTCGAAGCACATACCATCAGCAAGCTGAATGTCAGAGAAGATTAAATCAGGGCTATGCTGCCTTAGAAAAGCAATACTGTTTTCAACAGAATCAATAAGGCCGAGGATTGTGATTGCAGGATCTAATTGCAGCAATAACCTCTCAAGTTCTTTGGCTGCATTAAACTCATCTTCTATTATCAGGACATTCATGCGTATATGATGGGAAGTTTAATGTTAAAATGATCATTATCTGCTTCTATTAAAATAGTTTGGGAAAATAGCAAATTATAGCGATTTATGAGGTTGCTTAAACCAACTCCGGTAGAATGCTGGACTGAATTTTTAAGCTTTATGCTATTAGTCACTATCACGTGAGAATCGGTATTATAAATTTGTATTCTTAACGGATAACTTCTGGAAGTAACGTTATGTTTTATTGCATTTTCTATCAACAACTGCAATGTTAAGGGAGGCATTGCCATAACCATTAACCCTTCATCAACTGTAATGTCGATTTCTATTGCAGAGGCCATACGCGTTTTTATTATATAAAGATAAGATTTGATAAAACTCATCTCTTCACTAAGGGTAACTACATTCATTTTATTATGCACCAGCATATAGCGATACACGTTGGCCAGTTCTGAAATAAAATCCTTTGTTTTTTTCTCCTGAGTAATTGAACTTAGCGTGTTTAGGGTATTGAATAAAAAATGAGGGCTCATCTGTTCTTTCAGATTAGAAAGGTTCGCCTCAAGCTGTGCCTGTTTCAATCGTTCTATTTCGAGATTATCCTGTTGCCTTTCTTCCAGCAACTTGAGGTAAAAAACTACAAAAAAGTAAATGCTGCTAATCAACAGGCAACGCAGAATAAGCAATATCCAATCACTGCTTTTTGAATCAAACCAGTCGTGTTTATCATTTACCAAACTGAAAATATAATCAAAAGCAGCATCTAACGGTAGTATAATAAATGAGATAAAAAATACAGAAAGTATTGAATACACATACCGGCTTTCCTTAGATACAAAATTTGTTTTTCTGTTTGAAAAATAGAAGTGAATAAAATAAGAGACCAGACTAACAGTAAAAGTATAGGAAACTATCTTAAATACGTTTAACATCTGAATATTATCGTTGCCACTAAGACGTATAGGGAGCGCAGCTATAGCTATCCCCAGACAGATAATAACGCCCAGAAAGTAATATTGCTTTGTCATATATTCAAAATTAATCAAATTTAAACGACAATCTCCTTTAAAAGCAGTGAAGAGGGCAAAATGGCACTTAAAGCGGCAATCTTTATCCAATCATGGTAATTTGTAAGGTATCTGCCAAAAACCAAAAGGTTTTCCCGGCCTTTTAACATACTGACATATACATTGCCTGCCTTAAATGCCATTATGCCCGCTTCGATTAAATCTTTCCGGGACGAAAAAGCATTTACACTTCATTTGTTGAAAATAAGCGAAAATAAATGAAGAAGTATCTTTTGATGATTTTGATCAGTTTCGGTGTAAAAGCATTTGCTCAAGATGCATTTACCTTAACAAATTGTGTAGACTACACTCTTAAAAACCACCCAACAGTAGCTATTTACAGTAATAATATTGCTATAGCAGATAAAAAAAATATCCAGAATACTGCTGCATACTTACCCCAAATTTCAGGTGCGGCAACAACTATTGATAATCTTAGCCTGCAATCAACCATATTAACGGCAGATTTTATTGGACCTGACCCAATAATGATTACAATGGGATCTAAATTTACTACAAATGCCTATATAGACGTAAGCCAAAGCCTCATCGACCCTACTAAAATAGCAAAAATTACTACCAATAAAACAAACCGCGACAAATCCCTGCTTGAGCGCCAGCAGAATGAGGAAACCATAATCTATACTACAGCAACATCATTTTTTCAGATTCTGATACTAAAAGAGCAGTTGAAGATTTTGATGGCCAATAAATCTAAATATGAAGAATTATATAGTGTACTGAATTACCAAAATCAGGCAGGAACCATTCTTGAAAAAGAAGTGAACCGTATAAAGGTCAGCCTAAATTCGACGAACTACCAGATAAAGGACACCCAAGAGCGATTGCAGTTTGCCTATAACACTTTAAAAAATGCCATGGGAATGCCTTTGGATGCCACACTGGAGATTAAAGAATCTTCAGATTATGAAGTATATATTGAGCCACATGACGAAATCTTCAATGTAAATACCCTTACCAATTACAAGATATATGAGAATGCGGTTCTAATGGAAAAACAAAATGTAAAGGTTGAAAAGGCCGGATACTACCCCACTCTTACCGCTTTAGGCCGATTTGGCTATCAATCCCTTACCAATGAATCGTCAGATATTTATAAAGCATGGAATGATTTCTCATACATAGGGCTTTCCTTAAATGTACCCATTTTCAACGGACTAAAAAAAAGGAGCCAGGTAAGTGAGAGTAAGTTAAAACTGCAAAACCAGGAAGCCTCCTTTAAACTCAATACTGATAAGCTTCAGCTTGCTTATGAAAACAGTAAAACATCATTAGGGACAGCGTACAGCAATTTTAGCAGCAATAAAGACAATATGGGTTTAGCCATGCAGGTGCTGGATGTAACAGCATACCAGTATAAAAAAGGTGTAGCTACCCTTACCGATTTCCTTAATGACGATACTGCATATAAAAATGCCCAAAGCGATTATTTAAACAGCCTGTATAATCTACTTATCAGCGAACTGAACTATCACCAGTCTAAAGGGACACTAAAGGAATTTATTAGCCAAATAAAATAATCATCATGAAACGAAAAACCATTTACATCATAATCCTTACTGCCATACTACTGGCCATTACAGTTACACTGGTAAGCAATAAAAAAGAACTCAATAAAGCTAACACCCCTGTAGACCGAACTAACATACCAGTAGCAGTGCGTACAGTCTTTGTAAAAAAAGGCACCATGAACATCACTACAAGCTATCCGGCCACGATAAGGCCATTTGACGAAGTACGTATGTATGCCGAATCGGCAGGTATGGTTACTTCACTATCCGTTGATTTGGGCAATAAGGTTTCAAAGGGGCAATTGCTGGGTACACTGGACATGAGGGTATTGGAAATAAATCTAAAAAAAGCAGAAACCGACCTTAAATCATTGGCTTTAAACCGTACTAAACTTAAAAATGACTACCAACGGGCTAAAGACCTTTATGATAATAAGGCTGGCTTAGAAACCGATATGCTTACTATCCAGAACAATTATGAAAACGCTGAAAATAACTATGAAAATGCAAAAAGCCATGTAGACCTCATGAAAGAACAAATTCGAAAGGCAAAGATCATAGCACCTATCAGTGGCATTGTTTCCTCCCATGAGGTTAAGAACGGTGAGTTTGTGAATATGGGTACCGCAATAGCAACCATTACCGATATCTCTAAATTAAAGGCTACTGTTTACGTAGACCAGCAAACCGTTTACCATCTGAATACAAATGGGATTGCTCATATTTCATCGGGTATTTTTGCAGGTCGCAACCTGTCCGGAAAAATAATTTATATCAGCCCTGTCGCCGATGCTAATCACAATTATCAGGTAGACCTTCTGGTTGAAAACAGAGCCGGTATTGACCTTAAAGGAGGTACCGATGTGATGGTTTCCTTTGAAACAAAACAGAAAGCAGGAACGCTCATGATTCCCAACAACACTATACTGACTGATGCAGTCCAGCCTTATGTGTATGTGGCAGGTGGTGGGATCGCAAAAAAGAAAACGATAGCAACAGGTAAAAGTTTCGGCGATATAACTGAGGTTTTGTCCGGCCTGGAGGAAAAGCAGGAAATTATAAATAGTGGGCAGATTAACCTACACGATGGCACCAGAATAGAAATCATTAAAAACTAACTCTCAATGACTCTGACAGAATTATCCATAAAAAGGCCATTGCTCATTACAATGGTATTCCTGGCTTTAATTTTATTTGGGGCTTTAAGCTATATGGGGCTTAATTATAATCTTCTCCCTAGTTTCTCTACAGGAACCATCACAATAAAAACCGTATTGTCGGGCGCATCGCCCTCTGAGATACAGGAGAAAATTACACGTCCTGTAGAAGATGCCATCAGTGAGGTTGAAGGTATTGATTTTGTGACTTCAAGTTCACTTCAAAACGTTTCATCCATAGCCATATCCTTAAAGCCGAATGTTGACGACAAACAGGCACAACAAGACATAGAGCGAAAGATAAACCAGATGAAATCAACCCTGCCGGATGATATTGATGAACCCGTGGTAAACAGGCGCAGTACTGATGATTTTGCCATAATGAACCTTTCGGTGACCGCTTCCAAACTTGATGGAGCAGATTTTTACGATATGGTTGATAAAAACATAAAACCGAGGCTAAGCAATGTGCAGGGTGTGGGGCAGATTTCCATTGCAGGCGGACAGGCTAAAGAAGTAAAAATAGAACTGGATAATACAAAGCTGCAATATTACAACCTTTCGCCTAAAAAGGTATATCAGGCCATTGCAGCAAACACTTCCTCTTTACCGGGTGGTAACATAACCAACCAGCAGCAGCACCTTTCCATAATCATAAATGGTGATTATGCAGACAAGGCCACATTTGACCAAATTGTAATCGCTGATAATGGCGTAGGCAGCCGTGTTATGCTGACAGACATTGCTACTATTAGTATAGGGCAACAGGAAATAGAAACCCTGAACCGGATTAATGGTAAACCGGGTATAGGAATTCAGGTATTTAAAACAAATGATGCCAATGCGGTTGAAGTGGCAGCAGGTATAAAAAAGAGCCTTGCAGAGCTAAAAATACTATATAAAACAGATGGTTTTGACTACGTAATTGCTTCAGACCAGTCGGTATATACACTTTCTTCAGCAGATGCCGTAATGCATGACCTGTTTTTAGCAATACTTATTGTAGGTGTGGTAATGCTTATGTTTTTGCATAGTGTAAGAAGCTCTCTGTTTGTGCTTATTGCCATCCCTTCAGCCATGATCCCTACCTTTATTGTAATGGAAGTTATGGGCTTTTCATTAAACCTTATGACCCTTTTAGCACTCTCGCTGGTGGTAGGAATACTTGTCGATGATAGTATTGTAGTATTAGAAAACATATTCCGTCATCTCGAAATGGGTAAAGACAAACGGCTGGCTGCACTTGAAGGCCGAAATGAAATTGGCTTTACTGCTGTAGCCATTACCCTGGTTGATGTTGTGGTATTCCTTCCTATGACATTTGCAGGCGGGCTTATCGGAAATATATTGAGGGAATTTGCCGTAGTAGTTGTGGTTTCAACACTTATGAGCCTTGTCGTGGCATTTACGGTTACCCCAATGCTCGCATCGCGATTTGCAAAAATGGAGCATATTAAAGAGAATACGCTATGGGGAAAAATCATACTGAGTTTTGAATCATTCCTTAACCAGCTTAAAGATTTTTACGCACTTTCTTTGAGAAAAGCACTAAAGGCTAAGCGTTATTTATTTGCAATCATTTTGGTACTCATGATAGCCAGCATATATCTGGTCCCGGCAGGTTTTATTGGTTCGTCCTTTATTGGTACCAACGAAAAAGGTGAATTGTCCATCCAGTTGGAAACCGCTTCAGATATGCCGATTAAGGAAACCAACCTACTCACCCGGAAAGCCGAAAAAATACTGCTGGGCCACCCTGAAGTGCGCAGTATATATACGCTTGTAGGTACGCAATCAGGCGCTAAAAATAATGCCGAAAACCTTTCTGAATTGTCAGTAAGCCTTGTGGATAAAACCCAGCGTGAGTTTACTACGGCAGAATTTGGTACCATAGCACGCGATGAGCTGAGCAGGATACCCGGATTACAGGTTACCATACTTCCGGTAAGCATAACAGGCAGCAGCAGTGCCCCTATACAGATAGTAGTACAGGGTACAAATTCCACCGACGTGCAAAAGGGCGCACAACTACTTGAAGAAGCGGTAAGATCTACAGCAGGTACTGATTATGTTCGTTTCAGCACTAAAAAAAATCAAAATCAGGTACAGATAACCCCGGATCGTGAGAAAATCATGAGATTGGGACTTTCATTGCCTGATGTCACCCAAAGCATCCAATTGGCTTTTAATGGCAATGATAAATTAGACTTTCTGCAAAATGGTGAAACCTATCAAATAAACATTGGAGTAAATAAGCAAAGTAAATATGACATGGAATCCATCGAAAATTTATCACTCATAAATGCGAATGGAAGAATGATCAAGTTACATCAGGTTGCAGATGTAAGGCTGGTGAACGTTCCGCAAATACTACAGCGGACAAACCGTCAGAGTTCTATTACCATCAATGCTGCAGCTGTGGGGAGACCATCAGGTGATATAGTTCGGGATATCAAACAAAAAATGACGCAAAAAAGATTACCAGCCGGCGTACAGGTTGTTTACGATGGTGATTCTAAAAACCAGGGACAGGCATTTGCAAGCCTGGGATTAGCTTTGCTCATAGCCATCATACTGGTTTATATGGTAATGGTGGGGCTATATGAAAGTCTTGTACATCCATTTGTGGTAATTTTTTCGGTACCGGTAGCATTGATTGGCGCACTACTGGCACTGGCCCTCACTATGGAGCAACTCACCATTTTTACAATAATAGGTATGATCATGCTTATGGGACTGGTAACCAAGAACGGCATACTGATAGTAGATTTTACAAATCATCTTAGGGATAGTGGCTACAACCTTACTGATGCTCTCATAGAAGCAGGAAAAGAAAGGCTTAGGCCTATTATAATGACCACTTTTGCTATGATATTAGGTATGCTTCCAATAGCCCTGTCACAAAGCCCCGGTTCTGAATTTAAGAACGGTATGGCATGGGTCTTAATCGGTGGACTTACCAGTTCATTTTTGCTTACGCTCTTTATTGTACCTGCCATGTATATGGTTATGGATAATTTACGGGAAAGATTTTCTAAAAAAGTAGTGACAGAAAAAGCTGTCAACAGAAATTAAAAAGAGCAACTAAATCACACATACTAAACTAAGAACACAATAAAGCCTATGGGAAACTTCTACATTAAAAATGAGAAGTCTAATCTAATTAATCTAAGTTTTATGAAAAAATGCACATCAGCAATCATGTTTGTGTTCAGCGTGGTTTCCCTGCAGGCACAGGTTAAAGATTCTTTGGAATCTAAAAATAAAGCAACAGCAAAACTTATTACTAACCAGTTTCCTTCCACACGTTTTCTGGACATTCAGTACGAGCAATTGAGTGGTACCGACTACGAAACTAAATTACATGGAAAAAAGTATGAAACAGGCACTGTAGATAGTGAAAAAAGGCTACAGGTAGCTATGAATGCCCCAATAATTAAAAAAGACCGATGGGTTTTAAGCACATCGCTGCGATACAGGTACAGAGACATTTCATTTTCCAACGTAGAAGTGCTATCGGGAGACGAACCCTTAATTGGCGGAGAAAACAGCCAGCATTTTCATTATTTTCTTGCGTCTGTTAACTACACACGTTATGACAAGCTATTTGGAAAAACACTGGTTTCAAACTTAAGCGTATTTGGCGATGCTTCAAATGAAAAGTTCGGTGTAGCAAATGCAACCTATATTGCTTCCTTAGTCCTAAAAAAAGACAAGCGTACAACACTCACTACCGGATTGGTAGTACAGACTAATCCCAATAGTGTATTCCCTATACTGCCTGCATTTTCATACAGCCATCAGTTTAAAGATTCTCCATGGCAAATTGATATCATCCTGCCTAAACAAATCTATTTAAGACGTGCCTTGCTGGCTCATGGCAGGTTATCTGTTGGTACTGTTTTTGACGGGGAGCCATTTTACTTCAGCACCAATATATCGGGCAACGGTGATAAAGTATATAACTTCAACCGTAACGAAATTAAATCCGGAGTAATGTATGAATACAAGATAAGAGAAAATGTTATCACCTATTTCAGGACAGGCTGGAACTATTTCCTTAATGGCACAATCAGGGAACGCGGCGAAGTGAATGAAATAAGTAAAACTACTTTTGACTCTAATTTCTATTTTAATCTTGGCTTTTCTTATAATCTGTTCAAGTAGGAACACAATAATTTTAGAAGTAATATTGAATTATAATCTTATCTATGAGATTGAATACAAAGACATAAATAGTATTTTTTGGCTTTGTGAAGACATCAGGTATATGGATGAAGAAGCAGATGTTATTTTTTCATTTAAATATAACTCACTCAAAATTATGAGAAGCAATCTTTCAAGAAAAGAGATAGAATATATTTTGAAATTAAATTATTTTAACTCTAAGCCTAAATTTATTTCAAGTCCATAAATTAAAATGAACATGGTAGATCTCGTTCATAGTTCCTTATTTTTTTGTGCATGCTACACAGTAATAAAAAAGCGACATTGTATTCAATGTCGCTTCCATTTTATATTGTTTAATTAGAATCGAGAATTACAGTATTATTGACTACCCTGATAATGTCAAATACAATTTAAATAAATCACAATTGTAGTAATTATTTTCAGTCGATAACCAAAGTCTTATCCGTTCCTTGTCCAAACATAGTTACACTTTATTTTGAGATGTCAACTTTCAGCTTGGTCAGCCATTCAACCGTTTCGGGATCACGATGGTCAAAAAACACACTCTTTCCGGTATCAAAAGCAGCAATAGCAGCCATGACTTCGCCTGACAGTTCAAAATTCCAAACGTTTCCATTTTCTGTTATACGTTCTTTACGTACCGACTTAGGTGAATGACAGAGCGGTATTATTTGGACACTATAATAGCCAGCAAATTTATGCCTGGCATCTCAAACCACCATAAACGAAATACATCTACATCATTAAGTAACGACTTAGCACTGCTTGGTGCCTTGTTGCAAATTATTGTTGCCTTACTGGTAATTGTTGGGGCGGTACTGCATTGGATATGTAAACGGTTATAACGAAAAGGACGGACAACAATGTCAATCCTTTTCGCTTAATATATTTTATTTTATTTTCTCGGCTTTTAGTTCATGATTATTAATTAAATTATTAATATCTGTCTTATTTGAGATTATAACCATTACTGCTTTTTTCTGTAAGGTATCAATAACAATTTTTTTTGTATCTCTTTTTACTAAAAACATAAAATCACTTTTCGGCAATTCCCTTGAAAACATTGACACTAAAATTGGTTTAGCACTACGTGTACCATCATTTAAATGAAATCTAATTTCTTTCACGTTATTGTTTTCAAAAACTTCTTTCCTTTTATTTTCACTAGGAATGTAATAAAAAACAGTTCCTCTTTCATTTTCATAAAAATAAGATTCCGAAATATCAATTTCATTCTTATCGGTCACGATTGTAACACCATAACTTTCATTCTGTTTGCAGCTTATAGAAATGAATACAAATCCAAAAAATATAAAAGCTACTTTAATCTTTCTTAAAATATTTAACATCATCCATTGTAAATTTAGTTCCTTCTTTGCTCATCAAATTTAATAAAAATGGTAGTGAATAAATCTGAGGTTTTGCTGTTTGACCATCTTTTGACCATACATATTGAGTCCCATCCTTACTTTGTCCAGCATTAACAACCATATGTAGCATTTTTGAGCCACCTCCAATCATTGCAATTCCTTGACCATATTCAACATTGTCAAAATTTGAAACTTGAGAATATCCTTCGGTATTGGAATCAAACTGTTTGTATTTTTGGGAATCGAAACTAGGCTCTTCTCCATTAACTACAGCTTGCGCTCCTTGCCAACAATTATAACTATCATGTGGCATATTAATTGATGGTGTCCCTGGCTTCTCCTCCCTCATCTGTGTAATTGACGGTCCACTAGAATTTTTAATAGCACGTGTCATATTATTGTTAACTGTCAATTTTTGGCCTTCAACAACATTTCCATTCGCATCCGTTTTGACACCTTGTGAATTAATCATTTGCTGTGCTTCCTTTTGACTAATACTTAAATTTTTTGCCAAAGTAGCGGCATTATCATTCTTTTCGGCAATTACATTTCCATTAATAGTAGTTTTCCACAGAGGCGACATTCCATCAGGGTCAGTAAATCTCAGAGGATTATTAAAACAATAATTGTAAGGACTGTGTCTCCTCATCTTCTCCGCCAATGGGTCAATATTAAACCATCTACCGATAGCTGGGTCATAATTTCTTGCTCCAAAGTCGTAAATGTTGAGCCCCAGCTCGTCTTGCAGCTCCTTGCCGTTGTACTTATACTTATACGTAGCATCAGCAGGATTTATTACCGGTGTAAGAACAACAAAGGGTGCTACATTTGTTTCCCTCATCATTTGTTGCGTCGGGCTGTAGCCATTATGCTTTAACCCAAATGGATAATAATGATTTTCTTCCAGTATTTTAAGAACTCCGTCTGCAGGATCAACTGTGTAGCTTACTCTGTTATTGCCTAAATGGTCTTTGTAATTAAATATATAACTATAAATATAACGGTTAAAGTTTTTAGTTGCTTTTACATACCCCTCAGGTGTAGGAAAAAAATCCAAAACTGTATTTACATACTGGTATCCGTCTAAATAGCCCGTTGTGGTTACAACACTTCCGTTTGTCACCTTTTTACTTAACTTGACCCCATCAGCTGTGTAAATATAATTAATTTTTGTGGTTGTGCTCCCGTTAAAAATTATCTCTGCCGGCAGGTTGAGCTGATTATAGGTAATTGAGGTTATTCCTTTATTCCTGTCAGTCAGCATATTTCCAAAACCATCGTAGGTATAATCGTTCACGGTATTATCATCACTGTCTTTAAATCCTTTGCTGTGGTTTGCAGTATCTGTTACCTTTACAAGCCTGTCTTTAATGACCGTATCATAGGTATAAACCAAATCATCTATTTCGATTACCGATGTAGAGGTATCAGTCTCACCGTTTCTTTCTAAATTTTTTATATTGCCATTAAGGTCATAATATATCTTTTCATCATACGAATTCCTCATCGGTACTGAAGCATTAGGTATCTGATACCATGCCGTCAGTTTTATAGCCGTCGATCATGTTTTTGGCATACATATCCGCGCCTTTGTCTAAAAAGGAAGTTCTGAAGAATCCGGGAGCTACTACCGTAACTTTTACGCCAAAATGTTTCACTTCATCTGCCAGGCATTCGGTAAGGCCAATGATTGCAAATTTTGCTGCGGTATAAGCACCGGAAGATCCATAGCCTTTGTAGCCACCGGAAGACGAAAAGTTGATGATGTGACCGCTCCCTTGCTGCCTTAAGTACGGCATGGCGCTCCGGATTACATTGGTTGTCCCGATTAGGTTCACATCGATTGCCTGCCTGAACTCCTGGCTGGACAGCTCCTCGATAGCGCCGTAAATAGCATAACCGGCATTATTTACCACTACGTCCAGTTTGCCAAAAGTGTCAACAGTCTTTTGTATCGCGTCGTTCACCTGTTGATCGTCTGCGATATTTACACCCAGTGCCAGCAGGTTTTCATTAGAGCCACCTACCTGCTTTTCGAGATCGGCGGCGTTTCTTGAAGTTGCTGCTACTTTATATCCTCTGCTTAAGAGTAATTTAACCAGGGTCAGGCCCATGCCTTTTGATGCACCGGTTACAAACCATACTTTATTATTTGTTTCCATTTTTTTTGATTTTAGAATGAATTAAAATTTGTTTTAGATTGTTGTACATAGGTTGGTTTCCAACGAATTGCGTTGATTAATCTGCACTTTTTAGTGCAACCCGCGGGAGCTATATTATTTTAAACCTCCTGACACCAGGATACGGGCGTCTGATACAAATTCCGCATCGTCACTGGCCAGGAACACCGCTACTTTGGCTAAGTCCTGGGGATATCCCATACGGCCAAGTGGCGTAACATCTACAAATGCTTGTCCGAACGCACCGCTAAAGTCTGCATGGGTACCTTCTGTATCAATGGCACCGGGTGCGATGGCGTTTACGTGGATTTTTTTAGGCCCCAGTTCTACAGCAAGCACATGGGTGATGGTTTGTATCGCGCCTTTGGTACCTGCATAAATGGCATAATTGGGTACACCCTTTTCGCTGATCACAGAACTCATGTTAATGATGTTGCCACCTTTTTCACCAAAGTAGGGCAACGCTTCTCTGGTAGCCAGCAACATACCCAGCACATTAATACTAAAATGGCGGTTGAATTCTTCAGGGGTTATCTGTTCTATAGGAACAGGTTTAAATACCCCGGCATTGTTTACCAAAATGTCCAGCCGACCAAAGGCAGCATTTGTTGCCTCGAACATTTTTTTGATGTCTTCCACTTTTGAAACATCACCATGTACAGCAATGGCTTTACCACCGCCGGCGATAATTTCGTTTACAGTGTTTTCTGCTCCTTTCTGATCGGAAGCATAGTTAACTACTACAGCCGCTCCTTCGCTGGCAAATGCTTTTGCAATTCCGGCACCGATTCCTTTTGATGCTCCTGTTACTACTGCAACTCTTCGTTCGAGTTTTTTGCTTGTTGTGTT
>QFQM01000059.1 GCA_003243255.1 Flavobacterium psychrophilum | reverse complement strand
ATTTGGTGAAATTAAAGCGGATGACTTTGGATATATTCCTGTAGCGGCTACAGGTCAGTATTCTTTTGATCAGTTCTTCGTAGCAGCAGATCTTGGTTATGCTATCTATGCCGGCAGCGGTGATGGAGATGGTGGTTTTTACTATCAGCCAAAAGTAGGTTACCATATTGCCGAGCAACTTGATGTTTATGTAGGTTACAAAGGTATTGCAGTTGATGGTGCTACTGTATCTACAATTTCTGTGGGAGCTGCTTACAAATTCTAATAGAATAAGTTTTAAACTATATGAACCTCTGCATTATTGCAGGGGTTTTTTATTTAGAAAGTAATCAATTAATAATCTTAACTCAACTCAGAGTATGAAAAAACTATTACTATTTACTGTTATGTTTTTAGCTTACAATGGGCAGGCACAGACTGATCGCTTGTTGGGTGTGCATTTTGGCGCACCGGTAAGTGATGCTGCTGATATATCAACATTTAATTTTGGTGTCGATGCAGCGTTTTTATTTTATGTAACGGATGAATTTTATGTTGGAGCGGCCGGTGGATTTACTCATTTTGTAGGTAAAGAAATAGATAGCGAATTTAGTTCTGTAAAGCTTGATGGCTTTAATTATATCTATTTTGCCGGTTCAGTCCAGTATTCTTTTGGTAAACTTTTTGCCGCAGCCGATGTTGGCTTTGCTTTTTACTCCGGTGATAGTGATTTAGGAAAGAGCGGTGTTTATTACCAGCCTAAGCTGGGATATCATATCATTGATGCGCTCGATGTCTATGTTAGCTATAAAGGTTTGCCGGGAGATGGATATACTATTGCCACGCTCGGAGGAGGGATCACTTACAGGTACTAAATCTTAGTTTTAAATGGAAAAACATTGTAATGTAAAGGATTTATTTATAAAATGATTAGTCTTTGACTATGAGGTTACTATAATGTTAGGAATGAAAAATCACCATCAAAGGGTATTTTCCTATTAAAAATTTTCCATAGTTTTGTCATCAAATAATCAAATCAATTCAAAATGAAAAAATTATTATTATCAGCTGCGGCTGTTATGGCTTTTGCCTTTACAAACGCTCAGGAAACTGCAACTACAACAGGTTTCTCTCAGGGAGATGTATTCATTACAGGTTCAGTAGGATTTGGAAGTGAGAAAACAGGCGATGCTAAAACAAACTCTTTCAACTTTTCTCCAAAAGCAGGTTACTTTGTAACTAGTAACATTGCAGTTGGTCTTCAGGTAGGTCTAACTACTGAGACTGATAAAGTTGAAACTCCACTAGGTGATGTTGAAGATAAGCAAACTGCTCTTGAGATTGGTGCTTTCGGAAGATATTACTTCACTCCAACAAGAAACTTCTCTTTCTTCGGACAACTTTCAGCTGGTTATATGTCTAACAAAGTAGAAAACGAAGGTGATCCTGAGTACAAAGAGAACGGTGTAAACATCGCTCTTGCTCCGGGTGTTAGCTACTTCGTTTCTGAGCACATTGCTTTTGAAGCTACTTTCGGTATCTTAGGTTACAGAACTCTAAAACCGGATGTTGATGGTGCTGAATCTACAAACACTTTCAACCTTGGTGCTAACTTTAGCGATATCAGCTTTGGTATGGTGTACAAATTCTAATATTTGTTCTTAGTTATACAAATAAAGCCTCTACATTGTAGAGGCTTTATCATTTTAAGCAAATAGGGGGTGCTTAAAATTTATATCCTACACCCAGTTGGAAAACTGAGTTTCTGGCATCAGAATTTTCAAAAATATCGGTTAGTCCAAGGTTGTATCTTCCCGAAGCAAATAATCCCATCTGGGTTTGGAAAGTTACACCTGCGGCAACACCAAATTCAAAATCTTTGGCTTCATTAAGATCAATGTCACCTTCATTATCCGTTGGGTCGCCATCAATCTCTTCGTTTACTTTAAAGCTGAACTGCGGACCTACTTCAAGGCTTAGTCCTTCAAATACATATACTTTGGCAAGTACCGGTACATTAATGTAATCCAGCTGGTATTCAATTTTTTCATTTTCTCCCAGGAAGCTTTCGTAGTCAGATTTGAATCCCTGACCAGAATAAAGGGCCTCTGCCTGGATAGAGAACATTTCGTTTAACGGCATCTCAATCAATGCACCTACGTGAAAGCTTGTTCTTGAATCAGGGCTGTCAAAATCATCTCCCTGAATTGTTGCGAAGTTAACACCACCCTTTACACCAAAGCTTGGCGACATTCCCTTAGGATTCTGTGCATAGGTTACCGCTCCCGCCAGTAATAATGCACCTACTGATAACATTTTAAATAGTTTCATCACTTTATAAGTTTTAGTTTTGTATTTCAAAATTATCTCATTAAAATTGGCACTATTCTGAAAGGATTCTTAATTCACATAACTTTAACCGCGTATGAAAAGTTGGAATAAATTTATAAATGACTATAAATCGTACCTGAAAATTGAGCGCGGTCTGGCTGCAAATTCAGTTGATAATTATTGTTTTGACGTGCAAAGACTGGTGGATTACCTTGATAGTAACAATATTGATGTTTCTCCGATTTTAGTAGACGAAGAAATTATCCAGCAGTTTATTTACCATATCGCGGCAGAGTTAAATCCGCGTTCACGGGCAAGGATTATTTCGGGTCTTAAGAGTTTTTTTAACTTTTTGGTGTTCGAAAACTACCGAAAAGATACCCCTATGGAACTGATTGAGGTGCCAAAAATAGGCAGGAAGCTACCCGATACACTTTCTATAGGCGAAATCGATGCGCTTATTGGAGCTATTGAGCTTGCAAAAACTGACAGAGAAGGTAAATCGCAGGGTGAGCGCAACAGGGCAATGCTGGAAACGTTGTATAGTTGTGGTTTAAGGGTTTCGGAATTGGTTGAACTTAAGATATCAGACCTGTTCTTTGAGGAAGGATTCATTAAAGTAACAGGTAAAGGCAACAAACAGCGTTTTGTGCCTATAGGTGCTTCAACACAAAAATATATCAACCTCTATGTAGATACCGATCGCAATAAACTTACTATTCAAAAAGGATTTGAAGACACGCTTTTTTTAAACAGAAGAGGGAAAGCACTTACCCGTGCCATGGTATTTACAATTATAAAAGACCTTGCTGTTAAGATAGGGTTACACAAAACAATCAGCCCGCACACTTTCAGACATTCATTTGCTACACATTTACTGGAAAACGGTGCCGATTTGCGTTCCATCCAGCTAATGTTAGGGCATGAATCCATCACAACTACAGAGATTTATATGCACGTTGATCGAAAATATCTTACGAATATTTTGCAGTCATACCATCCGAGGCGATAATTTAAAGCTAAAACGTTTTACTTATTGAGAAAAGTTAGTAAATTTAACACCTACTACTTAATAGCTAAAACAGGGGATGAAGATTTTTGATAATCCGGACATGTATGATGGAGAAAGTCCGAATGAATTTTATAAAAAGCTTCTGGATCAGGTGCCCGATCTTATTTTCAAGATACGATGGGATGCCGAAACGGAAAAGTTTTCTATAATCTTCCTAAGCGAAAGCATTAAAGATCTATACGAGATTCCTCAGGATATTTTTCTGACCGACCCTCATCACTTTTTTTACGACAGGATGTATCCTGACGACGCAGCCGGATTTATAGACAGTTTGATGGAATCCAGGGAAAAAATGATTAAGTGGGATCACACTTACAGGTTGCAGCTTCCTGAAAAAGGGCTTCGCTGGATGCGTGTGACAGCGAATCCGGAAGCAACACCGGAAGGTTCGGTGTGTTTTTATGGCAGGGCTACTGATATTACAGAGCATAAGGAAAAAGAGGCGAGGCTTCACATTTCCGAAGAGCGGTTTAATTATGCTTTAAGGGCTGCTTCTGAAGGAATTTGGGATTGGGATATGACTACCAACATTGTTTATTTTTCTGCCCAGCTCATGAAGATCCTTGGTAAAAAAGAAGTAGAGGCCTATTTTCCAAATACTTTCTGGTTGAGCCGTATCCATCCCGATGATGCTTATGCCTACGATAAAAGCAAAACGGATTACTTTAAGAAAAAGAATACCTCATACGAAAGTATCTACAGGATTCTTACCGATAATGGCAAATACCGATGGGTATTAAGCCGCGGCAGGGTAGTAAGTTATGATGAAGAAGGTAAGCCTACAAGGGCTATAGGTACACTAAAAGATATCAATCAGCTTAAGGAGAAAGAAGTAGAGCTGGGTAATACTATTAATATTATTGTCAGCCAGAATAACAGGCTTAGCAATTTTGCACATATTGTATCGCACAACCTCAGATCGCATGCCAGTAACCTGAGAATGTTACTTGATCTCTTCAAAGAAGCGAAAGAGGATGAACGCGGAGAAATGCTGGAACATCTCGAAGCTATTTCGGATGGACTTACTATAACAATCAGTCACCTTAAAGAGCTTGTTGAGATACAAACTGAAATTAAAACTGTAAGGGAAAAGCTTAATTTAAGGCATTATTTAAAGAACATTCTTAACATTTTGCATAACGAAATTAAGAAGCATAATGTTGATATTGAGATAAATATACCTTTAGATGTCACTGTAGATTATAATCCTGCGTATCTTGAGAGTATATTGCTTAATTTTACAACAAATGCGATCAAGTACTCAAGTCCCGACAGGAAGCCGTTGCTATCCTATGACTTTGAGATAGTTGACGGTAAAAAAGTACTTTCGATTTCGGATAACGGACTCGGGATTGACCTTAAAAAACATAAGAACTCCCTTTTTGGGATGTATAAAACGTTCCATAAAAACCAAAACGCAAGGGGAATTGGCCTTTTTATTACCAAGAACCAGGTAGAGGCGATGGGAGGAAGGATTGAAGTGAGCAGTGAATTGAATAAAGGAACTACATTTAAAGTTTATTTTGATGAAGAAAATTAGCAACCTTTATGTTATAGACGATGATAAGATTTATCATTTTCTGCTGAAAAACCTGTTCAAACAGAACGGTATTGATGTTGCTTCGACATTTTTTGTAAATGGTTCAGATGCTATTGAACATATAAAAAACAATAAAACGGAAGAAATTCTTCCTGATCTTATATTGCTTGATGTAAATATGCCTATCATGAACGGGTGGCAGTTTTTGGAAGAATTCGGCAAAATTTCGACAGAACTGGCAAAGAAGCCAACTATTTATATGATCAGTTCTTCTAATAACGAAGTGGATATTAATAAATCCAAGGAGTTTGACGGAGCTGTAAAGGGCTATTTTTTAAAGCCTATATGCAAGGAAGACCTTGATAAAATCTTTGTTTAGAAGCAGTATAAGTTTTTGTTATGGCTGCAATAAATAAAAATGATAAGAAAAAATTGTAAACGTAAAATATAACACCGTACCTTTGCTTAACGCTGTTAAGTAATTTAAAAGCTATTAAATGGGAAGTAAAGAAAGAATATTAAGACAGAAGGAAGAAACCCGTTCAAATATACTTATAGCTGCAAGAGAGATTGTAAAGGACGAAGGCTGGCAAGGTCTTAGCATGCGAAAAATCGCTGACAAGATTGAATATACGGCCCCTATTATTTACGAATATTTTTCTAACAAAGAAGCTATTTTACAGGAGCTTACCTGTAAAGGATTCGGGATTCTGACAAAAGACCTGGAAGCTGCAAAAGCAGAATCGCAAGATCCTGCACAACAACTTGAAGGCATGTGGCTGGCTTACTGGAACTTTGCCCTAAAAAACAAAGAAATGTACCAGCTTATGTATGGCGTAGAAATGACGTGTTGCGCACAACGTAATACCGAAACTGATGCTCCCTACACACTAATCACAAATGTTATTGCCCAACTGATGGACCAGGAAAATCCGAAGCCGGAAGTTATCAAGCAAAAATATTTTACGTTCTTCTCAGTAATTCATGGCCTTATTTCCATCAATATAGTTGGCAATGGCCTTTCTGACGAAATCAATAAACAGATACTGAAAGACGCGATCAACGGTATTCTCCGTTATATAAAAGAATAAAAAAAATTTGGCATTTCACTTAACACCATTAAATCATTTAATACCCATATATATCATGAAAACTCTTTTTTAGCTCAAGGGCTTTTTTTTGCAGAACTACTTAACGCTGTTAAATGGTTTAAAAGCATAAAGTCGAAACATCAATCATTATTTTAAATTTTTTTGGACTATCACTTAACATCATTAAATTATTTAATCCTATTATGAAACGTATAATAATAATCATAGCTATAGTACTTGTTGCCGGCTTGGCCTTTTACGGATTTTCCGGTGGAGGAGCGGAGCAGGCTCCTGCACCTCAGGCTGTTTCGGTTCCGGTTCTTACAATTGGGCAGGAGCAGGCAGTTACCTTTCAGGAGTATCCTGTAACTGTTGAAGGAAGAGTAAACGTAGAAATCCGCCCTCAGGTAGACGGTTATCTTGACAAAGTGTTTGTAGATGAAGGTGCCTTTGTAAAAGCAGGCCAGCCTATCTTCAAAATCAATGAAAGCCGTTACCGCGAATTACTGAATAATGCACAGGCATCTTTAAATGCTGCCGATGGTGCACTTATCAATGCAAAACTTGAGGTAGAGAAAATGACACCTCTTGTAGAAGGTAAAGTGGTATCAGAATACCAGCTTAAAAATGCAAAAGCATCGGTTAAAATTGCTGAAGCAAACAAAAAACAGGCAGAAGCTGCTGTTGCGTCTGCAAGGATTAACCTTGGTTATACCCTTATTACAGCTCCGGTAAACGGTTATATTACAAGACTACCTAAAAAACAGGGAAGCCTTGTATCTGCTGCCGATCCTACACCGCTTACATTACTTTCTGATATTGATGAGGTACACGCTTACTTCTCAATTGGTGAGGCAGATTTTATTGCCTTCAAAGAAAAATATGAAGGTAATACACTAAATGATAAGCTTAAAAAGCTTCCTCCTGTTACCCTTGTAATGGCCGATGGCAGCGAATATGAGCAAAAAGGTAAAATAGATATGGTAGACGGCCAGTTTGACAGAACTACAGGTGCAATTACACTTAGGGCTAATTTCCCTAACGGTAAAGGACTGCTTCGTTCGGGTAATACAGGCAGGGTAAAGCTGGGTATAAACCATGCTAATGCGATTGTAATTCCGCAGGCTGCTACCGCTGAAATTCAGGATAAAGTATTTGCCTACGTTGTTGATAAAGACAACAAAGTGACCAGGACTCCAATTACTATTTTGGGTAAAAGCGGAACAGATTATCTTATAAAAGATGGCGTTAAAGCCGGCGACAGAATTGTTTACAAAGGCTTTGAAACTCTTGCTGACGGTACGGTTATCGTTCCGGAGAAAGTTCAGGAAGAAGTTGCTTCTAAATAATTACTATCTAATCACTTAAGCATAACAAAACATGTTAAAAAGATTTATAGACCGGCCGGTTTTGGCTACGGTCATATCCATCCTATTGGTAATTTTAGGGGTTCTCGGACTTACAAAATTGCCCTTGCAACAGTTCCCGGACATTGCTCCTCCGGCAGTGCAGGTAACAGCATTATATCCCGGAGCCAACGCTGAGACCGTATTAAGGTCGGTTGCCCCATCTCTGGAAGAATCTATCAATGGTGTAGAGAACATGAGCTACATGACGTCTACAGCCAGTAACGACGGTTCATTAGTAATTACAGTTTACTTTAAGCTGGGTACTAACCCCGATCAGGCAGCTGTAAACGTACAGAACAGGGTGTCTCAGGCTACAAGCCAGCTTCCTGCCGAGGTTATACAGGCAGGTATCACCACGGCTAAACAGCAAAACAGCCTTATCATGGTGGTGTCTATGTATTCGGAAAATCCGAAAGCCTACGACCAGACATTCCTTGCCAACTATTCACAGATAAACATTATCCCTGATATCAAAAGGATTCCCGGAGTGGGCCAGTCCATGATATTTGGTGGTAATAAAGACTATTCGATGAGGGTGTGGCTTAAGCCTGCCCAGATGAGTACTTATAATATTTCGCCTAGAGAAGTAATGGCAGCTATTCAGGATAAAAACCTTGAGGCAGCTCCCGGTAAATTTGGTGAGAATAGTACAGAGTCATTTGAATATGTAATCAAATATAAAGGTAAGCTTAACAAGCCTGCTGATTATGAAAATATAATAGTGCGTACAAATCCGGACGGATCGCTGCTTCGCCTGAAAGACGTTGCCCGTATCGAATTTGGAGCCTATACTTATGGTAACTTTACAAGGGTAGACAGTAAACCGGGTGTAAACATTGCTGTTATACAGCTTCCGGGGTCTAATGCCAACGACATTCAGGTGGAAATTGCCAAGCTGATGGAGAAGGCATCTAAAAACTTCCCGAAAGATGTAAAATACCTTATTCTTTACAACACAAAAAGAAACCTTGATGCTTCTATTGCTCAGGTAGAGCATACGCTTTTAGAAGCCTTCATACTTGTATTTATAGTAGTTTATATTTTCCTTCAGGATTTCAGGTCAACACTGATTCCGGCCATTGCGGTTCCGGTAGCTATATTAGGTACGTTCTTTTTCATGTCCCTTTTTGGTTTTTCCATCAACTTGCTAACACTGTTCGCGTTAGTACTGGCTATCGGTATCGTAGTGGATGACGCCATCGTCGTCGTCGAGGCGGTACACGCCAAACTGGAACGGGGCTATCAGCCTAAACAGGCAACTATTTCTGCCATGAGCGAAATTACAGGGGCGATTATCTCTATTACGCTCGTAATGTCTGCGGTATTCCTTCCGGTAGGTTTTATGGAAGGTTCAACAGGGGTATTCTACAGGCAGTTTGCGTTAACGCTGGCTATCGCGATTGTAATATCGGCAGTAAATGCCTTAACGTTAAGTCCGGCTCTGGCGGCTTTATTCCTGAAACCTCATGATACACATCACGATCATGGACACGACGGACAGCCAACAGGTAAGAAGTCTACATTTAAAACAAGATTCTTTAAAGCCTTTAACGTAGGTTTTGATAAGGTGACGAACCGTTATTTAGGCAGCCTTAAATTCCTTATAAAATACAGATGGTGGAGTATGGGCGGACTGGCAGTTGTTGTACTTGTAACCGCATGGATGGTGAAAACGACTCCATCAGGGTTTATCCCTTCTGAAGACCAGGGCTTCATAGCTATATCGGCTTCAATGCCAGCGGGTACATCGCTTGAGCGTACTACCCAGGCACTTGCTGAAGTAGAAAAAGTTCTTGGTGCTGCACCATACCAGCGTACAATAAACATCCTTTCCGGATTCAATATGCTTACACAGTCTTCGAGTCCATCGTTTGGTGTTGCCTTCGTGCTTCTTAAAGAAAATAAGGAGCGTGGTGATGTGAAAAACATTGATGAGATTATGAACGATGTGAGAGGCAGGTTGTCAGCGATAAAAGGAGCAAACTTCTTTGTGTTTACCTTCCCAACCGTACCGGGATTCAGTAATATCGACGGACTTGACTTCGTATTACAGGATCGTACCGGTGGAAGACTGGATAAATTCAGCGGAATTGGTAACAACTTTATCATGGAGCTGATGAAACGCCCTGAAATTGCGGTAGCATTTACACCGTTCAGAGCCGATTACCCACAATATGAAATGGTAGTTGACGATGTTAAGGCCGAACAACTTGGCGTTAGCGTAAAAGAGCTTATGCAGACCATACAGGCATATTACGGTAGTGCACAGGTGTCTGATTTTAACCGATTCGGTAAGTATTACCGTGTAATGGTTCAGGCGGATAAAGATACAAGGGCAAATCCGGAATCGCTGAGTGGTGTGTTCGTTAAGAATAAAACCGGCGAGATGGTTCCTGTAAATACTCTTGTAAAACTTGAGAGGGTTTACGGTCCGGAAAATGCTTCGCGTTACAACCTGTTCAACTCTATGACAGTGAATGCCATCCCTAAACCTGGTTATAGCTCAGGTGCTGCCATTAAAGCAGTAGAGGAAGTTGCTGCCAAACACCTGCCACCGGGATATTCATATGAATTTTCGGGTATGACAAGGGAAGAGATCATCTCAGGAGGCCAGTCGGCAGTTGTATTTGTACTGAGCTTGTTGTTTGTGTACTTCCTGCTAGCGGCACAGTATGAAAGCTACATCCTTCCAATGGCTGTAATACTTTCTATCCCTACGGGAGTATTTGGGGTGTTCGCAGCTATCGGAATGACCAATATATCGAACAACATCTATGTACAGGTAGCGCTTGTAATGCTTATCGGGCTTCTTGCCAAGAATGCCATCCTTATTGTAGAGTTTGCCGTACAGCGCAGAAGGGCAGGTAAATCATTGCTCTCGGCATCGCTGGAGGCTGCCAAACTAAGGCTAAGACCGATTATCATGACATCGTTAGCATTCATCGTGGGACTTATCCCGATGATGGGAGCTGTTGGCCCGTCTGCACAGGGTAACCACTCTATCAGTATCGGGGCAGCAGGAGGAATGCTTACCGGGGTAATATTAGGGTTGTTTATAATACCTGTATTATTCATCCTGTTCCAGTACCTGCATGAAAAGATCAGTGGAGTACCTACTCAGGCTCATGGAGCAGAGGCTGTTGAAAGTCTTAAAGAAGAACTGGAACTAGTAAAATAAAAATCATAATCCTTTATTGTTTGTTTTATAAATCTGCCCGCTCCCTCTCACCACTAATGGGAGGGAGTCTGTAGGCAGTGCCAATGAAGGGTAACTTAAAATATACCACCATTTAAAAATGAGAACGTATAATATTTACCTGCTCTTTACAGCATTCCTGATACTTACAGGATGTAAAGTGTCTAAAGATATTGAAACACCGCAGCCTGAGCTTCCGCAGCAATACAGGAATGCGGCGGCAAGTACCGATACCACAAGTATCGCTACGATAGAATGGAAACAATTCTTTCCTGATGTTACGCTTCAGGGACTTATTGACAAAGCCATTAAGAACAATTATGACATGCAGACGGCACTTAAGAATATTGAGGCAGCCCAACTGCAGTTCAGGCAGACAAAATGGAATAATATACCGCAGCTTAGCCTTGGTGTGACTGCAAATACATCTATTCCATCACAAAACAGCCTTAACGGTATCAGCCTTAACAACTTTTTGAATACAAGCCATATTGAAGATTATAATGCAGGAGGTAACCTTTCATGGGAAGCTGACATCTGGGGTAAACTGAAAGGCCGTAAAAAAGAAGCACTGAACCAGTACCTGAAATCGGAAGAGGCTAAAAAGCTTGTACAAACCAACCTTGTTGCCGGTGTGGCTCAGGGGTATTACAACCTGCTGATGCTGGATCAGCAACTGGCAGTTGCTAAAAAGAACCTTGAACTGAACGAGCATACACTACGCATCGTAAAAATGCAGTTCGAATCAGGTCAGGTAACATCGCTGGCAGTGCAGCAGACAGAAACACAACGCCTGAAAGCAGCGCAGATAGTGCCAATGCTTGAAAAAGAGATCATCATTCAGGAAAACGGGTTAAGCATACTAACGGGTGCACTTCCGGCTGAGATTTCGAGAAGCAGTACATTAGACCTTACGCCATTGCTTACTGAATTATCTTCAGGAGTTCCATCATCAATCATCAGTCACAGGCCTGATGTGAAAGCATCAGAATATGAACTTGCATCGGCCAATGCAAGAGTAGGTATAACTAAAGCATCAATGTACCCGGCATTGAATATTACAGCTGCGGGTGGGCTAAATTCATTTAAATCAAACAACTGGTTTAATATGCCTGCCTCGTTATTTGGTATGGTGGCCGGTAGCGTTACGCAGCCACTGTTGCAAAGAAAGCAGCTTCGTACACAGTACGAGATAGCCAAAGTAGAGCGTGAAAAAGCGGTGATTGCCTTCAGGCAGTCGGTGCTAAATGCTGTAGGAGAGGTATCTGATGCTTTAGTAAAAGTAGAGAAGCTTAAACAGGAGCAGGAGTTTGCGGCAGATAGAGTGGCCAACCTGCAAAAAGCGACAACAAATGCTGACATGCTGTTTAAAAGCGGCATGGCCAATTATCTGGAAGTGATTACAGCACAGGGAAATGTGCTGCAAAGCGAACTGGATCTGGCAGCATTAAAAAGAGACCAGCTTAACGCTGTGGCCCAGTTATACAGGTCACTTGGCGGGGGCTGGAGATAATGGTGTTATTGTTTTAAGTGGAAGAAACCCTTCTCTGCATTGCAGGGGAGGGTTTTGTGTTTAGTGCAGATTGCAAATCCGTGCTATTGGGATTTCTTGATAATGTTTTGTTACGGTTTAGGAAATAGACTACCGAATAAATCCATTATCTCTTTCACAATTCTTGGTGGTAGAGTATCTTCAATTAATTCAATTTTTACTGTATTGTTCTGAAAAGTACTTACCATATAATAGTCTGATAGCTTCTTGTCTTCAAACAGTTCCAAATTTTTGTTTTCAATCTCTGATGCACCATTGTGAAACTTTTCCATTCTGTCCGCATATTCTTTTCCATAGAGAAAGGTTGCTAAATTTTCAATCATGATTTACTATGTATGTGTTAATGATTCAAAAATACAAATTTTCAAATACAAAATCATTTTATGATAGATAAAATCTATAATATATGTTTTTACTTACGTTTTTAGAATGTAGATGTGTGGTTGATTTCATTTGTGGGAAAATGTACCGTTTGGTATTGTTTTCTACCAACATTAAATCGCTACGCGATAACCAGCAGGAGTGATTTCCCTTTAGGGAAATAATGTTGGTAGAAAGGTGAAACGCAATGATGAGGATTTCCCGTAGGGAATAAATTAGATACCGCTCCTCCGGAGCTCAATATTGTATAGCTATGTTTAACCTATAAATATGCCGTCCCTCCGGGACTCTTCAATAGTAGCTTAGCTCCGGAGGAGCGATATATTTATAGAAAATATTATGCATGCTTATGATGAGCTCCGGAGGAGCGGCATAACAACCCACAAAAAACTCCGAAGTTTCCTCCGGAGTTTTATATTCTAAAACCTAAGCAACTAAGAAACTTAGTGCCTCAGTATCTTTACTTCGCAATATTAACCGCTCTTGTTTCCCTGATAACGGTAATTTTTACCTGACCAGGGTAAGTCATTTCAGTCTGGATCTTGTGAGATATCTCGAATGAAAGGTTAGCCGCCATATCGTCGGTTACTTTTTCGCTTTCTACGATAACACGAAGCTCACGTCCTGCCTGGATAGCATAAGCACTCTTAACACCCTGGAATCCGTAAGCGATATCCTCAAGGTCTTTAAGACGCTGTATGTATGAGTCAAGAACCTGTCTTCTTGCACCCGGCCTTGCACCTGAGATAGCATCACATACCTGAACGATAGGTGATAGCAATGATTTCATTTCTATCTCGTCGTGGTGAGCACCAATTGCATTGCATACCTCTTCTTTTTCACCATATTTCTCAGCCCACTGCATACCAAGTAGTGCGTGTGGAAGATCGCTTTCAGCATCCGGCACTTTACCGATATCGTGTAACAGACCTGCTCTTTTAGCAAGCTTAACGTTAAGTCCAAGTTCAGCAGCCATGATACCACAAAGTTTGGCTACCTCTCTTGAGTGTTGTAGTAAGTTCTGTCCGTAAGACGAACGGTATTTCATACGACCAACGATTTTGATAAGCTCAGGGTGTAACCCGTGGATACCAAGATCGATTACGGCACGCTTACCAACTTCGATGATCTCGTCTTCAATTTGTTTTGTAGTCTTAGCAACAACCTCTTCGATACGTGCAGGGTGAATCCTACCGTCGGTTACAAGTTTGTGTAAAGCAAGACGCGCAACTTCCCTTCTAACAGGGTCAAAACATGAAAGGATGATAGCTTCAGGAGTATCGTCAACGATGATTTCAACACCAGTAGCAGCTTCAAGCGCACGGATATTACGTCCTTCACGACCAATGATACGTCCTTTTACATCATCTGATTCGATGTTGAATACTGATACACAGTTTTCTACTGCTTCTTCAGTACCTACACGCTGAATCGTGCTGATGATAATTTTTTTAGCTTCCTGCTGAGCAGTAAGTTTAGCCTCTTCAATAGTCTCCTGAATGTGAGACATAGCAGCCGTTTTTGCTTCAGCTCTAAGACTTTCCACAAGTTGGTTCTTTGCTTCATCAGCAGATAGTCCTGAGATAACCTCAAGCTGGTCTACCTGGCTTTTATGAAGCCTGTCTATTTCGTGCTGTTTTTTGTCAAGGTATTCTATACGAGAGTTGTAATCAGCTATTTTAGCTTCAGCCTCGTCGTTTACTTTTTTAGTCTTTGCAAGTTCGTTAGATACCTGAGATTCTTTATCCCTTGTTCTTTTCTCAGCTTCAGCAATTTTTCTGTCTTTAGCTAAGATAACCTGTTCGTGCTCGGCTTTAAGCTCAAGGAATTTCTCCTTAGCCCTAAGCTCTTTGTCTTTCTTTATGTTTTCGCCCTCTTTAGTAGCATCTTTAATGATGTTCGTGGCTTCTTTTCTTGCATTTTTTATCAGGGTCGACACATTTTTCTTCTCCAGGAACTTCGCGACACCGAATCCTGCCACTATTCCCACGATCCCGATAATTATTATTAAAGCTATATCCATTTAGATTTTGTTTGGTTGTTTTATAAATATAAAAAAAGCCTACATCAGAAGAATTGTATAAACTCGTATTGACAAGTTTTGGGCTAACAAGCTGTTCTAGGATCTGCTCGAGGCAGCATGCTATAGTAGCGACGATTCACCCATTTTAAAGTATTGGCGTTGAGTTTATCAAATATGTACTAATGTAGGCAGTATTTTTGACGTATGTAAAGAACGTATTTTATTATTTAGAGAGAAGCTCATCTGCTCTTTCATTCATTTTTTTAAGCCTTTCAAAGGCTTCTTCCAGGTCGGCAGACTTATCGATCTGCTTTTGTTCGCTTTGCGCTGCAAATTGCAGGGCGCACATAGCTAAAACATCCTGTTTATCGCGAACTGCATAGTTTTCTTCAAACTGCCTGATCATGGCATCAATCTTCTTAGAAGCGCTTCGTAGGCCTTCTTCCTGCGACGGATCTACATTTAAAGGGTAAACCCTGTCAGCAATTGATATTTTGATCTTCAGCTTATCGTCCATCTTCTGTCTTAATCAGAGAGCTGCGCTATGCAATAATCAATTTCGCGGATCAATGAATTTATTTTGAGTTTCGTTTCTCTTTTATTGTCGTCACTGCCCAGTAATGAGTTGGCCATTCTTAGGGATTCATTTTGCTGTTTAAGCAATGCAATCTCCTCACTTTGCCTGTTCAAAGCCAAAGCTGACCGGGAAACCTCGTTTTCCAACTCCTGATTTTCTGCCCGAAGCTGCTCCAGTTTTTGGGCAAGCTTTTCGAGTTTAACCTCAAGAGCATCAACTATTTCGGATAATCCGTTCATAACAGTCAACTTTCATTACATGATTTTACAAAGTTAATATTACTTTAATTAGAAACAATAGTTTAGGGAAAAATTATGCGAAAAATTTCGTAAACGTGTAATAAATTGGAGGGTAAAGAGTTATAAGTTTATCTAAAAGCCCGAGGTTATTTTTGTGCTTTTTTATATTTTAGCCCTATGAGATTACTTCTTTTATCCTTACTTATTTCCTTTTCTGTTTGGGCGCAGAACCCTTATCCGCAAGATTATTTCCGTTCTCCGATGGATATTCCTATCCATCCGTCGGGTACTTTTGGTGAGTTGCGTACCAACCACTTTCATGCCGGGCTTGACTTTCGTACAGAGCAGCGCGAAGGCCTTCCTGTCTATGCGGCTGCAGACGGTTATGTATCGCGTATAAAAGTGTCTTCTTATGGATATGGAACAGTATTATATATTGATCATCCAAATGGTTATACTACTGTTTATGGGCATCTTAGCGCTTATGCGGACAAGATAGAATCTTACGTAAGAGCAAAACAGTATGAAAAGAAATCTTTTGAAATTGAGATATTCCCTAAAAAGGATGAAATAACGGTAACCAAAAGCGAACTTGTTGGGCTTTCCGGAAATACAGGAGGATCGGGTGGGCCGCACCTTCATTTTGAGGTGAGGGATACTAAAACAGAATGGGTTATCAATCCGTTGCTGTTTGGCCTTGATAAAAAAATGGAAGACAGAAAAGCACCTTTATTTCACGGGCTGATGGTCTATCCGTTAAGTGACGGGGCAGTAGCGAATGAATCGGCAAGGCCAATGGCTGTAAATGTAAAAATGCAGGCAGACGGGACTTATCTTGCTGATAAGATACTTGCAAAAGGTAAGATAGGTATTGAAATCAACGCCTCGGACAAATCTACAGGTAGCTTAGGTAACAACGGTATCTATAAGATGGAGACTTTTTATAACGGTACTCCGGGTTTTACGTACACCTTTAATACGTTTGCGTTCAATGAAGGCCGTTACATCAACAATTTTATTGACTATCCTAAATATTATTATACAGGGCAACGTTTCCAGAAATTATTCTACAGAACGGCATATCCCTTTTCGATGATAAAAGGTAATAATACCAACGGACAAATTGATGTTGTGCCGGGAGAGGTGAAAAATTACAGGATAGTGGTAAGTGATTATCACGGCAATACTACAACCATAAATGGCAGTATTGAATATTCCGATAAGCCTGCTGAAATAGCTGAAGTAAAAAAGATCACGCCTTATTTTGTGAAGGCGGCTAACGATAATAATTATTCCAAGAATAATATATCGGTATTTGTGCCGGCGAATTCTTTCTATGATGATTTTTATATGGATCTTGATGTGAAAGATTCCATTCTTTATATCGATAACGAATCGGTGCCATTGCATACGCCAATCACAATTTCGTTTGATGTAAAAGGTATATCGAAAGAGGTACTGCAAAAAACATTTATTGCGACATTCAACGAAAAGAGGTTGTCGTATAACGCAAGTGTGGTTGAAGGTGGCAGGATGACGGCCAAAGTAAAAACACTTGGAAACTATAAGTTAGCACAGGATAATAATCCTCCAAAAATATTCAGCCCGAGTTTTACTCCGGGTAAATGGCTTACTAAAAATAAGCAGTTCAATATGAAGGTTAGCGACGACCGTTCGGGTATTGCAACAATAGATGCATGGCTTAACGGAAAATGGATACTTATGCATTATGATTATAAGACCAGGGTCATTTTCCATAATTTCAGTGATGGTATAGTTGACGAAGGCCGGAACGATTTAAAAGTTACCGTTACTGATAATGTGGGAAATTCTGCTACCTTTGAGACGCATTTTTTCAGAACACAAAACCCAACCTCTGTTGAAAACAATAAATAAACTTTTTGCGCTGCTGTTCATACTATTCAGCGTTACTGCATTTGCTCAGGATAAAGCCCTTATATATGGTGTACTTTTAGATGAAAACCGCCAGCCTGTAGAAGGTGTTACGATTTCATATGATGATCAGGGCAATAAAGGATCTGCTATTTCTGATAAAACAGGTTTTTATAAGCTTGAGATACCCGCCGGAAAAGAAGTAATCATTTCTTATAACCATGTTAGTTTTAATCCGGCTTCAGTGCCAATTACTTTACCTGCAGGGAAAAAAGGGGAGATAAATGCGGTACTTGAAGCAGCAAGTAAACAGCTTAAGGGCGTAACTATTACAGGTGAAACCAGCCGTCAGAGAATACAAAGCCTTATCAGGATATCACCTGAAGTAATAAAGAATATTCCCGGAGCGAATGGAGGGGTTGAAAATATAGTAAAACTTCTGGGTGGTAATTCTAATAATGAGATGAGTACCCAATATGCAGTTCGTGGTGGTAATTATGACGAAAACCTTGTTTATGTAGAAGATATTGAAATATACCGTCCGTTCCTTATCCGTTCGGGACAGCAGGAAGGATTAAGCTTTACCAATACGTCTATGGTGGAGAATGTTGAATTCTCTGCCGGTGGATTTCAGGCAAAATATGGAGATAAAATGTCTTCGGTACTTGATATCACTTACAGAAGGCCAACAAGAATGGGGGTTCAGGCAGAAGCAAGTTTTCTTGGTGGAGGCGTAACGGTTGATGCGATCTCAAAAAACCAGAAATGGAGCGGTATAATAGGTGCACGCTATCGCGACAACAGCCTTTTGGTAAACAGCCAGCAAACGGAATCTAATTTTAAGCCTACGTTTACCGATGTTCAGGCTATGGTAAATTTCACGCCATCATCAAAATGGGAGCTTAATTTCTTAGGTAACATTTCGCAAAACAAATACAACTATGAGCCGCTATACCGTCAGACTAACTTTGGTACCATAGATGAGCCACAGGCTTTGGTAATCTATTATGACGGTAAGGAAAAAGACGAATACACAACTTATTTTGGAGCTTTAAAATCTACATATACCGTATCGGAAAATTTCCAGTTTAAGGTTATAGGTTCAGTATATCATACCATGGAGCAGGAGTATTTTGATATCCTTGCGCAATACAACCTTGGTGAAGTAGATACGAATATTGGATCTGATACTTTTGGGCAGGTAAAAAATGCACGTGGCGTAGGCTCGCAGCTTAACCACGCCCGAAACAATCTTGATGCACTTATTGCCAATGCCGAGATTAAGGGATACCATATTATTGATAATAACCGCCTGGAGTGGGGTGTGAAATATACTCATGAAGACATTCGTGACAGATTACTGGAGTGGGAAGTGATTGATTCGGCAGGGTTTTCGATAAGGCCTCCGGTTGCCGATATTAAAAATGACCAACCTTATGATCCTTTCACAGGGCCGCTTGTACCATATCAAAATGTAAGGGCGACCAACTTCACGCAGATTGACCGTTTTTCAGGTTTTACACAATGGAGTAACAGGACAAAAATTGGCGAGGCCGATTTATTCATTAACGTTGGTGCAAGAGCACAATACTGGAAAGTAGGCGGAAATGTTGAAGGAAAAGGTCAGACAACCATTAGCCCGAGAGCTCAGTTAACCTTAAAGCCGGCATGGGATATGGATATGCTTTTCCGCCTTTCAGGAGGTTTTTATAATCAGCCGCCTTTCTATCGTGAACTTCGCGATTCTTTAGGTCAGGTAAGGCCCGATGTTAAAGCGCAGCGATCTATTCACATTGTAGCAGGTAACGATTACAGTTTCAGGATATGGGACAGGCCTTTTAAGCTGGTTTCAGAACTTTGGTATAAGAAAATGGACGATGTAAATACGTATACGCTTGAAAACGTACGTATGCGCTACCGTGCTAATAACGATGCTGTTGCCTATGCTTACGGACTTGACCTGAGAATGAATGGTGAGTTTGTTCCCGGTACTGAATCGTATGTGACTATAGGATATATGAAGACCGAAGAGAACCTTAATGATCGAGGGTATATTGCACGTCCTACCGACCAAAGGCTGAAATTTGCTGTTCTTTTCCAGGATTATGTACCTAATATACCAAGCCTTAAGGCATATCTGAATATGGTGTATAATACTGGTCTTCCGGGAGGTTCGCCTTCATATGCAGATCCTTACAATTACCAGTCACGCCTTAACGATTATCGCAGGGTGGATGCCGGTTTTGCTTACGTTTTTGTAGATTCAAAATCGGACTTTCCTAAAGGGCACTGGTTATCAGTATTCAGGGAACTGTCGCTTGGACTTGAGATATTCAATCTTTTCAATAACCAGAATGCGATAACCAATACATGGGTACGTGATGTGTACAGCAAGCAGCAATATGGTGTGCCTAATTACCTTACCAGCCGTGTGTTTAGCCTTAAGCTGAATGTAAGCATTTAATTATTTGAAACATTTTGCTTATTTTTGATATTATATCCTTTTAAAATGAAAAGAATCCTAATAGCAATCATCACCTTATCTTCGTTGTTTTTTGTTGCCTGTAAAAAAGAGGAGCAAAAGCCTAAAGTAATCTATGATGAAGCGGGTACAGGTAAAAATGACGCTAAAAAAGTTGATTCTACAGAAATTAAGGTAGCCGATCTTCCTGTGCATATGGAAGGGACTAAATATCTTATACATCCTATAGGAGATATAAGGGTTTACGACGACAGTAACAGGAGTTACGGAACAAGCCGTACGAACGGTAATGTGAGCTATGCGATTTCAAACTACAATCGTTTTGAGATAACGGGTTATTTTGAGAACCTGAAATTCCAGCATATCGATTCGACTGCAATGAGGCCGCTTACGGATAAAAAAATACAAATTCAGACTGCTACCTATCTTAATACTATAGCGGAACGGTATAAAAAGAATATTTTACTCTATACACTTGTAGATGCTGATACCAATCAGGATGGTAAGGTAGATGTTAATGACATCAAATCTGTTTACATAAGTGATGCTTCGGGCAGAGGTTTTAAAAAGCTATCTCAGGATGCGCAGGAACTTATCGACTGGAATCTTATTGATGTACAGGGGAGGGTGTATTTCCGTACAATTGAGGATATCAATAAAAATGGTGCTTTCGATAAAAATGATAAAGTACATTATCATTATGTAGACCTTCTTCAGGATAGTTGGGAAGCAGTTGCCTACGAGCCGGTTAATTAACAGGCAGTATTGGTGAGTTGCTTATTGCTTTGTTTCAGACAGATTATTTATTCTCTTTTACTTTTTTGAGGCTTTTGCCATAGGGTTGTAATCAAGGCATAAGTGTAGCCAATATGCAAGGTCTCTTGCAGTACTGAAACCTCCTTCATATACATATATGTAGCCAATCATCGGTTTGCCTGTAAATTCCATGGGTACCACATAATCTTTTTCAAGAGCTGCTTCATGAGCATCCGGGCCTATCCGGCACATAAGCATATCTTCTCCTGTTTTTTTATTAAGGTGTGTGGCACAACACATTTTATTGTCGACCATAAAACAGATACCGCCAAACATTTTCTTTTCATAGAAATCGGCTCCTTTATCAAGAAAGAATTCTCTTATCCGTAATACGGTTTCATCATTGAATGGCATGGTATTTCATTTATGTTTAGACAAAAATATCGCTTTCCAGATCAGATTTTTCAATAGTAAAATCAAAGCCAAGCTGCTGCATTAGCTGTATTACAAGATTTTTATACCAGTTTTCCGATTTTGGGTGTATGTATATTTTTTCGATAAGCTTGTTAATGTCTACATTGGCTTTTATGCCTTCATTTATGTAGATGTTCTGGTCTGAAAGATCAGAGATTATCCTGACTTCCCCTTCATACTGAAAGCTCTTCCTTTTGAACAGGAAAGGGAAAAAACTATTGTCCAGCGGAACATATTCTTTTTTGTAGTCAATGTACTTAACAGCGCCTATGTGCTGCTCATAACGATTTTCAGGTGCAAGGGCTTCCTGCATACGGCCAATGGTTGACTGTATAGCCAGGCCTTCGTTGTTTTTGGTAAAGATCTGCCACATGGCAAACGATTCATATTCATTGATATGCCAGCTGCTTATCACCACATTCTTGCGGTGGGTTTTATGGTATAGCAGGAACCCCGGATTGTTTTCCGATACTTTTTTAAGCTCTTCATATGTAGGTTCGCTAAACGTGCCCTCATACTGATCCTCGAATTTATCCGAACGCGCCATGAAAAGCTGTTTGCAAAGCAACAGGTCTAGGAATTTGGAGAGATCAAGGTATTTCCAGACAATAGTATCTGGAGAAGGCATTTTTATATCTTCGTTGGGAACGTACATAGCGTTGGATTTTTCATCGAAAGTAACTTAAAGTTACGTTTAATCTTTCGGATTTAATTTATGTTTATGTTATAAATTATTTGCTGCTGCTACAATTGCGGCAAGCTCTGCGAAATGCTTTATTTTATGATCAGCCTCTTTCACATCAAAGGTATCCGTCTTATCATATAATACTGTAGGGATACCTAAGGCTTTGGCTGCTGCAATCTCACTCTCCGGATCATCACCAACAACGAGCACTTCTTCAGGTTTGTAATTATAGCGTTTCAGCAGGTCTGCGAAAACTTCTTTTTTAGAGGTCTCTACCGGATTCACAACATGAATTTCCTTAAAGTCGTCGGTAATGCCTAGTTGTCTTATTTTGCTCAGTTGCATTGTTCTGAAACCTGTAGTTACCAAAAAGCGTTCGGTGTTTATGGCTCTTATTTCAGGATAGTCTTCAAAAGGAAGTATTTCATCTTTATAATCGAGTGTTTCCTGAATCTCGATGCCTTTTTGGGTAAGCTCATCGCTAAAGTTATTGCGTTGTGCCACAATACGGAAAGGCGTGCGCATAATAGCTTTTTTTATGTCTTCAAGGCTGTCGTTGTGCTGGCCATTTGCAGCAATGAGGTCAAATACAGGGCCGAATAGTTTTTCGCCAATGGAACTTACAGGATAGATGGTATTGTCAAGGTCGTAGATGATTGCTTTTACAGGCATATAAGAGTTTTTTGGAACTCTAAAGTTACGCTATAAAAAATAGCTGCAAAAAATGCAGCTATTAATGATATGTTATTTCTAAAAATCCAACTATCAAATAATCTGAAAATCTATTCAAAAGACTGCATCATAACCAGTTTTTTGTAGGTGCCGTCGAGAGTTATAAGCTCATCGTGAGTACCCTGTTCAACAATACGGCCTTTTTTCATAACCACAATCTTGTCAGCTTTCTGGATGGTAGAAAGCCTGTGGGCAATAACGACCGAAGTACGGTTCTGCATCATGTTCTCTAATGCTTCCTGTACCAGTCTTTCGCTTTCGGTATCAAGTGCTGAAGTAGCCTCATCAAGAACCATGATAGGAGGGTTTTTAAGTACTGCACGGGCAATGTTAAGTCGCTGTTTCTGTCCACCGCTTAAATTATTACCTCCATCCCCAATATTATAGTCTAAGCCTTCTGAGTGTCCAACTACAAATTCATAAGCGTTAGCAACCTTTAATGCATTTATTATTTCTTCATCAGTAGCTTCAGGACGGCCCACAAGCATATTATTGCGAACGGTATCGTTAAATAATATACTATCCTGTGTTACCAGCCCGATCATACTACGAAGAGAGTTCAGTTTTAAATCACGGATGTCAGTTCCGTCAATTTTGACAGCTCCTTCCTGAACGTCATAAAAACGGGTAAGTAAATTAGCGATTGTGCTTTTACCTGAACCTGATTGTCCTACAAGGGCAACCGTTTGCCCTTTTTGAACATCAATAGAATAATCTTTAAGAACTTCTTTTCCTTCAATATAGCTGAAAGTGATATTCTCTATCGTTATTTCTTTGTCAAAGCTGTTTTTTTCTATTGCATTAGGAGAATCCTCTATAGCTACAGGTGCTTCAAGTACCTGAACGATACGTTCGGCTGAGGCTGTGCCACGTTTAAGTCCATAGCTGGCGTTAGAGATATCTTTGGCAGGTGTTAAGATGTTATATGCCATAAGTATATAGGTAATAAAGAAGCTTGCTTCCATACTTTTATCTTCAAAAACAAGATAGCCCCCATATACTAATAAAATAGAAATGATAAGTATACCTAAAAATTCACTTAACGGTGAGGCAAGATTCTGTCTGTTAGCGACAGTATTGCTGTGTTCAAAAAGTTTTTGGCTTGTACTGTTGAATTTTTTAGCAAAAATTGCCTCGGCAGTAAATGATTTGATGATCTTCAATCCGCCTATGGTTTCCTCAAGTACAGACAATACCTGTCCCTGTTCTTCCTGTAAAAGCTGTGATTTCTTTTTAAGGCTTTTACCTACTTTTGAAACTAAAAATCCTGCAATGGGTATGAACAGGAATACAAAAAGGGTAAGCTTAACGCTAAATAGTACCATTCCAATTAATGTAAATAGTATGGTAAGCGGTTCCTTAACAATCATTTCAAGAATGTTTTGAAGTGAATTGCTAATCTCATTTACATCAGTGGTAAGGCGTGATATAGTATCTCCTTTGGTTGTGTCTGAATAGTAGGAGGCCGGCAGCTTTATAACTTTCGCATACATTTTTTCCCGTATGTCTTTTATAAGGCCATTTCGCAGGTATGTTATAAAATATATCGCCAGATAGGTTGTTATGTTTTTTAATAAAAAGATAGCTACTATACCACCAATGATATACATAAGTACTGTAAACTGACCGTACTCGCTAATATATTTCGTAAGCAGGTAGTTCAGATAATTTTCACTGAAATCCTGCATATGTTCAATGTCAAATACAGGTTTCTGTATAACGGTCTTTTTAGTGTCAAAAATAACGGTAAGGACCGGCACCATTGCTA
>QFQM01000058.1 GCA_003243255.1 Flavobacterium psychrophilum | reverse complement strand
AAGATACTCACGGAAGCGGGCGCGTTCTCTTCCGATCAATATGCGTTTGAATCACAGATCAAATTTCATGGTCTTCATCCCAGTAAGGCACTGATTGAATTGAAGCCAAGAAAAGGAGAATACACCCTTCGCACAGAAGATATACTGGATACTATTCACGAACATCGCGAGGAGTTAGCACTGGTCATCTTTGGTGGAGTACAGTATTATACCGGTCAGTTCTTCGACATCAAAAGCATTACCGCAGCAGGGCACAAAGCCGGAGCATTAGTAGGATTTGATTTAGCACATGCCGTCGGCAACGTACCTGTAAACCTTCACAAAAACGATGTGGATTTCGCAGTATGGTGCAGCTACAAATACCTTAACTCAGGGCCAGGTGCAATTGCAGGAGCCTTTGTTCACGAAAGACATTTTAATAACCCAAAACTTCCTCGCTTCGCAGGCTGGTGGGGACACGATGAAGGCGAACGTTTTCAAATGAAGAAGGGGTTTAAGCCTATGGCGGGCGTCGATGGCTGGCAGTTATCCAATGTACCGGTCTTCCAAAGCGCAGCTCTACTGGCATCGCTCGAACTATTCAATGAAGCAGGCATTGCTGCACTTCGTAAAAGGAGTATCCAGCTCACCGATCTTTTAGAATTCCTGCTCTGGCAAATCCCAACGTATGGAAAAGACTTCGTCATTATCACCCCCGCTAATCCTGCAGAGCGCGGATGCCAGCTTTCTTTATTAATGAAACGCGACGGCAAAAAGACATTTAACAAATTAACACAAGCCGGAGTCATTGCCGACTGGCGTGAACCTGATGTGATACGTGTCGCTCCTGTGCCGCTGTATAATTCGTTTGAGGATGTAGTGAGGGTAGTGGAGGGGTTTTATTCTTTTTAAAAAAGAGTTCGAATAAAAAGAGGCCGCTATAATAGCGGCCTCTTTGAGAAACTATAGAAATTAAACTTAGTTCTTTTTCAATTCCAAAACGTTTCCACTGTACACATCGCCGTCTATTTCAAAATCTAAAGTGAGGCTAATAGTACCGGCACATGAAGATGCCAAGCCCTCGCCACTGGTATCTGTATCATCCCCACCGTAAGCGCCACTGTACTGTTTTGCTACAACAACGGTACCCAAACCAAGATCTGTTATTGTCAAAACTAACCCGTGATGTTGATTATTGGTAGCTGGGTACTCATTAATCTGCACATGCGTATCATCTACTCTAGCGACTGTAACTTTATCACCTGCATGAAAATCCGCCCAGTCATCAGTTACCACGGTGTATGTACCTACTGCTGCTGCTGCTGAAAATGGAACATTGGTAACAACTGCAGAAAGATCAGATACCGATGTCATTTCAAAAGTAGCAATACCTCCATCAACACTAATTGGTTGAGGGTTAGAGGCAGACCAATCGACAACATAACAGGTAGCTTCAGTAACATCTTCATGATCCGCATCTAAGACTTTTACCTGATACTGTTGCCCCTTATTAATAACTGGATAATCTACATAAGTTTTTCCTCCATCCGTAGAAAAGTATGTAACTATCTTATACTTATCCTCTGCCAGAGAGGACTTACTGACATCTACTACAGTACTGAAATGCTTGATCTTATCATCGTCATCATTACAAGCAACAAGGAAAAGCATAGAGCTTACCACTATTGCCATATAGCTATATATTCGTTTTAACATAAATCGTCTGTTTAATTTTTAAGTTTTCTTTCAGGTATTTACTTCAAAACATAAATATCTGTCACATTCCGTGTGGCCGTGGTATAATGAAGTTCAAATCTGGAGTAATCTGCATTCACAGTTATGGTTGGACCAGAAGCAACAGTAATACCGGCACTTGCCCAATCACCATTTACTTTTGCCGGGTCGATCACCGCTTTGAAATTTGACAAAACTCCATTCGTATTTGTAAACGTCACGATATAGTTTGCGTTATCATAGTATCCTGTAGGTACGGTAATTGTCGTTGGATCTACTGGGCTAAATACTGTTGATCTTCCTGAAAAGGAGTTACCATCAGGGCCAGCACTACAAGTAGGAGTACTGCATCGTATAAATTGCCATGAATAAAGCCCAGCGATTGGATTACCAATAATGTGAGGATAAAATTTTCCAAAATTTGAACTAACAAGTATATCCGCATCATTAGTCACTGAAAGTGGAAGAATTGTACTCTTTGTAAAATCAATCTTAAGCGGATAAAATTCCACTTCAAACTCAGCATATTGTTCGCCAGCTTTGATTACTGCTGTTGAATTAACTATCCGGTACTGATCGCTACTCAGCACGGCATAATCAATACCATCATTGCCTTTATTATCGTTTGCGGCGGATGGAACCGTAACTAAGTTCACTGTAATATCACGATCATACGTCTTTGAGCCTTGAATAGAAGCAGCAAATTTGATTGTCTCTACTTCTGCCGCCTGATCCAATAATAGGGCCTGATTTCCAAAATACTGTAATCCTGTATACAATAATGTAGGAGTAGACTCGCCCCTGCTAGGGTCAAATGATACTACCATCAAGGTGGGTGAACCCGTTGGTGGGGTATTCATTTCGTTGCCATCCAAACAGGAAGCAAAGAATAGTACTCCCATCATAAGAACCACCAGAGTTTTTATCGTTATTTTTTTCATAAGAATATCAAGTTATTACTTAGCCCAGAAAATAAGTGAGGTAAAAGTACTAATGCCTGTTGGCAAATTTCCTCCATTATACTGTCCTTCAGAAGTGGGATACTGAATCCGAGAAGGCAATTTATCTGCACGTGAACTCTGGGAAGCAAATGAAGCAAATGTAGAGTGAGCAGTATTTCCAGATTGAGTAGGATAACCGGTTCTTCTGTACTCATTCCATCCTTCATGGCTATGCACCATATTCAAGGCAATGTATTTCTGAGTGATGATCGCTTCCACTTTTTCAGGAGTAGTAGTGGCCAGATCAAATTGTACCCGAGCATCAGCATTATTAGTTATATAAGTAGCTGCATCCGCTGTCGGATTTCCCGAAACTGTTTTATCAGGCAGTGTATACAAATACGTGAAGGATGCCTTTATCCCTGATTCAAAAAGTGCTTTAGCTGTACCAGCTACACCAAAACCACCAACTACTACAGCTTCTGCTTGCAGAAAATAGCTTTCGGCAGCTGTGAACAATGGATACCCGGCATCAGGACCTTTTAGAGCCCCTGTTGCAGCGCCGGCCGTAGCTTGGGTACGTGCTGAACCAGGATACCAAAAACTACCATCAGGGCTTTTAGGAATTCCCTCGCCTTCTACACCCAAACGATTAGTACCTGTTCCTGGGAATTGGTAATATAAAGCCTTACCTCTTCCTGGATCACTTAACTTATACCCATCATAGAAATCCATAACATAAGTTGTAGGAATCCAAGATTTTGCACCGGTGGTACCTCCTCCAGTAAACGCCCAGGATTCCCAAGCAGGATTCTGTTTATTGATGTCACGTCTATAGACAGGATTAATCAATGCATCGGCAGTCAAAAATCCGGCTGCATCAAAAGAGGTATTTGCGAAGGTCGCTTTACCTTTGGCCCGGATCATTAATTTCAGCTTCAACGTATTTGCAAGCTTTTTCCAAGAGGTCATATTACCTGCAAAAACTACATCGTTAGCAGTAATGGCATCAGGGGCTATAGTAGCACTTTCTCCTTTATTTATTTCTGCAATAGCTTCATCTAATAAGCCAGCCAAACTAGCATATATAGTAGCTGCATTGTCGTAAGAAGGTGTAAGGTTATTAGCTCCTAGTAATGCATCACTATAAGGTATATCATTATACGCATCCACCAGTAATTGATAATCATGCGCCTTCATGATTTTCGCAACAGCACTGTAGTAGATATTAGCGTCATTACCTACAGTAGAATTGATCATAAACTGGTAATCATTCAGATTATCATAGGTAATTGACCAAAGATTGGAGTAATTATTGGGCGTATAGGCATATGAAACTGTTTCATTAAACCCGCCATAACCTCCGGCATTAGCAGCATAGCCACCAATCTGCATACCATAACTATTAAATTGATTTAAAACACTTGCCGTAGTGGTAAGGGCCTGAGGCAATATAAGAGCAGCCGATGCAGCCGTTGCTTGATTCGTATTTTTATTGATATCAAAATAATCATTACAAGATGTAAGTACACCTGCAATAATTATACATATCAAAAATTTTATTTTTTTCATATTCTTCATCTTCATTTTATAAAGTTGAGTGATCTTTATTATCACAATTTCAATGATAATGTAGCTCCGTAGTAGCGTACAGGAGGAGTCTGACCTAAACCATTTAAGCCTCCTCCATTTCCATTGTTACTACTTGTTTGACCGTACTCAGGGTCAGTGTATAAATTATCTTTAGGCATCCATAAAAAGAGGTTCCTTCCCTGTACACTTATCGTTGCACCTTTTAACACCTTCGTCTTACCTACTATTGAAGTAGGAATATCATAAGAAAGCGCCACCTCTCTCAGCTTAATGAAATCACCGGACGTAACATAGTTAGAAGTTGTATTTCTATTGATTCCATCTGACCAGAAGCCAGAGTTACCATTACCATTAGCAATGGCCACAGAAGTATTTTCAACATAACTACCATCAGAAGCCATATATACCGAATTAGGGAATATAAAGCTTTGGCGATTGTAGTAGGCTGTTCTTGCACTTGTGCCCGACCAGTCCATTTCAGTACCTACACCATTGTAAATACTATAACCACCACGGTATTCAAACAAAATAGAAAAATGGAGGTTTTTCCATGACGCACTCAAGTCAGCTCCAATACGATTTTTAGGTGTTGCATTTCCTAACACAACAGGGGTTGTAGAAGGAGAAAGTGGAACACCTGTAACGGCATCCACAATGACGCGACCTTGTGGATCACGTTGATAATCCAGTCCCATAATAACAGGGAAAGACGCGCCAGCCATCGCTACAGATTGAGCATTATTCAAAGTTTGGAGTGACAACTGTGGCAAGTCAGCCGAAATAGACTCTACTGTATTTTCAAGGTAAGTATAGTTACCACCTACAGTAACACTCCAATTGTTGGTTTTGATTGGAGTATAATGAAGTGATAATTCGAGACCTTTAGAAGAAGTTTGCCCAACGTTGGTTAATAAGCTAGTAAAACCCGTGCTACTTGATAATGAAGTGGTAACGGTTTGGTCATCGGTGTGGCTATTGTAATAAGTCACTGAACCTTCAATTCTACTATTCAACAAATTGAAATTTGCACCAAACTCATAGGAATGTGTTAATTCTGGTTTCAGGTTATTACTTACCAAGCCGTTATCTTGAGTAAACCCGGCTAAAGATCCATAAGGGAAACCACTTGCTGTAGATCCAAACGTAGGTAATAATCTATATGCTCCTAAAGGATTTGAATTAGTGCTAAGATTTACCTGACCTACCTTAGAAACACCACCTCTTAATTTAATGAAATTCACAAAATCACTCTTCAATGAAGGAACTGCATCCGTCAACACAAAAGAAAGTTCGGCAGAGGGATAGAAGAATGAACGGTTGGCTTTGCTCAAACGTGAATCCCAGTCGTTACGTGCGGTAGCCGTCAAAAACAGATAATCTCTGAATCCTAAAGTCAACTTACCGTAAACACCAGCCTGGCGAGTGTGATAATCTGCCTCACTCACTGAAGGTGTTCCTGTACCGTTACTTAAGTTATACAATTCGTATACTGTAAGATTGTTGGCTCCAACATATAAGTCACGTGAATTGCTTTCAATAAGCTGAGCACCAGCTACCAGGTTTGCATTGATCTCTCCAAATGACTTATCATACTGACCGATAAAATCTGTTACCGACTGAGAAGTATTAAAACTTTCTTCCGATACAGTGGCTGGATCATCTGTTTTAGAACTCTGATCAGTATTCTTTGCATAGGTACTATATTTATATCCCTCTACATGCTGCTTATCGGTCATGTAACGATTCGAGATACCTTCGCGGGCTATCAAATCAAGTCCCTTAATAGGAGAAAATTTAATCTCAACGTTACCTGTAAGATAATTGTTCTTCGTTAGTTGACGATTTGTTTCTGCTGTATAATAAGGGTTATCATACCAAGGGTTATAAAAGCCATTAGGAGTAGCAAATTTATTCGTTCTCCAGTCTTTATAAGCAGTAATATCCACATTCGAAGGCATGTTTAATAAATTCGAGTAGATCGCTCCTGTTTGTGTTGTTATGTCGTACTTATTAGGTGCAAACGAGGTAGCAAATTTTACATTTACTTTATTACCTATTTTTCTGGTACCATTTAAACGAATATTACCACGTGTAAATTTATCACCAGGAGTTGTTCCCGTAACAGTTACATATTGGCCAGAAACATAAATCGTTGATTTATCATCACCTGATGACACAGAGAAATCAGTTTGATTAGTAATCCCTTTTTCCCAAAAATCATCATGACCGGGTTTATAATCATAAGTTGTGTATAGCTGCGTACCATCTTCGAGCTTAGGACCAAGAGGTCTCAATGAACCGTCAAAGGGTTGTCCATAAGATTGATTTTCCAAATAGTTAAAGACAGCAGCACCCGCAGGATCAATACCATACGCAGAACCTCCTGAACCAAACCCTTTCTGAATTTTAGGGAAGAAAGCAACTTCCGTGATCTGCACGTTATGTGATACGTTAATATCAACTATTCCAGACTTACCTTTTTTAGTGGTAATGATAACTGCACCATTCGATGCCTGAGAACCGTAGAGAGCCGCTGCACCTGCACCTTGCAAAATATTAACAGACTCTACATCGTTCATATTCAGGTTACTCAAAACGGAACTGGGAACAATCACGTTATCAAGAACAATCAATGCCTGATTGTTACCTGTGATTGATCGCTGACCACGAAGTATCAAACGATATTCAGGGTTAACACCACTGCTTGATGCATTAATTTGAAAACCGGCTACTTTACCCTGCATACCTGCGGCTATATTCACAGCTTTACCAGCTGATAAAACCTGAGGTGACATGATAGTTGTTGCTGATCCGAGTTCCTTTGTTCTTGCTTCCAAACCACCGGCTGTAACAATCACCTCAGTAAGTTGCTTAACATCGGTACTGAGAGAAACATCAATCACATTTCTGCTGCCAATTTCAATTTCTTGAGTCTGAAGACCAATAAATGAGATCACCAATATGCCACCTGAAGCTGGGGCATTCACTTTAAAGTTACCATCAGTATCGGTAACCGTACCATTAACAGTGCCTTTAAGCACTACATTCACACCTGGTAGAGCACTGCCATCTTCGGCTGAGGTCACTTTACCAGAAATCACTCGTTCTTGGGCCCAGGCTATGCTGACCACAAAAACCAATGAGAAGCAGAGTAAAATCTTCTTCATAGATTAGATTTAGGTTAGAAAATTAGGTTTATAAGCCCCCAAAATAGGGGTATTAATTCAAAAAAGAAAATACTACAAAAAAGACGTATACTGATCGGTTATTCTGATATAGGGGGTTACCTAAGAATATTATTCTCTTCAAACCATTGAAATGACAAAATTTAAATATTTTCTACTTTTCAAATGGGTTAATCCAATATTAAAATGCCGTTAAAAAATATTTATGAACGGTTAAAAATAAAATAATGATGAAGAGTTTTTCACACAAAAAAGGCTGCCATTTTCATGGCAGCCTTTTTTTAAAAGTTTTAAGAAAAAAATGAAATCTTATGCCTCTGCTACTACCGTAACAAATGACTTATCTGCTCTTCCTTTTTTGAATGCTACTGTACCGGGAATCAATGCGAACAAGGTATGATCTTTACCAATACCTACTCCTTTACCAGGGTTGTGCTTGGTGCCACGCTGACGTACGATGATGTTTCCAGCGATTACCTTCTGACCTCCGAATACTTTAATACCAAGACGCTTGCTTTCCGACTCACGGCCGTTTTTTACTTTACCTTCACCTTTTTTGTGTGCCATTGTATTTAGTCTTTTAAGGTTTTATTAACCAATACTTTCAATTTGAACTTTTGTGAACTGCTGACGATGCCCGTTCTTCTTGGCATAGCCTTTTCTGCGTTTCTTTTTGAAAACAATTACTTTGTTTCCTTTTACGTGTTCCAGAATCTTACCTGAAACTTTTGCACCAGATACAGTAGGGGCGCCAACAACTACACCACCGCCATTGTCTACCAAAAGCACATTCTCAAAACTAATTGAGCTGCCTGCTTCTGCATCCAGACGAGGGGCATAGATATATTGATCTTTAGCCACTTTGAACTGTTTTCCTGCAATATCAACGATTGCGTACATGGTTCTTTGTTTTTTTATGGGGTGCAAAGATAGACCAAACCCTTGTAAAAACAAATAGACGGTCCTGTATTTCCATTTTGAGGGCAAATGACTCTGACCAGAAATTTCGCTCCATATATAAAGCGAGCCCGTTCTTCAGGAACCTAAAATATAACAATAAAAAAATGCTTTTTTACTATCGTCAGGGCACTTTTTATTTGTCAATAAACACGCTGTCAGGCACTTATATCCATGCACTTTCGATTTGGCCACACTGTGCGGCAACCCATTCGGAACAAATTTTTTCAGCGAAAAATTTTAAAAAAATCTTTAGTTCATACTTCACTTCGCGGCAGTCCGGTAAGTGAATGAAAATGAATTCTTTCTAACAGACTATACACTAATTATGCCTTTGTTGTCGCCAACAGGTTACAGATCGGACCTTTGTTTTTCATTCTTCAAATTTCATATTTGTCAAGTCGATAAGTTGGAGAGTACTCACCAATTTAAAAACCATAAAATTTTAAAGGCATTAAACAACAAGAAGAAACCTTTCATCGGGTTTTTGACTTATCATATTCTTATCCCTAAAAAATATCAAGCAAATGAGCCAACCTTTACTCGAAGAACCGATCCTGAAGGAAAACAAGGACAGGTTCGTTCTGTTTCCCATCCGCCAGCACAACATCTGGAAGTTTTATAAACAGGCGGAGGCCAGCTTCTGGACGGCCGAGGAAATCGATTTGAGTCAGGATTTGCGCGACTGGGCTAATTTGAATGATGGCGAAAGACATTTCATCACCCACGTACTGGCATTCTTCGCGGCCAGCGATGGTATTGTTAATGAAAACCTGGCTGAACACTTTGTGTCTGAAGTACAATACACCGAGGCTAAGTTCTTTTATGGTTTCCAGATTGCCATGGAGAATGTACACTCCGAAACCTATTCTTTATTAATCGACACTTACGTAAAAGACGCACAGCAAAAAGACAAACTCTTCCACGCCATTGAAACGATGGACTGTGTGAAGAAAAAGGCAGATTGGGCCTTGCGCTGGATCGACAAGGGGTCTTTCCAGGAAAGACTGATTGCTTTTGCGGCGGTAGAAGGTATTTTCTTTTCCGGATCGTTCTGCTCCATTTTCTGGCTGAAAAAACGTGGATTGATGCCTGGCCTGAGTTTTTCCAATGAATTAATCTCACGTGATGAAGGATTGCACTGCGACTTCGCCTGCCATCTTTATACCCAGCATGTGGTAAACAAGCTTCCAAAAGAAAAAGTCATCGGAATCATCAAAGACGCAGTAGAAATAGAGAAAGAGTTTGTTACGGACGCACTGCCCGTAAACCTTATTGGTATGAATGCCTCACAGATGTGTGAGTATATCGAGTTTGTGGCCGACCGTCTCCTCAATGAGCTCGTGGGTCAGAAAATCTACAATGCCACCAACCCGTTTGATTTCATGGAAATGATTTCCCTTCGCGGAAAAACTAATTTCTTTGAAAAACGCGTAGGAGATTATCAAAAAGCAGGTGTGCTCAACAGCACTGAAAAAGAAACAGGTCCGAAGTTTTCACTGAACGAGGATTTTTAATACATTATGACACTTTTTAAACTTATTTTTTCACCCCTAACAACCCGAATATAGATGCTCGTACTAAAACGTGATGGACACAGAGAGTCCGTTAAGTTCGACAAAATCACCGCTCGGATAGAAAAACTCTGCTATGGTTTGGATCCCAAATTTGTCAACCCGGTAGAGGTCGCGATGAAGGTGATCAATGGCTTGTATGATGGTGTTTCCACTCAGGAACTGGATAATCTGGCTGCAGAAATTGCCGCTACGATGACTACCCGCCACCCTGATTTTGCGAAGCTTGCAGCACGTATTGCTGTTTCCAACCTGCACAAAGTTACCAGCAAGTCGTTTTCCAATACGATGAAGCGGTTGTACCAACATGTTGATCCCAAGAATGGGCAGAATGCTCCATTGATATCTAAAGAAACCTGGAAAGTAATCAAGGATCATGCGGCCGAACTGGATGAGGCGATTCTTTATGATCGTGATTTCAGTTATGATTTCTTCGGATTCAAAACACTGGAGAAATCGTACCTGATGAAAATCGATGGAAAGACCGTAGAGCGTCCTCAGCATTTGCTGATGCGCGTGGCTGTTGGTATCCATGGCGAAGATATTCCCGCTGTTCTTGAAACGTATACATTACTTTCAGAGAAGTGGTTTACCCATGCTACTCCTACCCTGTTCAACGCAGGTACACCGAAGCCGCAATTGTCTTCGTGCTTCCTCCTGACCATGAAGGATGATAGCATCGATGGTATCTATGATACATTAAAACAAACTGCAAAGATTTCTCAATCGGCCGGTGGTATCGGTCTTAGCATTCACAATGTGCGTGCGAAAGGTTCCTACATCAAAGGAACAGGTGGTACCTCCAATGGTATCGTACCCATGCTGAGAAACTTTGACATGACTGCGCGCTATGTTGACCAGGGTGGTGGTAAACGTAAAGGAAGCTTTGCGATTTATCTTGAGCCATGGCATGCGGATATTTTTGATTTCCTTGATTTGAGAAAAAATCATGGTAAAGAAGAAATGCGTGCCCGCGATTTGTTCTATGCACTTTGGATTCCTGATCTTTTCATGAAGCGTGTGGAGAACAATGAGATGTGGTCGCTGTTCTGCCCTAACGAAGCTCCTGGTCTTGCCGAAGTATGGGGCGAAGATTTTGAGCGCTTGTATGAGAAGTACGAAAGCGAAGGCAAGTTCCGCAAGCAGATAAAAGCGCAGGACTTGTGGTTTGAAGTACTGGAAGCGCAAATTGAAACAGGAACTCCTTATATTCTATATAAAGATGCGGCCAACAAAAAATCGAACCAGAAGAACCTGGGTACGATCAAGTCAAGCAACCTTTGTACAGAGATCATTGAATATACAGCTCCTGATGAAGTAGCGGTATGTAACCTGGCTTCGTTAGCGTTGCCTAAGTTTGTCACCGAAGACGGTCAGTTTGATCACAAGAAATTATACGAGATCACCAAGGTTGCCACACGTAACCTGAACAAAGTGATCGATGTGAACTACTACCCGGTAGAAGAAGCGAAGAACTCCAATATGCGTCACCGTCCTATCGGATTGGGTGTGCAGGGTCTGGCAGACGTGTTCATTATGTTGCGTATGCCTTTCGATAGCGCTGAAGCCCGTGGGTTGAACGAAGATATTTTTGAAACCATCTACTTCGCAGCCATGGAAGCTTCCATGGAGATCGCAAAGGTGGAAGGCCCTTACCAGACATTCAAAGGATCTCCGGTATCAAAAGGAATATTCCAGTTTGATATGTGGGGTGTTACTCCTAAGAGCAACCGCTGGAACTGGGAGCAATTGAAACAAGATGTGAAAAAACATGGCGTACGCAACTCATTACTGGTTGCTCCTATGCCTACCGCATCTACCTCACAGATTTTGGGCAACAACGAATGCTTTGAGCCATACACTTCAAATGTGTACACCAGGAGAACATTATCCGGTGAATTCATCATTGCGAATAAGCACCTGATGAAAGACCTGATCAGTCTTGGCTTATGGAGCGAGACCATGAGACAAAAACTGATCGCTACCAACGGTTCCGTTCAGGCTATTCCTGAAATTCCTCAAAACATCAAGGATATCTACAGAACCGTTTGGGAGATTTCTCAGAAGTCAATCATTGATATGTCAGCCGATCGCGGTGCCTACATTTGTCAGTCACAGAGCCTGAACATTCACATCACCAATCCGAACTTTGGAAAACTTACTTCGATGCACTTCCACGCATGGAAAAAAGGATTGAAAACAGGGATGTATTACCTGCGCTCTACGGCTGCTGCTGATGCGATCAAGTTTACGATTGACAAGGGGGCCATGCAACAACCGGCTGCTGAAGTGAACGCGGCGGATGTAAATATTATGGAGCCCATAATTGCTCAATCTGTATTATCAGAGGCACAACAATCTTTACAATACAACCAGTCTCCTGTAGCGGACTATGATCAGAAAATGTCTGACATGGCTTGCTCTCTGGATAACCCTGATGCATGTGAAGCATGTGGTAGCTAAGCAACCACCCGTTAGCAGACATTAATCATTTGTACAAAAGCCCGGTCATTTTCACGATCGGGCTTTTTTTTTATGATCGGAGAATAGCGAACTAATTTTGGAGTCAGCTTGCAAGCCTGCAACTGAAGAAAGTAATTCTGATGGCGATTCGTTACCTTAGACAGGAGCATTTCCCGTTATGAAAATTACCTTCTTTAGTACCCAGCCTTACGATAAATTGTTTTTTGAAAAGCACAATTCCGATTTTGGATTTGAGCTGGAATTTCTGGAAGCGCAACTCAACGAGCAGAGTACTCCACTTGCCAAAGAAGCGGATGTGGTTTGTGCTTTCGTCAATGACCGGTTGAATGAAACGGTAATCCATCAGCTTGCTCAGCAAAAGATAAAACTCATTGCCTTACGCTGTGCTGGTTTTAATAATGTAGACCTCGCTGCAGCTACCCGATACACTATAAAAGTAGTACGCGTACCCGCTTATTCACCGTATGCCGTAGCCGAACATGCCGTAGCCCTGATCATGACACTAAACAGAAAAACACACAAAGCATATAACCGTGTACGCGATCAGAATTTCTCATTAAATGGACTCCTTGGTTTTGATCTATACGGCAAAACGATAGGAGTAGTTGGTACAGGAAACATCGGACAGGTTTTCTGTACCATTATGTCAGGCTTTGGCTGCCGTATAATTGCCTACGATAAGAAAGAAAATGAATCTCTGAAAACAATAGGAGTCTCCTATTTACCGATCACTGATGTTTTCGCTCAGGCTGACGTTATCTCACTGCATTGCCCATTGAATGAACAAACCCGGCACCTGATCAATGAACAAACGATTCGGGTCATGAAAAAAGGAGTGATGCTCATCAATACCAGCAGAGGAGCATTAATTGATACGCCAGCTGTTATCGATGGATTAAAGTCAGGGCAGATTGGGGCATTAGGCATCGATGTGTATGAGCAGGAAGAGAAGTTATTCTTTCTCGACTTGACGGGGAAAATTATTGATGATGATGTGATTGCCCTGTTAACAAGTTTGCCCAATGTATTGATCACCGCACATCAGGGATTTTTCACTCACGAGGCACTCACGCAGATTGCCCAAACTACTTTACAGAACATAAAAGCATTTGGAGATAAGCAGGTACTGACGAATGAAGTAAAAAGCTGAGCTCCGTTGCTCCTTGTTGTGTAAAAGAATCTGCTTCAACAGGGCACAATGGATATGAGGTGAATTGATTCCGGAATTTTATACTGATTGTTTTATCTCTTAAAATTCAAGCAGCACTCCGATGGAGATTCAATCGGAGTGCTGCTTAAGAGTAAATCCATTTATTTACCAATCACTGTAAATTCCACTCTTCGGTTTTGAGCTTTACCTTCCTTCGTTTTATTCGAAACCACCGGTTTAGTCAAACCATATCCTTTGGCGACTACACGGGCTTTAGAAATTCCCTTCTTAACTATGTAATCCGCTACGGATTGTGCGCGGCTTTGAGATAGTTTGAGGTTAGTGGCAGCTTTACCTACATCATCAGTGTGCCCGCCAATTTCAATTTTGATATCGGTGCTGCTGGTTAAAAACTGCACTACTCTATCCAGCTCTGGGAACGATTCCTTTTTCAACACTGCTTTTCCGGATTCGAAAAAGATGTTGTTCAAACGGATGGACTGACCTACTTCGATAGGTACAATCACCAGATCTCTATTGATTTTTATACTGGTCGTCTGGCTTGTTAAATCAATAGGCTCATAGACCGGGTAATAGTCGGGGGCGCTGGCGTTGATGGTATAAGCAGCTTTCAACGGCAGCTTCAGTGTATAGGTTCCGGTGAGTGTGTCTATCTCTGCAAGAACAGAAGTCATTCCTTCTACATTCACTTTTGCCGCAGATCGTTTAGCAAGAGGCTTGCCTGTTTTCTTATCGAGGATTTTTCCACTCACCACTGCCATCTTCTCTTCTGAGACAAACAGGTCCTGAATAATCTCCTGGTATTCATCTACGGTGGTAAGATCAACTTTCTGCGGAACAGAATTGTATTTGACCGCTTCTACTTTCACATCGTACACAACTCCGTGCAGCACCTTCACTTCGTACGTACCCAGGTTAGCATCTATTGCTGCTGAGTCAATACGCACATTGTTTATCCATATTCTAGGAGTGGCTGATGAAGGAACCGGTGTGCCTGTATTTTGCACCAACAAATTCCCTTTCAGTAATACATAAGGAAGAGGGGCAACTTGTAAATCAAGTTTTCTGCGTGTGAATTCCTTCACCGTTGACACATCTAATGCAGAAGCCGAGGAAACAAAGTTGGGAGCATCAGCCGAAATGGAGTATTGCTTACGCAGTGGAAGCTTTACTTTATACGTGGCCGAATCGCTGTTTACATGGATTGAATCGATCCGTTGTCCATTAATTTTTATTGCAATGGTTTTCCCGGTGAGAGGCAATTTCGTTTTAGAATTACGCACTATACCCGACACTACTACGTAAGGGTTCTCCTCAAACATTTTGATGCGATAGATGTCTGATTTACCCAACGATTTATTCGTTGACGCAAAATAAGCCCAGCTACCTTTTGTGTTGGTTTTAAAATACGACTCCCAGTTTTGAGAATTAATGGTATCACTCAACAATACCGGTTGCCCCCACGATTTCCAATCTAATCCCGTACGTTGTGTTTTGTAGATATCGTACTTGTTCTTGTCTACACGATTGCTGGAAAAATAGAGCGTCTTACTATCGGCAGATAAAAATGGGGCATCTTCATTTCGTTTGGAGTTGACGTACTTGATCTTCTTCGGCTTTCTCCATTTTCCGTTTTCTTTTTTGGAAGAAACAAACAAATTGGTTTTCTCACCATGATATTTTTTTGAAAAGCTCAATATAATGAACTGGCCGTCGGCACTCATGGTGCCACTGCTTTTCATACCGCGGTTCTTCTTCGAAAGCTTTTTTATTTTCAGCTTACGCGGAGTAGTCCATGTATTGTTCGTTTTGGTAGATACAGACAGGCCTCTTTTTTTCCATATACTTCCTTTACGGCTATAGATTCCGTTCAACAACATCGCGTTGCCATCGGCTGAGAGGGATAGCACGGCATTGTATCTTCCTATGTTGAGATCAGGCAAACGCACAGCTTGTGACCAGGTGCTGTCCGTAATTTTATTGCTATACCAGATGTCTTCACTATCTGCTTCACCAAACGTATTTTCCGGATGATTGGCACGAACGAAGAACAGTGTTTTGCCATCCGGAGTAAGTACAGGATTAATCTCATCATACGAAGAGTTTACCGAAGGGCCAAGGTTTTTAGGTAGAAAGGATGATTGAGCACAAACAACCTGGGTACCTAAAAGCAGGGGAAGGATAAAAAATAAAATCGTTTTCATTCCTAATGAAGAGGTTTTGGGGTGGGTTGTTTTTCCTGCACTTTATCGCGGCCAAAAACAAAATTGACACCTGCACGCAGGTTAAAGTACTGGGTCGTATTGACGAATGAATTCAGATTGTTGTCTTTCATCAAAGCGATAGGAGCACGCAACAGGTTATCGCCCACCACATAAATCTGTAGGGGGGCCAGGTTGAGTGACACGCCTGCACCAAGGTTATTAAATGAATTGTTCGTCATGGTATAGCTCAATGATGCACCTACCCACTTGCCAAATTCTTTATTCAGTGAGGCCGTAAAACCAGGTACGAAGCGACCTCTGAATTTTTCTGCAAACACCAATGCGCCTACAGTAAAGTACCTTCTTATTTCATATGCACCACTCAGGTACATTTTAGCAGGCAGCGGAGTCCGGTACTTGTCGATTCTTCCTTCTGTTATCTTAAAGTTTTTTTCCAGCGAATCAGCCAGTGAGTTGAAGTAGTCGTCATCTTCTCCATTTATAATTTTCTGCAGATCGACACCTTCAAAAGTGTATCGGGCCTTAGATGGGTCTAGCTGGTAGCCGTACAAATCATTCTTCCAGGTAATGCCACCAATATCAATCAGGCTGGCACCTACGGTAAGTCGATCCATTACTTTATAAGTGGCACCCAAATCAAATGCGACTCCATTATTTTTGGTATAGTCTCTCCAGTGGTCACCCGGTTCATACTCCGAGTCATCTAAATTATGGATGCCCGAGGTACGTGTATCCAAATCTCCGGTAGCGGTAATGTACGTATCGCCAAATTCAAGATTAAGATTAGCTCGTTGCGTAGTGGCGCTGACAACCCCTTTCAACAATTTAACCTTGGCACCTACGGTTAGCTTATTGTTTACGGTATATGCTGTTCCCAACCCGATCTCACCATAGCTGATGGATTCAACCCTGGGTGACATGTTTACCGATCCATTCGCGTAAGAGCTGGTCCCCTCAATGAAAACTCCGGTAAACTCTTTAGGCAACATCAGGCGGTTATACGATTTCGCACTTACGTTAAATGTAAAATACAATCGTGCTCCTGCTTTGAGGCCAACCCGGAATAAGTCCGCCTGCGTGTTGGCATTCACATAATTCTTCTTTTTCAGAGAACCCTGTAGCTTATCCAGATCAGCAGTAAGTATATTATTCTGCTTTGAAATAAAATCATTGTACGTAAATCCATTGTTTCCGTATTGAACAAATACTGAAGAAACAGGAAGACCTACCGATACTTTATACGCTGGCTTAAGGGCAGGATTATAATAAGTGACCTGCGGAAGGCTACTCATGAAATACATGGTACTCTCTGTCTGAGCTACTCCTTCGTGGATCAGAGTCAGAAAAATGATGCTGAGCGCTGAGCTGATTTTTAAATACTTTATCATAAATCAGCTTCCAGTTTAAAGGTGGCTCTCAATCCAAAATTTACTTTCATGATGTAGTTCGATTTGAACTTCACATCAGGCTGGGTCCCGTTGGCATTTCTGGTGGTATTCAGTCTTGCTTTGATGATCAGGTTTTTGGCATCAAACAATTTATTAAGCTTCTCCTTCGGAACAGGAATCTCCAGATTAGTAGTCAATCCGGGGGCGGCAAGTTCTCCCGTCGCATTTACCGAGCTTGCTTTTACAATGGCTGTTTGTGCTGTAGTAAAAAGCGAATCGAAAATCACCAACTTATCATCCGTCAGGTATAATTGAATAAATGCATCCAGCGGAAGCTGATTATTGATATTGGCTTTGATTGCTCCGCTCTCTATGTTCGAGTCTTTCACATCCGAAAGATCAATCGACACGGTATCGGCCAGAACAATATTCGAGGCCTTTCCATATAAAGGAATCTCTGCCTTCATGCTTACTCTGATCTTGCTGGTGTCGGCACAAAAATTTATTCCTGTGGTGAGGCCTTCATTGATACGCGCACTTACTTTATAATAAAATTGATCGGGAGCAAAATCAATGAGTTGCTTGGTGTTATTAACCGTTACATCGGTAATTGCTGACTGCCCCAAACTTGCGGGCACATTAATAGATACCGGGCTTGAAGGGGTGATAACGAGCGGAAGTTTTAATCCGTTCTTTTTTCTTGCTTCCAGTGGATTGAAAGTAACTTTTGTAGGTATGCCATAATCATTGGAAACGTTAAATGACAACTTTGGCTGCGCAAAAGAAACCGTTGCATTGTTCAGCGTGCTACCGAACAGGCTGACATCAATTGACTCTGCAGGAATATTAATTGCCGCCTGGTCGCCAAAGAACCCTTTCACATATTGAAAGTCGATGGCGCTAAAGCTCAGACTTACGGTTACGTTAGAAGGAAGTACCGTTATCGGATTGTTATGAGGCTTAACAATAACAGCGATCTCCAACGGAAATTTATTATCGTTGAGTGTGGCAACGTAATCGGCTAGCGGGATAGCCGTGGTACCCAAGGAAATGCGTCTATCCAAGGCCACACCATTGTTCTTGAAGTTGGCTAACTTTACCTGTACCTCGAAATTAAAATTCGAATTGGCTGGAGTAAGGTTAACACTCACATTTAAAATAGTGCCTTTGAATTTAATTTCTGTCAGTTTCTCCGGATTGAAACTAAAATCTTCGGTAGTAGAAATGCTTGCATAGTTTTGCTCCGAAGCACTAGCCGGGATTACACCTCCCGGAACAGGTACCGTTTTATTTAATGATTTATTGGGAAATTGCAGCAGATCGCGAATGTCCTGCGATTTCAGTGTTTGCTCATACAGCAGGTACACTAATCCATCGGCATCGACTTTAATATTAGCCGATTCTTCTTCGCTTAGTAAATCGTTGATAGACAGGTCTCCAAAAGCCAGAGGCAAATCATAGGAGGGCGTAGCCTGTAGTTTTTTGATTTCATACTCATCGGTATTCAGAATATCGCTACACGATAGGGCAACAAGGAGAAGGAATGAAAGCAAGCCCGTGCCGAGAAGCTTGTTTCGCCTAATTTTAAGGATCATATTTTTTGGGGTTAAAGCGCAAAAATCATCAATGCCTTGATTCTAATCAATGGCAAATGATGACATTATCTCCTGTTTCATTACATACGATAAGTAATGACTATATCTTCCTGTTTTTACCTGCATCACTCAATGCCTGCCCAATTAAATTAGACATTTATTTCCATTAAGCAAATGGAAATAAGGTCGACGGGATAAATGCTTCTCATTGGGTTGAAACCCAGCAGGCCGATACGGATTGCTATTTAATTGCCCCTGCCTTAATTTCTTCCACAATATTCGGATCAAGGAGTGTGGTGGTGTCTCCTAAATTGGACGTTTCACCTTCGGCCACCTTGCGCAATATTCTGCGCATGATTTTTCCTGACCGTGTTTTTGGAAGCCCGCTTACAAACTGGATCTTATCCGGCTTGGCAATAGGACCAATAATTTTAGAGACCATTTCTTTTATTTCTGCGCGCAGCTTGTCTGCTTCTTTTGGCATTTCATAGCAGATCACAAAAGCATATACCGCCTGACCTTTTATATCGTGCGGATAACCTACTACGGCAGATTCAACTACAGCGGAATGCTCATTGATGGCATTCTCTATTTCGGCAGTGCCCAGATTATGACCTGATACAATGATAATATCATCGACACGACCTGTGATGCGATAGTATCCTTCATCATCACGCTTGCTTCCATCACCTGTAAAATATTTTCCGGGGAACGTAGAGAAGTACGTATCCTTGAAGCGCTGATGATCACCATAAATGGTGCGTGCCATGGCAGGCCATGGAAACTTGATCGTTAATCTTCCTTCTACGTTATTACCTGTCAGCTCTTCTCCGGCTTCATTCATGATCGCCGGCTGCACACCCGGCAACGGGAAAGAAGCAAACGCTGGTTTTAGTTTCGTAACATTCGCTATGGGCGAAATCATAAATCCTCCTGTCTCAGTTTGCCACCAGGTATCTATGATAGGGCAATTGTTTCTTCCGATGTGTTCATTATACCAATTCCATGCTTCTTCGTTGATCGGCTCTCCTACCGAACCCAATACCTGGAGAGAGGAGAGGTCGTACTTTTCAATGAAGCTGAGTGGTGCTTGCTGTAAGGAGCGTATAGCCGTTGGCGCTGTATAAAATATATTTACTTTATGACGCTCGATCGCCTGCCAGAATCTTCCCCAATCCGGCCAGGAAGGAATACCTTCAAACATGACGGAAGTTGCCCCGGCAGATAACGGTCCATATAATATATACGAGTGCCCGGTTACCCACCCCACGTCGGCAGTACACCAGTACACTTGTCCTTCCCGGTACTGAAATGCCGTCTTAAATGTATAATTGGTGTACACCATATAACCTGCTGTGGTATGCACCATTCCTTTTGGCTTACCGGTAGAACCTGATGTATATAAGATGAACAGCAAATCTTCGGCATCCATTTCTTCTGCTTCGCATTGAGCTGGCACTTTACTCATCTCTTCCTCCCACGAAAAATCGCGCCCCTGCTGCATAGCGGGTTTTGATTGGAGATGTGCTGATACAATCACTTTCACCACACCAGGGCTTCGCTGTAATGCTTCATCTACAATTGCTTTCAGGTTGATGGTTTTATCTCCGCGATAAGCACCATCGGTAGTCAATACAATTTTACAGCCGGAGTCATTGATGCGGTCGGATAAAGAGCCGGCTGAAAAACCGGCAAACACTACCGAGTGTACTGCCCCGATGCGAGCACAACCTAATATCGCGTAAGCAGCTTCCGGAACCATGGGCATATAGATACAAACACGATCTCCCTTTTTCACGCCATGCGCCTTCAGCATATTACCCACCTTGCATACTTCATCATGCAGCTGCTGATAAGTTATTTTCCTGGCTTCGTCAGTAGGCTTATTCGGCTCCCAGATGAGGGCGGTTTGATTTGCTTTGGTCGCCAGATTCCTATCGATACAATTCTCGGTAATGTTTAGCTTTCCACCTGTAAACCACTTTGCTTCGGCTTCATTAAAATTCCACTCTACAACTTTGTCCCATTTCTTCTTCCAGGTAAAACCTTCTGCCACCCCGGCCCAGAATGTCTCCGGGTTTTCAATACTTTGCTTGTAAACCGCTAAATAATCTTCCTGTGTTTTGATCACGTGAGCCATTGTATGTATTGGAAATTAATAATCTGAAATATTATTCTATTCTCACTAAATTCCAACGAAAATCGATTGCAATGCACGATAATACTGATGTATTTCTGCCAGATACACTTTTTATAATTGTCATCTATAACTGTGTCATCGCACAATCCAGCGCGTTTCAATCTTTATTAAAAATCAGTCTAAGGAAAAACGCAATAAACATCTTCATTTACGATAATAGTCCGCACGCACAGGAGCTGCCTTACGGCAATGCGATCATTCATTATCATCACCATCCAACCAATGCCGGTGTCAGTGCCGCTTATAACGAAGGCTTTCGAAAAGCAAAGCAACTGAACCTGAAATGGTTATTCCTACTCGATCAGGATACCGAACTGCCCGATGATGCATGGCCGAAATATGCACATCACGTATCGGCACAACCTGGTCATGGCGTGTTTGCTCCGATGATAATCGATGGTGATCAGATCATTTCTCCCTTTAAGTTACGCTGGGGAAAAGGAATTAAAATAAAGCGCAGGCAACCCGGTGTTCATTCCTTCCGTCATTGGTGCGTGATCAATAGCGGACTGCTTATTTCATGTAACGTGTTTGAATCAGCCGGTGGCTATGATGAGCGTTTCCCTCTTGATTTCAGCGACCTGATTTTTGTGGAACGGCTATCCGCTATTACCTCCGGATTTATTTTGACGGACATCTCACTGATCCATTCCCTTTCAGCCAGGCAGGACAAGTATACCCACACTTCTGTGGTCCTAAATCGCTTTGAGAAGTATAGTGATGCGGCTAAACTTTTCAGGAAAGTGAGCAGAAAGAAAGTTCTATTGATTTATCTGCTTCTGCCCCGTGCCGTTAAACTTTCACTGATGAAAAAAGACATGCGTTTTCTGTCAACCGCTTTCCATACGCTATTCAGGTAAATGAATCGGTTCACCACCATTTTATTCTTTGCACTCGTGGCCGAACTGGCCTTGGGTGGTGGTGGGAGACTCACCGCATTTGGCCCCATAAGCCTGCGGATGATTTTATTTTCACTTGCCCTGTTAACAACCCTGTTTCACTTGGTCAAAGGAGAAAAAATACCTCCCGACTATACCCGGTTACTTCTCTTCTTTGCCCTCGCATCAGCCGCAGCATTAATCATGGGCATTTCTTCCGGTGCCGAACGAACTTTCTGGTGGCAGGACATTAAACCACTGTTGTACTTTTTGATTCTGCCTTTCTTTGCGCTGGCGGTAAAGGACATCACTTACATAGAAAGAACTTCTACGCTGTTAAAAACAGCGGGAGTACTGCAAGCTCTTGCTTTCATTGCTGTACTTCTGCTCATTCACCTGCACATCATTCCATTCCTTAGTCTCTATAAAGCATTCCTCCGTACTGAGGAATTTTTCTTTCGCGGTGAGTTAACATTCACGTACAAAGGGTTTCTGTTTCTGAGTATTGCCTTCCTCTTTCTTCATTTTACTGAAAGCAAATACAAATTGCTTTTAATGGGTTTGGTGCTTGTCGCATTACTCCTCACCGTAACCCGCGGTTTCTGGCTTGCCCTGTTGGGTACGTATTCGGTCTATTATTTTACCCGAACCGTTTCTTCCTCCAAAATAAAGGCTGCTCTCTTTGCATTATGTGCACTGGCTGTAATTTTTGGCGGGAAAGCCCTGGTGGGTAAAACCAGTGAAACGATTGATCGTGTACAATCGCAAAACACCGGTATTCCAATTTCATCACCTAAGGCTACCCTTCTCGGGGATCGTGCTTATTCCGATAACGGACGACTTCAGCAGATAACGGAAGTCGCCAAAAGTATAACCCCCACTTCAGCCTTAATCGGCCACGGATTTGGAAACGGTGTAACATCAAGACCCGTGCACATGGAAATCTCGTACCTGGAAATTTTTCATAAACAAGGTATTCTAGGCCTGGCTTTGTGGGCTTATTTGTTCTGGCTTCTATTCAAAAAATACCGTGCTGCGCCCGAAAGCGGCTTTCGTGAGGCGTTTTTCTTCAGCGCACTTTTCATTTTCATTCAGTCGCTTACTAATCAGTATATCAATAATCCCATCGGGCTGTCCATGATTCTTCTATCGATGGTTTGCCTGGACGTACTGAAAAAAGAGACCGCATAAGCCAACCTGCGGGCAACCCTTTTTTTCTTTGCTCCGTCATGAGCACAGCGTTATATCAAAGGATGGGTATTTAAATTCATTTTTCACGTGGTCTCCATTTGTATGGCTGTCAAAAACGGGGCACAATTTGTTCGCGAGCAAATTGATTCCATCCTCCCTCAACTGGAAGCGGAAGATGAACTGATTATTTCTGATGATCAGTCAACAGACGATACCGTGAACATCATCCTGTCGTATACTGACCCTCGTATCAAGTTGTATTTCAATTCCCATTCAGGTATCGTTTCCAATTTCGAGAACTGTTTGAGCATCTGTAGAGGTGATTTTATTTTTCTCTGTGACCAGGACGATTGCTGGAAGAATAATAAAGTACATTGTATGCTCACTCACCTGAACTACCATGATCTTGTGGTGAGCGATTGCCTGATTATCAATCAGCAATATCCGATAGCGAATCAGTCGTTCTTTGAGTTGAACCGATCAGGTAAAGGACTCTGGCGAAATCTGCTTCGCAATTCGTACATGGGTTGTTGCATGGCTTTTAACCGAAAAGTGTTGCAAAAAGCATTACCCTTCCCCGGCAAAATCCCGATGCATGATTTATGGATTGGATTGATTGCCGAAGTGTACTTCAAGGTGGCTTTTATTCCGGACCAACTGGTTTTGCACCGAAGACATCACCGTAATGCATCGACTACCTCTGCATCCAGTTCTTATTCGCTAATTGAAAAACTGGGATTCAGATACAAGCTTGTTAAACATTTGATTCAACTATCGTATGCGTGACCTAAGTGCATCCATCGTTATTTATAAAAGCAATCCGGATCTGCTTCTGCATGCCATCAATAGTTTTCTAAAGAGTGCCCGTGTCTCTCTTTTATACCTTATCGATAACTCGCCGACGGATGATGTACGCCACTTAATTACCGATCCGCGCATCATTTACCTCTTCAACAATCAGAACTTGGGATTTGGTGCAGGGCACAACATTGCCTTGAAAGCAGCCATGAAGTCCTCCTCCAAATACCATCTGGTACTCAATCCGGATGTTTACTTTAATGAAAAGGTCATCCCCGATCTCTACCAGTTCATGGAAGAAGATCATTCCATCGGGTTAACCAT
>QFQM01000403.1 GCA_003243255.1 Flavobacterium psychrophilum | reverse complement strand
TGGCATGTCACTCTCCCTTGCGCGTCTGTTCCTGCTCCGGGGACGGTGGCTGCTCGATGGGCGGCGCCGTGGTGGGCGGGTCGATGGGCTCGGGCCCGCGCGGGCGGCCAGGCTGGCGGTTGGGATCATCGGGGGCCACGGGGTCGTTGGGCGTGGTCGGCACCTGGGGAATATTGGGTGCGTGGGGCAGGGGGTGGTTCATGGTGCGTGTCCTTTTGGGGGTGTGTGGTGATGAGGGGTGCATGCCCTCTCAGCGCGCAGGCGTGGAGGTGGGGGCAGGGGCCGTGGCCGGATCAGCCTGCTGCGGCGCGGCGGAAGGCGCGGGCGGCGACGCGGGCTGTGTCGCGGGAGACGGTGAGGGCGAAGTCGTTCCAGTCGCTCCAGTGGCGCTGGGCGCATCCAGCCGGCCCTTGGGGGCCATGAAGTTGAACATCAGCACCAGGATCAGTGCGACGGCGGCGGTGAGTGCGCCTATGCGCAGGGGCCAGCGTCCGTCGCGGATGTGGTTGTTCTCGCTGCGCTGGCGTTCGAGGGGGGCATGCATTCGGCGGGGTGAGTTGTCCATGGCGGGCTCCTTCAGTCCATGAGCTTTCACCTTAGGCCGGGCGGCGGCCTGCAACTGTCGGACAAGGCATGCCCTGCGGGAGCGACAAGCCGCTGCACAGCGGTGGGGCTTGGCAGGACGGGCCGGACAGGCTTTTGGACAGGCACGCCGCTTGCCACCAAGCCAGGTTTCAGGCGTGGCGCCTGCGCCGGTCGGCCGGTTCTATGCGCAGCAGCTGGCGGTATTTGGTGACGGTGCGGCGCGCCACGACCAGGCCCTGGGCACCGAGCTGGCGTGCGATTTCGACATCCGACAGCGGCCGGGCATCGGACTCGGCCGCGATGATGTCGACGATCAACTCGCGGATGGCCGTGGCCGAGCAGGCATTGCCGCTGGCGCTGAGCATGGGGCGCGAGAAGAAATGCTTGAGTTCGAACACGCCCGTGGGCGTGGCCATGTATTTGTTGTTGGTCACGCGCGAGACGGTGGACTCGTGCACGCCCACTTCCTCGGCAATCTCGCGCAGCACCAGCGGCTTCATGGCCATGGCGCCGAACTCCAGGAACAGCTGCTGCTTGCGCACGATGGCCTGCGCCACGTCGAGGATGGTGGAAAAGCGCTGCTCCACGTTGCGCACCGTCCAGCGCGCATCCTGCAGGTGGTCGGCCAGTTGGTTCTGGCCGCTGCGGCGGTGGCGCTGAAACAGCTGCTCGTAGACGCGGTTCAGGCGCACGCGCGGCACGACCGCGGGGTTGAGGTGCACGTTCCAGCCGTTCTGGCCCCGGCGCACGATCACGTCGGGAACGATGTAGTCCACGTGGGAGGAGCCGAAGTTCCAGCCCGGCCTGGGGTTCAGCCGACGTATGCAGTCCAGCGCCTGCGTGATCTGCGCGGGCGGCACCTGCAGCGCCCGGGCCAGCCGGGGCACGTCGCGGGCGGCCAGCGCATCCATGTGGTCCTGCACCATGGCCTGGGCCAGCTGGCGCAGGTGGGCATCGCCGATCTGCGGGCATTGCAGCAACAGGCATTCGCCCACGCTGCGGGCGGCCACGCCGGCCGGGTCCAGCGATTGCACCAGGCGCAGGGCAATGAGCATTTCCTGCGCGTCAGGTGCGGGGCTGAGGGCCAGCAGGCCGGCCAGCTCCTGCAGGTCGGTGCGCAGATAGCCGTCGTCGTCCAGCGACTCCACGATGGCGCGGGCCATGCACAGGTCGCGTGGCGTCATCGCCATCACATTGAGCTGGCCGTGCAGGTGCATGGCCAGCGTGGTCTCGCAGGCGGCCAGATCCATGGCCGTGCCTTCTCCATCCACCCCCTGGCGCGCGCCCGTATGCATGTCGGCCAGCCACAGGTCGCGGTCGTCGGCGGGTTCGGTGGCGGGGCCGGGCAGGTGGTCGGCCGGGTCGGGCGGGTGCTGCATGCCGGGGAGGTCGCGGTCCATGTCCAGACCGATGCCCATGCCGATGCCGTCATCCATACCGGTGTCCGGGGCCAGGCCTGCCTCCGGGGCCAGCCTGCCCATGCCGCCTTCCCGGCCCTCTTCACCCAGCTCCTTGCCGTCGAGCAGCCCCTGTTCGTACTCGCCGTCCTGCGCATCCTGCGGGTCTTCCAGGAACGGGTTGTCCTCCAGCTTGCTGCGCACCACGGCGGCAAAGTCCAGCGAGGACATCTGCAGCATCCGCACCGCAAGCTGCAGGCGGGGAGAAAGCGTCTGGGACTGGCGTATGTCCGCCCTGAGGTGCATGGAACCCATTTCATCTCCTTGGTGCAATGACACGAAGACGCAAGCTCCATGCCGCCATGCGGGCGGCGAATCGTCTGGATACACTTTGGGCACGAAACCTGCTGTGGTCTCCCTGCGCAGGCGGCACGGGGCCCAGGGTTTTGCCGCCGCTGCGGGAGATCGGTTCTGGAACAGCGGGGCCGGTCATGGCGTCCACGGCAGAAATTGCCGTTTGGGCGCAAGGTTTTCTGCAAACTTTGCCATGTACCAGTCCACCAGCTTCCACACGGTCCCGCCCCCGGGGGCCCAGAATTCCGTTCCACGGGAGGCGCCGCGTGATGCCCTGCCCGAAGATCCCATGTCCATACGCCTGAGGTTGGTCCTGCTGCTGCTGGCCTTGCTGGTCTTTGTGCTGGCGGCCTCGTCCTGGCTGCTGTTGCGCGCCTACCAATCCGAGCATGCGGCGCAGGAGCAGGCCGCGCGCGTCAGCAGCATGGCCGTGGCCCGTCTGCTGGACAAGGAGCCGGGCACGGCCGGCGTCGACCAGGTGCTGGCGGCCCTGGGGCCCTTGCTGGACTCCGGCTGGCCCGGCTTTCTGGTGGACAGCACAGGCCGCGCCCTGCCGGCCGGGCCCGGCGCGGCAGCCGACCTGCCTGCCTTGCCCGCCGATTTCAGCGAGCGGCTGGCGGCCAGCCTGGCGCAGGCTGCGCCCGGCGTGAGCAGTGCGGGGCAAGGCGCAGAGCAAAGCGCAGGTCAGGGCGCAGGGCAGGGAGCTTC
>QFQM01000402.1 GCA_003243255.1 Flavobacterium psychrophilum | reverse complement strand
GCGTGTGCCGTTTCTTCGAGTTCTACAAGGCGCCGGAGCTGATCATGCTCGGCCGCCAGATCGCCCGCGACACCCTTGAGCGCTACGAGCGCGAGCGTTGATCACTCGCTGTGCAGCGCCTCGACCGGCTGCAGGCGAGCCGCCCGCCGCGCCGGGGCGATGCCGGAGAGCACCCCGACCAGCGCCGCCAGCAGCAGTGCCAGCAGCAGCCCCCCCGGCTGCACGGCAAGCGGCAGCCCCGGTAGCGCCAGCTGCAGCGCGCCGAGCAGCGCGCCCATCAGCAGCAGCCCGGCCAGCCCGCCGAGGAGCGACAGCAGCAACGCCTCGCCGAGAAACAGCGCCAGCACCTGCCGCGAGGTGGCGCCGACCGCGCGCAACAGGCCGATTTCCACCGCGCGCTCGGCCACTGCGGTGGTCATGATGGTGAGGATGCCCACCGCTCCCACCAGCAGCGAGATGCCGCCCAGCGCCGCCACCGCGACACTGAACATGGCGAGGATGCGGTCCAGGCTGCGCAGCATGTCGTCCTGGGTGGTCAGATTGAAATCCTCCTCGCCGTGGCGCTCGATCAGCAGCTGGCGCACCCGTTCGCTCGTCTGCGCCGCGCCGCTGCCGGCGCTGAACACCAGGTTGATCTTGGCCAGGCCGTCGCGGTTGAACAGGCTTTCAGCCCAGTCCACCGGCACGTAGGCGATGTCGTCGATATCGAAGCCGAGCAACTGCCCCTGGCGCGCCATCACCCCGATCACCCGGAAGCGCGTGCCGCCGACCCGCACCGTCTGCCCCAGCGGGTTGGCCGCGCCGAACAGCTCCTGGCGCAGGGTGTGGCCGAGCACCACGTAGGGCGGCGAGCGGCCGTCGCGCGGCTCGGGGAGGAACTGGCCGAGGGCCAGCGGCAGGCGCCAGGCCGTGGCCATCTGATGGCCGCAGCCGAGCACCCCGGTGTAACGGGTCAGGCCGGCGAACTGGATGTCGCCGTTGCCCTGAATGATCGGCACCGCCGCCTCGACGTGGGCCAGGCGGCGCAACGCATCGGCGTCGGCGATGGTCAGCGGGCGCACGTTGCTGAGCACGCCGCCGAGGCCGCCGGTGCGGGTCATGCCCGGGCGGATGGTCAGGTTGCGCGTGCCGAACTGGGCGAAGTTGTCCTGCACGTAGCCGCGCAGGCCGTCGCCGATGGCGGTGAGCAGGGCCATGGCGGCGATGCCGATGGCCACCCCGAGCAGGGTCAGCAGGCTGCGCAGGGGCCGGCCGAGCAGCGCCGAGCCGCTCAGGCGCAGACCGTCGCGCAGGTGCATCAGCCGGCCCCCGCCGCGCCGTGCAGCGCCCGCACCGGCGCCATGCTCGCGGCGCGGTTGGCCGGCAGCCAGGCGAACAGCGCAGCGCAGGCCAGCGCCAGGCCCAGGCTGGCCAGGCGCGCCCACCAGGGCGCATGCAGCGGCAGCGCCGTAGCCAGACGCGCGCCCCACAGCAGCAGCTCGGCCAGCAGCAGGCCAGCCAGCGCACCGACCAGGGCCAGCAGCAGCGCCTCGCCGAGAAACACCAGGCGCACCTGCCCGGCGCTGGCACCGAGGGCCTTGAGCAGGCCGATCTCGGCGGTACGCTGGCTGACCGAAATCCAGGTCACGTTCATCACCAGGATGCCGGCCACCAGCAGGCTGATCGCGGCGATGCCGCCGAGCGCCTGGGTCAGGCGCACGAGAATCTGCTCGAAGGTGCCGCGCAGGGCGTCCTGGCCGACCAGGGTGAAATCCTCCTTGCCCTGGTGACGCCGGCTCAGGCTGGCGCGGATCTCCCGCTGCGCGCTATCGAGGTAACTGGCGCCGCGCAGCTCGACGAAGATGCGCAGCAGGCCCTCGCGGTCGAACAGCGCCTGGGCGTTGGCCAGGGGTATCAGCAGGCTGTCGGAGAAATCCATGCCCAGCGACTCGCCGCGTTCGGCCAGCACGCCGATCACCCGCAGCCGCCGGTCGCCGGCGCGCAGCCACTGGCCCAGCGCCGGCCCGTCGCCGAACAGCTCGCGGCGCAGGCGTGCGCCGATCACGCCGACCGCCTCGCCCTGGCCCGCGGCCAGTTCCGGCAGCGCCTGGCCCTGGGCCAGCTGCAGGCCGCGCATGGCGAAGAAGTGATGGTCGGTGCCGACGATCAGCGTCTCGCGGTGGCGATTGCCGGCGCGTACCTCGGCGCGCCCCGACTGCTGCGGCGCCACCCGGCGCACCTGCGGCAGGCGGGCGATGGCCAGGGCATCACCGAGGGTCAGCTCGCGCGGCGCCAGGCCGGTGACCGGCGGCATGCCGCCGGTGGTCTGGTTGCGCCCTGGCACCACGATCAGCAGATGGCGGCCGAGCTGGTCGAACTCGCCGATGACGAAGCGCCGGGCGCCCTCGCCCAGGCCGCTTAGCAGCACCACGGCGAACACACCGATGGCGATCGCCAGCAGCAGCATGGCGCTGCGCGAACGGTGCCCGCGCAGCCCGCCGAGCCACAGGGCGCAGAGGTCGGCGGCGCGCATCAGGCCACCCGCAGTTGCGGTGGCCGCGCCTGGCCGTCGTGCAGCCACAGCTGGCGCCGCGCGCGCGCCGCGTGCTGCAGGTCGTGGGTCACCACCACCAGGGTCTGGCCCTCGGCGTTGAGCGCTTCGAGCAGGGCGAACACCTCGCCGCCGGCCTGGCTGTCGAGGTTGCCGGTGGGCTCGTCGGCCAGCAGCAGCGCCGGGCGCATGACCATAGCGCGGGCGATGGCCACCCGTTGACGCTGGCCGCCGGACAGCTCGGCCGGGCGATGGCACAGGCGCTGACCGAGGCCGAGGCGTTCGGCCAGCTCGCGGCTGCGACGGCGGCGCTCGGCGGGGTCGATGCCGGCCAGGAGCATCGGCAGCTCAATGTTTTCCAGCACGTTCAGCCGCGGGATCAGGTGGTAGGCCTGGAACACGAAACCGATATGGCGGCTGCGTAGCTCGGCGCGACGGCGTTCGTCGAGCGCTACGGTGGCCTCATTGTTGAGCCAGTACTCACCGGCATCCGGCACGTCGAGCAGGCCGAGAATATT
>QFQM01000401.1 GCA_003243255.1 Flavobacterium psychrophilum | reverse complement strand
ATGCGGGTGAGGGGACTTTGTATCAATGGTGGGATGTCGTCTGTTTTAGAAACGACCGGTTTGCACATTACCGGTATCCTGAATACAACCGGCGAGTTCAGGGGTGTTGAGATCAGCGGGTTGTGCAACAGGGCTATTAAAGGCAGAGGGTTACAAATAGGTCTTCTCAACTTCTGTAAAAATCTAAAAGGGATTCAACTGGGCTTATGGAATGTAAATAGCAAACGATCATTACCTCTTATCAACTGGGGGTTTTAAAGCCCTACCGGTTAAGCGACATTTTTTATTGCCACCAATCGGCGTAATGAAAGTCAACCTTTAACGCAGTTAATTAATTTGCTATAAGGCAGACTCCTCCTATATTACACCTGAATTCAGCGGAACTGATTTATAGCAATAAAAGGGCGCCAGGGCGCGTTTTTACAGCTAACCGACTGACTTTTAATATTATTGTATTGCCCAAACCCATCGTTCATGAACCCAACTCTCCTCTCTGCCAGCGGGCCTGATCGTCCTGCGGCAGTTATTTTACGGTCTGCCAGGACCGTTCGTAACTCTTTTCTTACCGTTATTGCTATGTGTTGTTTTGGTGTGGTGACTGCCCAGGTTGTTCACCCGGAAGACCAATCTGATGCTGAAACGCTGGCCCGGCAATACAAGGATGAACAGGTATTCTGCCGCTCCGCGTATCACTTTTTCACTTTTGGCAAAGGGACCAATACGCTGAATGACAAAGTAGTGGTAGTACAGGAGGAAACGGAACTGGAATTCATAGCCCTAAAAAAGTATGCCAGTACTACATACGCTGAATTTTACAACAAGTTTGTCCGCCTCAAGCAATTCAGAAAGAATATTAAAACGGGCAGCAAATGGATGCCTTCCGACAGATCGGGTATCGACCGTTCCGTAACGGATGAGAATATCTTTTTCGACGATAGCCGTGTTCAGTATTTCCCCATCCGGTTTGCCGAGAAGGGTAATGTGGCCAAGGTCATTGTGAAGAAAGAGTATACTGATGCCAAATACCTCACGCGTCTTTTTTTTCATATGGCTTATCCTGTAAGGGAACAGGTTTTCGAATTCAAGGTTCCCGACTGGCTTTCTATCGACTTCAAGGCTATGAACTTTGAAGGGTATAAGATTGAAAAGAAGCAAAGTCAGAAGGGTGGCTATATCAACTATGTGTTTATTATGAAAGACCTTCCCGCCAGTAAGTCTGAATTCAAGCAGATCGGCAGGGCTTATACTGATCCGCATATCATTATTCAGGTAAAATCATTCGAGAATAAAGGGGAAGTATTGCAAGGTTTTGACAAAACGAGTGACGTATATAACTGGAATAACAGATTGTATAAGATGGCCAATAATGAGCCTGATAAGATCAAAGCTACTTTGTCGAAGATCACAACCGGGATCACTAATGACCAGGATAAGATAAAGGCTATTTACTACTGGGTGCAGGACAAGATCCGCTATATCGCTTATGAAGATGGTTATTCCGGTTATATCCCGGCTTCTGCCCAGGATGTGCTGGCCAATAAATATGGCGATTGTAAGGGGATGGCCAATCTACTTACTGAATTCCTGAAGATGGCTGGTTATGATGCTCACTTTACCTGGATTGGAACCCGCGCTCTGCCCTACCCTCAGGCAACGCCAGCACTTTGTGTAAACAATCACGCTATTACTACGCTGTATTATAAAGGCAAGGAGTATTTCCTGGATGCTACGGAAAAGTATGTTCCGTTTGGCGAGAATGCTTACCGCATTCAGGGTAAGGAGGCTATGATTGCCAATGGTGACAAATTTGACATTAAAAAGGTGCCTTTAACTACGGGTGATGAGCATAAGGTTTTTACCAAAGGGGATTTTACACTGAATAATGAACAATTGAAAGGCAAGATGCAGGTGATGCTTACCGGTAATGAGCGAAAGGATTTTCACCAGGAATATCATGAGCTTCCTATTACCAGCCGGGAGAAGTTCCTGAACAGTTACCTCGAATTCAGTAATGACAATGTGGAGGCTTCGGATGTTAAAACGAGTGATCTTAATAACCGGGAAATACCCATCAATATTTCTGGCAATATCGATCTTTCGAATTATGTACAAACTATTTCGGGTAACAAGTATATCAATCTTGATTTTTTCCCCAAAACGCTGGAAAGGTATATGCCTGATGAGAAGCGCAAGAGTGGCTATGATTTTGATTATGTATTAAGTTTTGAGGATGAGTTTTCGCTTACGGTTCCTACCGGCAATAAGTTTGCCGACGTGCCGGAAAAGCTGGAAATGAAGTTTGACGGATATGAGTTTAAGGGTGAATATACCATCACAGGTAATAAGATCGTCCTTAAGAAGTACCTGGTCATCAAAAACAGCATGATCAATAAGAATGACTTCGCCAACTGGAAAAAGTTCCTTGAGTCGATCAAGTCTTTCAGTAGCTATTTTTTCAGCATCACCTCTAAATAACCCGCGTCATGAAATTATATATATCCCGCAGTGGTATCGCTGTCTTTTTGATAGTCCTGTGCCTTGGCTTTGCTCCCAGCCTGATGGCTCAAAGTTATATCGATGAAGATTTTCTGGATAACCTTGAAAACAACGCTCGTTTTATGTTGAAGGAGCCGGCACCGGCTTTTGCGGAGGTTAACATTCCTTCCAAGTGGGAAAAGGAATCGGCTGTGGTGATCGGTTTTTCCCGCAATGTGTTGTTTGACCGAAAGAGTAGTGGCGGCTTTTTCACCCGCCGGGAACGTAGCTTGTATTTTTTTGAAAAGATCAGGCTCCGGATCAAGCTGAATGATAACAACTCTGTTAAAGCGCTGTCTGAAATCTATTTCCGCTATGGATCGAAAGAGGATGGCTTTATTGCGCGTATTATCAAGCCGGGTGATACGGCCACTAATATCGATCTGAAAAGTGCTGTAGCTGTTGAAGCTGGCACCGATATTCCGGAATATTTCCAGAGTTTCTTCGACCAGGTAGCTGGTTCGGGTTATAATTATTATAAGGTGCCTGTTCCCAACCTGGAACCGGGCGACAT
>QFQM01000400.1 GCA_003243255.1 Flavobacterium psychrophilum | reverse complement strand
TCATCGATCAGCTCGCGCAGCCGGTCCATGGCGTTCTTGCCCACGTCCAGGCGCACCAGGGCCATGGCGGCGTCCAGGTCGCCGGCCTTGCGCAAGTCTATGGTTTCCTGCAGCTCGCGCAGCTTCTGGGTCGAGATGTCCTCGATCTGGTCCAGCAGCCGGTGCTGGACGGAGTCGCTGGACGTGCGCGCCTTGAGCGCCTCCAGCTGCTTTTGCAGCACATCGCGCGCCTGCTGGTAGGGCTGCAGATAGGCCTGGTCACCCGTCAGCAGAAAGCCCCGCTGTCCGGTTTCGGCATCCTTGAGCGAGGCATTGAGCTGGCTGAGCTGGCGCATGGCCAGCGTCGTGCGGTCCATGGCATTCACGGCCTGGCCCCGCGCCTCGGACGACCGGAAATTGACGAAGGCGATGACCAGGGTGGCCAGGGCCGCTGCACCAAAGCCTGCAACAAGCGTCCATGGAACGGCAAAGCGCTGGGTGGTCTGGTGGCTGGAAGATCGTGGCATGCAGTGGAATTTCTGGCGGAAATGGACGAAGGAATCCGCCAGGGACTGTAACGGTTTTGCGCGGCCCTCGGCAGCACTCGACCACACTCGGCCGCAGTCCGCGCTGGTTTCAGCGGTGCGCGACGCACGGCGCTACCACGGCAGCCGTTAACATGGCCTGATACTTTCCTTCCGACATCCCGCTGCGGTCGTCGGCCCACACTCCAGGAACCATTGCATGAAAACCTTTGCCCTCACCGTCGCATCGCTGGCCGCCGCCGCCTCGCTGGTGTCCACCAGCGCCAATGCCGCAGCGTCGATCTTCCTCAACGACACCATCGCCGCACGCATTCCCGCCAGGGACCTGCCCGACGCAAAGGCCGCCGTGGCCAAGGTGCTCAACGAGGCCGCCGACGGCTCCGTGACCGAATGGACCAGCGGCCCGAACCGTACCAACCAGCGCGTGACGATGGCCTTGCAGCCGCAGCAGACCGTGCAGACCGGCTCGGCCGGAAGCTGCCGCCTGCTGTCGGCCGACGTGCGCCTGAAAAAGACCTCGGAAAACTGGCGCTTCTGGTTCTGCAAGCAGTCCGATGGATCGTGGAAGGCCAGCGGCAGCCAGCCCTGAGCAAGGATCGCGGTGGCCTGTCACCGGGAATCCGGCATGGACCTACGCCACCAGTCCTGGACACATGGGAGCATGTCGGCCGGAAGATCGACATCGGAGAACAACCATGCCCCATGAATTTGTGCAGGCCACGACACTCGCCAGACGGCTGGCCCTGGGCGTCGCCGCAACCTCTTTGCTGACGCTGGCCGCCTGCTCGGGCGAGACCTCGTCAACGCGCGCGGGATTTCCCATGGCCGAAGTGCCGCGCTTCAACCAGCCCCCGCCGGACAAGCCCCTGCTGGGCCAGCCCGTGATCATGGCCGAGCAGGTCATGCCCCATGCCAAGGAGGATCCGCACGAGCCTTTGCCGCCAGCCGCACCCCTGCCCGCCAAGGCGTCGGAGCCCGCAAGCGGCGCAGGAGCCACGAACAAGGAAGATGCCGGCGGCGTGAACCCTGCCGCTGGCCAGGCCGCTGCCATCTCCGATGGCCAGGGCGAGGGCTCCAAGTACCAACTCGGCGCCCCCAAGTAGCTGAACTCGGCCAAACCCGGCAGAACTCAACCGTAGCCGGGCGGACTCAGAACGAAGTCCAGTCCCCGTCGTCATTGCCCTTGGCCGCCACGGTCTGCCTGGCGGCAGGCAGCTTTGCGGCGGGCGCTGGGGCGGCAGATGCGCTGCGTGGGGCAGCAGCGGGTGCAGTGCCGGCAGCAGGGGCGGACGCGGCCAGAGGTCTGGCCGCAGGACGCATGGGAGCTGCCGCAGAGGGCGCGCGCGCGGCGGGTACTGAAGACGAAGCTGCTCCTGCCCCTGCACGGGCCGGCGCCACGCCGTCGATGCGGAACACGCTCACGGCCGCTGCCAGCTGATTCACCTGGGATTTGAGCGAGCCGGTCGCAGTTGCTGCTTCCTCGACCAGCGCGGCATTCTGCTGGGTCACCGTGTCCATCTGCGAAATCGCCTGGTGAACCTGGTTGATGCCGCTGCTTTGCTCCTGGCTGGCGGCCGTGATCTCGGCCACCAGGTCGCTGACCTGCTGCACGCTTTGCACGATGCCGTCCATGGTGCGGCCGGCCTCGGCCACCTGGCGCGTGCCCGCGTCCACCTTGGACACGGAATCTGCAATCAGGTCCTTGATGTCCTTGGCCGCCGAGGCGCTGCGCTGGGCCAGCGCACGCACCTCGCCCGCCACCACGGCAAAGCCACGGCCCTGCTCACCGGCACGTGCCGCTTCCACGGCAGCGTTCAGCGCCAGGATGTTGGTCTGGAAGGCAATGGAGTCGATGACGCCGATGATGTCGGCAATCTTGCGGCTGGACTCGCTGATGCCGCCCATGGTGTCCACCACGCCCGCCACCACCTTGCCGCCCTGCACCGCAGTCTGCGATGCCGAAGCGGCCAGCTGATTGGCCTGGCGTGCGTTCTCGGCGTTCTGCTTGACCGTGCTGGTCAGCTCCTCCATGGCGGCAGCCGTCTGCTCCAGCGAGCTGGCCTGCTGCTCGGTGCGCGAGGACAGGTCCTGGTTGCCCGCATCGATCTCACCCGAAGCCGTGGCGATGCTGTCCGCACCCGAGCGCACCTGCCCCACGACCTGGGCCAGGTTGTCGTTCATCTGGCGCAGCGCCTGCAGCAACTGGCCGGTTTCGTCGCGCGAATCAACGGTGATGCGGCTGGTCAGGTCGTTGTTCGCCACGGTGCGCGCCACGCGCAGGGCTTCGGCCAGCGGCCCGGTGATGCCGCGCGTGATCCACCATGCGGCCAGCGCGCCCAGCACCACCGCCAGGGACACCACGGCGATGATGGTGGCTCGGCTGGCAGAAAAGCGCACCTGCACTTCCGCGGCGGAGCTGTCTATGGCGGCGCGCTGCATGTCCAGCAGGCGCTGCACGATCTCTATATAGCGCTGCGTGGCGGGCTGGTACTCCTGGGTGAACAGGCGCTCGGCATCTTCTGCACGGCCTTCGGCCTTG
>QFQM01000057.1 GCA_003243255.1 Flavobacterium psychrophilum | reverse complement strand
GTAGCCGCGAGCCACAAAGCATTATGGAAGAGATTGCTGATCTTTACGGCAAAGGCTTTAAAGAGGTTACCCTGTTAGGACAAAACGTAGACAGCTACCTGTGGTATGGCGGCGGACTTAAAAAGGATTTCGTTAAAGCTTCTGAAATGCAGAAAGCTACGGCGGTAGATTTTGCTCAGCTATTAGATATGGTTGCCAAAGCATTTCCTAAAATGCGTTTCCGTTTCTCTACTTCAAACCCGCAGGATATGCACCTTGAAGTGATCGAAGTTATGGCGAAACACCATAATATATGCAAATACATACACTTGCCTGTACAATCAGGAAGCACACGTATATTAAAAGAAATGAACCGCCAGCACACCCGTGAGGAATATATGGAGCTGGTAGACAACATATACCGCATCATCCCGGAAATGTCACTTTCTCAGGATATGATTGCCGGTTTCCCTACAGAAACAGAAGAAGATCACCAGGATACACTTTCGTTGATGGAGCATTGTAATTATGACTTCGGATTCATGTTTGCATATTCTGAAAGGCCGGGAACACTGGCTGCACGTAAAATGGAAGATGATGTTCCTGCCGATGTAAAAAACAGAAGACTTACAGAGATTATCAACCTGCAGCAAAAAATGGCCCTTGAAAGAACACAGCGTTTCATAGGTCAGGTAGTAGAAGTATTGGTAGAAAAAGAATCAAAACGTTCTGATGCTCACTGGAGCGGAAGAAACTCTCAAAATACGGTGGTTGTTTTCCCTAAAGGCGATTACAAACCGGGAGACTTTGTAAATGTATTGATCAGTGAATGTACATCAGCTACGCTTATCGGTGAAGCTGTTGGATACAACGAAATCATGCAGGCATAATTTTTTGCCACGAATTGCACAAATTATCACTAATTTGAGGAATCGCTAAAAATATAGTATGGAAAGTGTACAAGCCATAAAGCAACGATTTGAGATTATAGGGAACGACCCTAAGCTTAACCGTGCCGTAGAAAAAGCCATTCAGGTTGCCCCTACTGATATTTCGGTACTGGTTACCGGAGAAAGCGGTGTAGGTAAAGAGAACATTCCGAGAATCATTCATGCACTGTCTCACAGAAAGCACGGTAAATATATTGCCGTAAACTGTGGTGCTATCCCTGAAGGAACTATAGACAGTGAACTTTTTGGCCATGAAAAAGGTGCCTTTACAGGCGCAACAGCAACACGAGAAGGTTATTTTGAAGTAGCCGACGGCGGTACAATCTTTCTTGACGAGGTTGGCGAACTTCCGTTAACTACTCAGGTAAGGCTGCTTCGTGTACTTGAAAACGGCGAATTCATAAAAGTAGGTTCGTCTCAGGTACAGAAAACCAATGTACGTATTGTAGCTGCAACAAACGTAAACATGTTTGATGCTATTGAAAAAGGCAAGTTCAGGGAAGATCTGTATTACAGATTAAGTACGGTTGAAATTTCGCTTCCGCCATTGCGCGACAGAAAGGATGATATTCACCTGCTTTTCAGGAAATTTTCATCTGATTTTGCACATAAATACAAAATGCCTCCTATTAAGCTTGAAGATGATGCAGTACAATTATTGCTTCGTTATCGCTGGAGCGGAAACATACGCCAGCTGCGCAACGTGGCTGAGCAGATATCGGTACTTGAAACAAACAGAAACATATCTTTAGCAACACTACGCGGTTACCTTCCTGAAGAAGGCTCTAATCTTCCGGCTGTTGTTCGCGACAAGAAACCGGAAAGCGATTTTAGTACTGAAAGGGAGATATTGTATAAGGTGTTGTTTGACATGAAAAGCGACCTTAATGACCTGAAGAAGCTTACCATGGAGCTGATGCAAAATGGCAATACAAGCAAAGTTCAGGAAAGCAACAAAGGCCTTATCCAAAAAATATACGGCTCACAAAACGGAAATGGGGTTAATGACTATGAAGACCTACCCCGTACTGAAGTTTTCCCTACTCCAAAAACAGTTCACAGTGAACCTGCGGTAATCGATCATCATGACGACGACGAAGATGATGACAATTACCTATTCGCTGAAACTGTTGAAGAGGAAGAAACCCTTCGCCTTGACGAAAAAGAGATAGAACTCATTAAAAAAGCACTGGAACGCAACAAAGGAAAACGCAAGGCCGCTGCCGATGAACTGGGGATTTCTGAAAGGACATTGTACCGAAAAATAAAACAATACGACTTATAGCCATTGGCAAATACTATGAGATACTTAAAATTTATAATGGCTTTTGCTGTACTTTTATCTTTAGGAGGATGTACTGTAGCCTATAACTTTACCGGAACTACAGGCTCAATCAATGCCAAAACTTTTCAGGTAAACCATTTTCAGAACAATGCCGATTTGATAGAACCGGGAATTGACGTTACCTTTACCCGAAGACTTCAGGACCTGATACAAAACCAGACCAACCTGAGCCTTACCAATTCGGGTGGCGATTTGCTTTATGAAGGCGAGATAACACAATACCGCATCTCCCCTATGACGGCAACAGCCGACCAGAGAGCATCACAAAACAGACTGAGCATTACAGTAAACGTAAGATTTACGAACAAGAATAACGAAAAAGACGATTTTGAGAAACCTTTCAGCTTTTACTATGACTTTCCGGGAGATGAATTGCCTACCGGAAGGATTCTTACAGATGCCCTTGACGCAATTTTTGAAAGGATAACTCAGGATATATTTAACGAATCGCTGGCAAAATGGTAGAACTAGTATTCAGTAAGCAGTCGCAGTTGGCAGTCAGCCACTAAGCACTGAGCACTGAACACTGAACACTTAAGAACCTGAACACAAAAGAATACACATACCTACTCAATAAGCCTTACTCATTAAATGAGAAGCAGACGGCCGACCTGGAGAAAATCCTGTCGGAATTCCCGTTTCTGCAAAGCGCACGCGCTATTTACCTGAAAGGGCTCTACAATCAGGATAGTTTTCGTTACAATACAGAATTAAAAAAAACGGCCGCATATACAACAGACCGTTCCGTTCTATTTGACTTCATTACATCTGAACAATTTCAGAGTATTGAAAAAGATGTTTTGGCACAGCAGGAAATCGCATTACAGTCTATCGCGGTTACAGACAGTGAAATCATTGATACGGAAAGTGCAGAAACAACTGAGGCAACACAGCCTGCCCTTCCGGTTGATAAAGTGGAAGAGTCGATAAAGCGTTCTATACTGGCAGTAGAAGAAACAAGAACTGAAACCCCTGTCGTTCCACAAAATTCAGATAAGCTTGAAGACTCAATAAAACGCTCGATACAGGCGATTGAAGAACTATCATCGCAAGAGCCTGAAACAATTTCCGAAACGCCTGATATCAATCTTGAGGAAACTGAAGAAAAACTTAATATAGGTAAGCCGCTGGATTTCGATAAGAACGAGACGCATTCATTTGCCGAATGGCTGCAATTATCCCGACTTAGCCCTATAAACAGGGATAACGAAGAAAAAGAAGAGCCGGAAACTGAAGAAAATGACGATCCGCTTGCAAAAAAAATGGAGCTTATTGATAAATTCATAGAAGCAAATCCTAAGATCGCACCGGCCAAAAATAACACGCCAACCCCAATAAACATTGAGCGAAGCACTCAGGACAGCTCTATGCTGATGACTGAAACACTGGCAAGGGTGTACCTTGAACAAAAAAAATACAGCAAAGCAATACAGGCATATGAAATTTTAATTTTGAAATATCCGGAAAAAAGTGTTTTCTTTGCAGACCGTATTTCAGATATAAAGATTATTCAACAAAATAACAACTTAAAGAACGATGCTTAACTTTTCAATTTTTCTGGTACTTATAACAATAGTAAGCTTTTTGCTTGTAGTGGTAATCATGGTGCAAAACCCTAAAAGTGGAGGCCTTTCATCTTCTATTGGAGGTTCTCAGATGATGGGTGGCGTTCAGAAGACTACAGATTTCCTTGACAAAAGTACATGGACACTTGCTACAATATTAGTAGCGCTTATATTACTATCAAGCCTTAGCTTTTCTTCAATAGGTGATAACGAATCTTTTATTGATGAATCTGCTGTACCTGCTGCACAAGCTCCTGCTGCTAAACCTGCAAGCGATGCTGCACCAGTTGCTCCGGCTGCTCAACCACAACAGTAATTTCTTCGTAAATAACGATATTAAAAATGCCAGCCTTTTAAAGCTGGCATTTTTTCTGAAAATATGTCATACTTCAGCGGAATGGCACAATTTCTGAAAAACTGAGAATATCATTTTAATAACAATAAAAATTAAATCAATATAAAATGGCTTTAAACATTAAACCCCTTTCAGACCGTGTACTTATCGAGCCGGTAGCTGCAGAAACGCAAACTGCATCAGGTCTTTTCATTCCTGACACTGCTAAAGAAAAACCACAAAAAGGTATTGTAGTAGCAGTAGGCAATGGCACAAAAGACCATGACATGACCGTAAAAGTAGGCGACACTGTTTTATACGGAAAATATGCAGGTACTGAATTGAAATTTGAGGGTAAAGATTACCTTATCATGAAGGAAGAAGAAATCTTTGCAATAATCTAATTAAGGTTAATTTTTAAAAAACATACTAAATACAATGGCTAAAGAAATAAAATTCGACATAGAAGCACGCGACGGCCTTAAACGTGGTGTGGACGCACTAGCAAATGCAGTAAAAGTAACATTAGGTCCTAAAGGACGTAACGTAATCATCAGTAAGTCTTTTGGAGGACCAACAGTAACTAAAGATGGTGTATCTGTAGCAAAAGAAATCGAACTTGCTGACACTCTTGAAAACATGGGTGCACAGATGGTTAAAGAAGTTGCTTCTAAAACTAACGATCTTGCCGGTGACGGTACTACTACTGCAACTGTTCTTGCTCAGGCTATCGTAAAAGAAGGTCTTAAAAACGTTGCTGCCGGTGCTAACCCGATGGACCTTAAAAGAGGTATTGACAAAGCAGTATCTGCTATAGTTGGCGACCTTTCTAAACAATCTAAAGAAGTTGGAAGCACATCTGAAAAAATCAAACAGGTAGCCTCTATTTCTGCCAATAACGACGAGAGCGTAGGTGAACTTATCGCCACTGCATTCGAAAAGGTAGGCAAAGAAGGCGTTATTACAGTTGAAGAAGCTAAAGGAACTGACACATATGTTGATGTTGTAGAAGGTATGCAGTTTGACAGAGGATACCTGTCAGCTTACTTTGTTACAAATTCTGAGAAAATGGAGGCTGAACTTGACAGGCCATACATTTTACTATACGACAAAAAAGTATCTTCAATGAAAGACCTGCTTCCGGTACTTGAGCCGGTGGCACAATCGGGCAAACCTTTATTAATTATCGCTGAAGATGTAGACGGTGAGGCACTTGCTACTCTTGTGGTAAACAAACTAAGAGGTGCACTTAAAATCGCTGCTGTTAAAGCTCCTGGTTTTGGTGACAGAAGAAAAGCGCTTCTTGAAGATATCGCTATACTTACAGGCGGTACTGTAATTGCCGAAGAACAAGGCTATACGCTTGAAAATGCGACTCTTGATATGCTTGGAACGTGTGAGAAAGTAGTTATTGACAAAGACAATACTACAATCGTAAACGGTGCCGGTGATCAGGACAACATCAAGAACCGTGTTAACCAGATTAAAGCGCAGATGGAAACTACAACATCTGACTATGACAGGGAGAAACTTCAGGAGCGTCTTGCAAAACTTGCAGGAGGTGTAGCTGTACTTTATGTAGGTGCTGCGTCTGAAGTTGAGATGAAAGAGAAAAAAGACCGTGTTGATGATGCACTTCACGCTACAAGAGCTGCTGTTGAAGAAGGTATCGTAGCCGGTGGTGGTGTAGCATTACTAAGAGCTAAAGCAACACTTTCATCAATAAAAGCTGAAAATGCTGACGAAGCAACAGGTGTTCAGATCGTGGCACGTGCAATTGAAGCTCCGCTAAGAACTATTGTTGAAAATGCAGGCCTTGAAGGATCTGTAGTTGTTGCAAAAGTTGCTGAAGGTTCAGGAGACTTTGGTTACAACGCTAAAACTGATGAGTATGTAGACATGCTTGCAGCAGGTATCATAGACCCTAAAAAAGTAACTCGTGTAGCCCTTGAAAACGCTGCATCTGTTGCCGGAATGATACTTACTACTGAGTGTGCACTTATAGATATTAAAGAAGATGGTGCCGGAGGCGGAATGCCAATGGGCGGCGGAATGCCGGGAATGATGTAATCCATTTTCTACAATTTTTAAAAGGGAACATTTAAAATAAATGTTCCCTTTTTTCGTTTTTTTTAACAACAAATATCAATTTTTAATAAACCAATTAAACAAACTTTATATTTTTGCGGCACAGATTTTGAAGGAAAAATTTGACCAATCATCCAACCTATGAAAAAAATATTTTACACCCTTTTAGCAATCGTTACATTGCTGAATTACAGCATGTATGCTCAGCAGAGCAGAACAGAAGAGATAATGAAGTCCCTAACTGATTATTACACTCTGGAGAGAGAGAATATTCATGTGCAGTTTGACAAAAGCGTATTTATGTCGAACGAAGCGATTTGGTTTAAAGGATATGTTTTTCATCGTAAAATAAATGCTCCTTCTCCTAATACCACCAACATATATGGGAATTTAATGGATGAAGAAGGAAAAATCATCGAAACGAAACTTTTTTTTGGTAACAGAGGAGGGTTTACCGGTTTTTTCAAACTTAACAGCAAATTCAAATCCGGAAAATATTACTTGCAGTTTTACACAAACTGGATGAATAATTTTTCTGAAGACGAATCGGCTGTTTATGAAATTGCTATCATAAATACGGAACAAGGTGCAGGAACTGCTTTAGCCAAAGCCGACCCATCTAAAATCATTATTGATTTAAATCCCGAAGGTGGTAAAATAATTAACGGCGTAAACAATAACATAGGCATTCATGTTGCAGATTGCAACAATAATCCGCTATCGGTATCTACAGCCGACATTACTGATGCATCAGGAAAAGTCATTAAAAAAGTACAACTAAATAAACTTGGCTTCGGAAAGTTTGATCTGACTGCTAATACCCCTTCCGGTTACAAAGCTATTGTGACAATTGATGATGTTAAGCACGAAAAACCTTTACCTGTCGCTGAATTAACCGGGATTTCTCTAGAAGTGAATAACTATGCCATTGCTGACAAAACAATGATAAAGGTTCGTACGAATAAAGAAACTTATAGCTCTTTTAACGGACAACCTGTATACATTCTGATACATCATGATGATAAAGCGGTAGTAATGGAACTTAACCTCAATAATCCGGGTTTTGAACAAACACTTGCAATTCCAAATACTGAGTTTGCTTCGGGACTAAATACAATAAGAATATTAGACAGCAATCTTATACAATTATCTGAAAGAATGTTTTTTAACTATCCAAAAACAGGACTCTCGATTGATGTTGCAAAAAATGGCCCGACAACAGACAAACTAAAATATGCCGGCAAGGTTAACTATCCTAACATGAATTTGAGCCTTACGGTACTTCCTGAAGCTACAAGAAGTTTTGATGACACTAACGACATATATAGTTCATTCCTTCTCTTACCCTATATTCAGGATCAGCATAAAGCATCAGGAAGACATTATTTTACCACATTGTCAAAAAATAAACTTTACGAACTTGATCTATTCTTAATAAACCAAAAAAGCAAATATCAGTGGGTAAACATTAAGCAAAACCCTCCAAAAAACAACTATACTTTCGATTTGGGATTAACTCTTAAAGGAACAATTCCTGCAAATATAGATAGTAAAGGAAGTAGAATAAGGCTATATTCACTTACATCCGGAATAGATGAAAATACAGAAGTTAGGGATAATAGGGAATTTGAATTTAAAAACCTTATTATTGACGATTCTTCTTATGTAAATTTTACCCTGATTAAGCGAGGAGCCAAGCCACGAGAAATCAGCCTTGTCCCACAAGTTCTTAACGGAAGAAGTAAATTTAACAAACCCTACAAACCGGAACCACATTTTTATGCACCGCAAGCTAACATGGATGCAGTAAACAGTCCAAATATTTTTAGTGATGCTGTTTCAGAAGAGCTCGAAGAAGTAAAAATAGAAGGTAGTGCCCTTAAATATGCTAATACTGCCGGGCATTCTGACTTGCGCGGTTATAAAATAACCGACCAAAAAGCCAATGCTTATCAGAATCTTTTACAATTCATTAAAACCTTTGGGGGCTTTTATATCAATGAGAACCCTTCAACCGGTCAGCTAACTATATACACAAGAACAGTTAACAGTATAAATGCTGCTCAGGCCGGCCCTATAATTTATATAGACAACGTACAACAATTAGATTATTCAATATTGTCTGTCATTCTTTTGGGAGATGTTGATGAAATTTACATGAGCTCTACTGCTATAGTACCTTCAGTACGTAACTACCAGGGTGTGATAAGAATATATCTTAAAAAAGGCCCTAAACCAGGCCTTAATAAAAATACAACACCCAGTATAATCGTTAAAAATGCATTTGAAAAACCTAAAGCTTTTCAGAACGTAACTTATAACAGTGTTGACGACAAAGGCTTTGAAAATTTCGGTATTATTGACTGGCAACCAACGATAATGACCAATGAAAAAGGGGAGTTCAATATTTCTATCCCTAAAATATCTTCTAAACCACTAAAAGTGCTGATTGAAGGTTTTAGTGCCGATGGCAAACTGATCTCTGAAATTAAAACAATAGACCCTAACAGCTAATAAAAAGAAACCCCAACTTACGTTGGGGTTTTTCATTTAAAGATTATAGCCTTTCATACTGGCAACAGCCGTGAAGCCTGTCATAGTCTTCATCTTTGGCCTTTACCTTATCAGTATCATGACCAGCTTTTGCTACTGCAGCATGCACATCATCAATACTGCATTTGTTCTCATCAATGATAAGGTGCATATCGTGATGATCCTGATGCCATTGTGCCGACTTTACTCCCTTTACACTGTAAGCAGCAGCTTCTATTCTTTTTTTGCAGATACCACAATTACCGTTTACGGCAATCTCATAGGTAGCATTCTTTTTCTTTTCCTGTTTTTTCTCCTGTGCCTGAACTGATAAACCTATCAGTGTTACAAGCATGATCATAATTAGTTTTTTCATTTCTATTTTAATTGTTTGGTTATTATTTTATTTTAAATCGTATTCCCGCATAATACATCTGACCAAATATAGGCGCATAGATGATTGAACTGTCAAAATATGGGCCAAACGGATCATCTGTACCTAAAATGGCTTTCTTTTGCTGATAATTCCCAAGATTCTCTGCACCAACATAAGCTTCAAAAACACTTGAAAATGTTCTTGTTATCTGTGCATTCATTAACGAGAAAGAAGGTGAATAATTGCCCATCTGTTCGTTAACAGGATTGCTGCCTGTATATGGCAAACGTTGTTTGCCCATCCAGTTATAGGTAAAATCGAACTTCCATTGCTTACCACCATCTACAATGTGTGTTTCATAAGCTAAATTAGTAAAGAAGCGGTGTTTAGCCTGAAGGGGCCTCTCCTGCATTCCTGTAGTATATTGTGTCTGTATGTCGTAATACTTATAAGCAGTACGAACATTGAAATGGTGCGTAATCTCATAATTAAGCTCCAGCTGAAGACTGTTAGCGTATGATTTCCCATCAAGATTATAAAACAATGCCTGCTGTGGAGACGCAAAAAGGTCAACAACCGCCTGGTTTTGAAAATCAGTCCTGTAAAAATCAACAACAAACTCAGTGTTTTTACCAAATAACGTAAAGCCCTGCACAAAGCTCACACCATAGTTCCACGCAATTTCAGGGTCAAGTCCGTAAACTTTTCCTCCGCCATTGATAATATTTAGTGAACGCGAACTGCCAAACAATGACTGGTTCTCAGCAAAGATATTAGCAGCTCTTTTACCCCTACCTGCTGAAGCCCTGAACGTACCCTTTTCCCAAGGGTTGTAACGAAGGTGCATTCTTGGCGTAACAAAAGCCCCAAGACGGTTGTGTACGTCAAAACGCCCACCTAAAACAATTGTAAAATCATTAGCATTATCGTAGGTATATTCAAAGAACGCACCTACTGAGTTATCTATCCTGCTGTAATCTGTCGTATTTACAAATTCCCCATACTTATCATAAGTAAAGTTAAGACCTGTAGCAAACTTGTTCAGTGTATTGGTTATAATTGAATTGAAAATCAGGTTTGAATAAAAACTCTTCTGATCGATATCATAGGTTCTCAATCCGAAATACGATTCCTGCTTATGCCAGTTGAAAGCCGACTGTAACCCGATACTCTGGTAAGGCATATCCGGGAATACATACCCCAGCTTTCCTGAAAGGTCTACCTTATCAGTATTGATTTCTGACCCCCAGTGATGGGTACTGAACTTATCGGTATCCGGATCAAAATCAAGTTCTCCGGTTTGCTTTTCATCACGCATATAACGTGCGTTGATAAAACCTACCCATCCTTTTTCGGCATCGGTATACTGCCAACGGTTCATGATGTTAATTTGTTTACCCAGAGGATTATCCAGGAAACCATCATCGTTCATATCATTTTTGCTCACCCTTGCATTACCATGAACAAAAAGGCTGCTGCTCCATTTGTCAGAGAACTTTTTGTTGAAATGGGTATTCAGCTCAAAACGGCTGTCGGTTGAGCCATAAGCATTTAAAAAGAAAGGAATATCATTTACCGGCTTAAGCAATTCGTAGTTTATCTGCCCCGAAATGCTTTCGTAACCATTGATAACAGGCCCTGCACCCTTGGTGATCTGAATGCTTTCAACCCATGTTCCCGGAACAAAAGAAAGGCCGTAAACCTGAGATGCACCACGTACCGCTGGAATATTCTCTTCGGCAATAAGAAGGTATGGACTGGTAAGTCCCAACATTTTTATCTGTCGTGTACCTGTAAGTGCATCTGAAAAGCTAACATCAATCGACGGATTGGTTTCAAAAGCTTCCGCAATGTTACAGCAGGCCGCTTTAAGCAATTCCTTGCTTCCCATAGTCACCACATTTGTTGCTTTTGTCTGGCTACGCTCAAGGCTTTTGCGGGTCTTATCTACCACAACTTCATTAAGATCATTGCCTTTTACAGGTTTCATCTTATGGGTAATATATGTTGCAGAAGCTACATCCAGTGTATCGGTAGGATATCCCAGATAGCTAATAACAAGTTTTTTGTATTCCGGAGAATATGGGATTGTAAATGTACCGTCTTCTAACGTTGAAGAGGATATAGTAGTATTCAGCCAGTTGATACCGGCACCGGGAAGCGGCAGGTTTTGCTCATCGAGCACTTTACCACTTAAGGTTTCCTGCGCCTGTGCGAATGAAACACACAGCAACAGCAATAATAATATTTTGCGCATAAAAAAAGTTATATCATTAATAATCATTGTGTTCCCTGCATAGGGAAATAATTATAATGTATAACTCAGGCGTAGAAAATGTACTGGCAGTATAATTTGAATAAGGGCGGAGCATGCGCCTCGCAATAAAATGAAGGTGACTCCTGTGTAGTTACCGGAGTATATACCTCAAACTGAGCAGGTTTCCACTCCTCTACTGCATAAAACGCGCTAAGATCTAACTGAAGCGACTTAACGATAATATTGTCCGCTTTGTCATCCTGAAGTTTTACAAGATCGTTCTTGCAGCACTTTTTATGACTCTCAGACGGTTTTGCGCAACAGCTTTTGGTTTCCTGTTTATGATGATCATTACATAGCTCATCAATTTTATAGGCTAATGAAACCGATGAAACTTCGTTATGACAATAATGCACATTGATCGCGAACCCCATATTGGATGCCAATATCAGGAACGCTAAAAGGATACCTATGTGCTTATTAAATTTCATATCGTGACAAATGTATATATTTTCTACTAAATGCAGACAGGCTGACAGCCAATAAAATGCAAAATGTGGGAATTTTATATTTTCCACCGGTAAAAACATAAGTGGAATAGAGTTTGTCATAATTTTGCATAAAAATAAATTACATCATGACATTTGAAGAATTAAGACCAAAAGTTACCGACATACTTCACCACGATAATGCAATAAGAGAAGAGAAGCTATTGCAGCTTTGTCATCTTTTGCGAGACAACATTGATTACTACGACTGGGTTGGCTTTTATTTTGCCAATGGCGATAAGCCTGAGCTTCTGCTGGGACCATATGCAGGGGAAGCTACCGACCATACTGTTATCCCTTTTGGGAAAGGAATCTGCGGACAGGTGGCAGTATCTAACCAGAATTTTGTGGTGCCGGACGTAAAAGCACAGGATAATTACATTGCCTGTTCGCTAACCGTAAAATCGGAAATAGTAGTACCGTTATTCGTTAACGGAAAAAACATAGGCCAGATTGACATCGACTCTCATGTACTCGATCCGTTTACCGAAAGAGATGAGCGTTTCCTTGAGTTTGTAAATGAAGAAGTGGCGAAACTTTTTTAATGGTACTTAGCAACTTAGGCCCTTAGGTCCTTAGACCAAGTCCTCAGCAGCTCAGAACCTAAGCAACTCAGCAACTTAGAAAAAGGCTTGCACGTAAAAAAATATTGATTACCTTTGCAGCCGTTAGGATATACCTAACATACATAATAATCATTTAAATAATATTAGCATGTACTTAACTAAAGAAGTTAAAGCGGAAATTTTCGCAAAACACGGTAAAGCTGCAACTAACACCGGTTCAGCTGAAGGTCAGATTGCCCTTTTTACATTCAGGATCAACCACCTTACTGAGCACCTTAAGAAAAATCGTCATGATTACAACACTGAGCGTTCTCTTGTAAAACTGGTAGGTAAAAGAAGAAGTCTTCTTGATTACCTGAAGAAAAAAGAGATTAACAGATACCGTGAGATTATCAAAGAACTAAACATCAGAAAATAATCGAAATGAGAAGAGGTGCCCGCGCGCCTCTTTTTATTTTTACATAATGCAGAAAAAGTTTTGGTTTTTCATTGGGTACTAAACAACTACACGACAACAACACACTAAACAACCCATTGTTTAATCAAACGAATTAATTTATGATTCCTAACGTAATTAAAGAAATCATCGATCTGGGAGATGGACGAAGCATCTCGATCGAAACAGGTAAATTAGCGAAACAGGCAGACGGATCTGTTGTGGTACAGATGGGCAACTCTATGTTGCTTGCTACTGTAGTATCAGCAAGAACTGCTGCTCCGGGTATCGACTTTTTACCCCTAACGGTAGATTACCGTGAAAAATTTGCCGCTGCAGGGCGTTTCCCTGGCGGATTCTTCAAACGTGAAGCAAGGCCAAGCGACGCAGAGGTTTTAACCATGAGATTGGTTGACCGTGTATTACGTCCGCTTTTCCCGGATGACTACCACGCTGAAACGCAGGTAATGATCCAGCTTATGTCTCACGATGAAGAAGTAATGCCTGATGCACTTGCAGGTCTTGCGGCTTCTGCTGCACTTGCAGTGTCTGACGTTCCTTTCTACACACTTATCTCTGAGGTACGTGTAGGACGTGTAAACGGACAGCTTATCATCAACCCAAGCAAAGCACAGCTTGCTGAATCTGACATTGATATGATCATCGGTGCATCTGCTGACACTATCGCGATGGTTGAAGGTGAGATGAAAGAGATCTCTGAAGCTGAAATGGTTGAGGCAATTAAATTTGCTCACGAAGCTATTAAACTTCAGGTTGCTGCTCAGGAAAAACTAAGAGCTGCTATCGGGAAAGAATTCAGGACGTATGAGCCTGAGGCAAATGATGATGAAGTAAAAGCTAAAGTTTACGAACTTGCTTATGACAAATTCTTCAACATCGCTAAAGAAAGTTCTGCTAAGCATGAGCGTTCTGAGAAATTTGCTGAAGTAAAAGAAGAAGTAAAAGCTGCCTTTACAGAAGAAGAACTTCTTGAAAAAGCAGAGCTTATCTCTAAATACCTTTACAAATCTCAAAAAGAGGCTGTAAGAAACGTTATCCTTGATCTTGGTATCCGTCTTGACGGAAGGAAAACAACTGAGATCCGTCCAATATGGTGTGAGGTTGATTACCTTCCATCTGCTCACGGATCATCAATCTTCACAAGAGGTGAAACTCAGGCGCTTGCTACTGTAACGCTTGGTACTTCCCGTGAGGCTAACATCATCGACTTACCGTCTGAACAAGGTGAAGAGCGTTTCTACCTTCACTACAACTTCCCTCCTTTCTCTACAGGTGAGGCTAAACCACTAAGAGGAACTTCAAGAAGAGAGGTTGGACACGGTAACCTTGCACAACGTGCACTTAAAAATATGATCTCTGACGAGAACCCATATACTGTGCGTGTAGTATCTGAAGTACTTGAATCTAACGGTTCATCTTCAATGGCTACTGTATGTGCAGGTACGCTTGCACTTCTTGATGCGGGTGTAAAAATGAAAAAACCGGTTTCCGGTATCGCTATGGGACTTATCTCTGACGATGCTACAGGACGTTGGGCTGTACTTTCTGACATTCTTGGTGATGAGGATCACTTAGGAGATATGGACTTTAAAGTTACAGGTACGGCTGATGGTATCACTGCTTGTCAGATGGACATCAAAATTGACGGCCTTAACTATGAGATCATGGAACAAGCCCTTAACCAGGCTCGCGACGGACGTCTTCATATCCTTGGTAAACTGACCGAAGTTATCGATACTCCAAGAGAAACTGTTAAGCGTCACGCTCCAAAAATCGTTACTGTTACTATCCCTGGTGCATACATTGGTGCACTTATCGGACCTGGTGGAAAAGTTATTCAGGAACTTCAGAAAGCTTCAGGCACAACTATCGTTATCAATGAGGTTAATGAGCAGGGAGAAGTTGAGATCCTTGGTACAAGCCCTGAAGGAATCGATATGGTACTACGTAAAATTGACTCTATCATCTTCAAACCACAAGTTGGCGAAACATATAGCGTAAAAGTTATAAAAATGCTTGACTTTGGTGCAGTAGTAGAGTACATGGATGCTCCGGGTAATGAAGTGCTGCTTCACGTATCTGAGCTTGCATGGGAACGTACTGAAAACGTAACTGACGTTGTGAACATGGGAGACGTATTTGATGTAAAATACATTGGTATCGATCCTAAAACAAGAAAAGAAAAAGTTTCAAGAAAAGCATTGCTACCTCGCCCTCCAAGGGATGAGAACGCTCCTAAACGCGAAGACCGTGGCCCTCGTGACAACAACCGTGACAACCGTGGCGGTGGAAACAGGGATAACCGTGGATCAAGAGATGACAGAAACTCTCGTGACCGTGGCCCTAGAGAAGAGCGCAGGAATGATGCTCCGCAAAATGAAAATAATGGTGAAGCTCCTCAGGAGTCTTAATCATCCTTATAAAAGGTTAATTATAAAAACCCTGTTACTGAAAAGTGACAGGGTTTTTTACTTTTACCGTATTTCCAAAAAAGTTGCATCTTTGCAGCCTAATCAAAATTATAATGTCCGCCAAAGCTGCCGCTACCCGACTCAACATACTGCAAAAAGCCTTCGGGCTTGTATACCAGAACGGCTACCGCACTACCAGCGTAGACGAGATTATTGCTACCACACAGGTTACCAAGGGTGCTTTCTTTTATCATTTTAAGAACAAGGACGAAATGGGTCTTGCCATGATAAATGAAGTTATGGTTCCCGGCATGCAGGGAGCATTGATAGGTCCGCTTTCTGATAGCGACGACCCTGTTAACGAGATTTATGCCATGATGCATTCACTACTCATGGAAAACCCTTTTTTCATTGTGAAATATGGTTGCCCGGCCGTTAATCTGGTTGAAGAAATGGCTTCCCACAATGAAGCTTTTCAATCGTCTTTAATGAAGCTTAACAACCAATGGCACGAAGCCATATCTACCTGCCTGGAAAAAGGCAAAACTTCAGGAAAAATAAAAAAAGACACTAACAGCAAGCAGGTTGCCTACTTCATTATGGCAGGTTATGGAGGCATCAGAAACCTTGGTAAAATCTATGGGAAAGAAATTTACAAAGGCCATTTGGAACAGCTTAAAATTTACCTTAAAACACTGATATAATTTTTTTTCTACAAAAACATACCAGTTAGTATGTTTTTAATATATCTTTGCATCATCAATCAAAAAATCACAGTTATGCATCAATCACTTTTAGTCGCCCATTCCCTGTTCAGGTGGGCGGTTCTTATCTCCTTGCTTTTTTCAATCTACAAGTCATGGCAGGGACACAGAAAATTATTGCCCTTCTCTAAAAACGACAATTCATTGCGCCACTGGACAGCAACTATTGCGCACATCCAGTTGCTTTTGGGAATTATACTGTATACCCAAAGTCCGGTTGCCAAAGCAATGGTTTCTGAAATAAAAAAAGGCTGGAGTGATCCCGTTTTCTTTGGGTTGGTTCATCTATCACTGATGCTTACCGCAGTTGTTTTTATTACAATAGGATCAGCGAAAGCCAAAAGAGCAGCATCAGACAGCAATAAATTTAAAATTATGATGACATTCTTCACTATTGGACTATTCATCATCCTGATAGCTATTCCCTGGCCTTTCTCTCCTCTTGCGCAACGCCCTTATCTAAGACATTTTTAACCATGACACATTTATTTAAAACCAATGTTGGCCGTCTCAGGATACTGGGATTTTTAGAAGGCCTGTCACTATTAGTACTTGTATTTATTGCTGTACCCCTTAAATATTTTTCACACGATCCATCACTTGTAAAAGCAATGGGACCTATACATGGGGGACTTTTCCTGCTCTTCATTTTCAACGCGCTGAGCGTTGGTGTAGAGCAGCAATGGAAATTCAAAGAAACAATATGGAAAGTATTACTTGCCTGTTTTATACCTTTTGGCACATTTTACATTGACCGTCAACTACTGGCTAAAATCGCAGCACCAAAGCAATGAAATCAGAAATAACATCCCTCCTAATTTATTTTATTTTAATAGCGTGTTCATCTAATAACGGAAAAGAAGCCTTTTCAAAAAACAATATAAAGTTCCCTGATTCACTGTCATCCTTCCGATTATTCAAAGGAAACATGTCAGATTTAGTTCCTACTGACAGCGTTCAGGCACTTCAACTCTCCTCTACCTTGTTTACAGACTATGCAGAGAAACAACGGTTGCTAAAGCTGCCTGCTGGAACTTCAATGAAGTCAAAAGGTGACGGCCTTCCTGATTTTCCAGACGGAGCAATACTTGCCAAGACTTTTTATTATACCGCAAAACAAACAGAGGGGAAGAAAAAAATTATTGAAACACGAATATTAAAAAAGCATAACGGTTTATGGAATGTTGCTACTTATAAATGGAATAATAACCAGACTAACGCTTTTTTAGTAAACGATGGCGACAAAGTCCCGGTAACTGTTACCCTACCGGACGGTGAAAGAAAACAGATAAACTATAAGATCCCTACCGTATATGATTGTTATGACTGCCACAGAAGTAATAACGAAATAACACCCATAGGTCCAAAACTCCGTAATCTCAATGTGGATGTTTTCATTCAGGGAAAAGCGACTCCCCAATTACAACTACTGAGCAATAAAGGATTGCTTTCGTTAAAAGGGCATGAAAAAACAACAAAGCTGCCATCGTATAAAGATGGCAGCCTCACTATAGAAAAACGTGCCAGGGCATATTTTGAAATAAACTGTGCCCATTGTCATAACCCTAACGGCTTTGCCGGTGCTTACAGCCTCGATTTGCGATATGAAAATGAATTCGAAAACACAGGTATTTTCTTCAACAAATGGAATATAGAGCACCGAATGACCGTTAGGGATATGCCTAAGCTGGGAACAACCATAGTTGACAAAGAAGGCCTGAAGCTTGTTCAGGACTATCTTAAGACCCTAAAAAAGTAATCAGGTTTTATGACTAACCCAATAAAAGACCCTCGCTGCAAAATAACAGGCATCAAAATAAAAAACGGAATGCTGCCAAAGCCTGCCTATAACCGTAAGCATACGGCTATCCGTTAAAAAGACTGTTCTTTTTAAAGCTTTTCCCTTTTCTGATAAGCCAGGCGTGGTAGCAGCTGGGAACATCGTGCGTCCATTTCGGCAGGAACAGGATTATGAGGTAAACATCTATATGGGAAATAAAGGCAAAAACGATTGCCAGGACAAATGCCCAGCCTGCCTGACCAAAACCTATAATGGACACAAATGCCATAAACAAAGTTATACCCCATAATTTTGAAAGAAAGGCATGGGTACAGGTTTCCTTCCCAAACTTCAGTATACTGAACAGATAGGTAAGGCCTTCCATAACAAAGATCATGATGATGGCGTATTTATTATGGATTACAATTTCAGGATTGAGCAGCCAGGCACACCATCCGGCACTGACCCAAAAGATTAAATCTGTCTGGCTGTCCATTCTTCTCAGTTTTTCAGAAGAAACACCTGTTTTACGTGCAATGATTCCATCGAAAACATCAGACAGTATACCCAGCAACAGTAAAATCACCAATACACTCCTGACAGCATCATGATACATATAAGTAAGCAGAATCATTATTGGAGCCAGCAAAAAGCGGAATCCAATCAATAAAAGCGGTATGTTTTTCATGATCTTAATTTTTAAAATTCCAGTTAATAAATGGCAGGGTTCTCTTTTCATTTACATTAATAAGCCCTAATTGTATCCCTCTTAGTTTCTTGGTTCTGTTATAGATTCCTATTTGTAAGCCTGTAAATTTTTGCGCCTGAGAGTTTATATCATTACACATGCCTAATTGAAGTCCTGTAAAATTCACATAGTGGTTAAAAGCTCCTATCTGTATACCTGTACCGGTATTAATCTCGGTATTCATAAGACTCACGATTAGACCGTTGCTATAAGTAGCATAAGTCCCTGCTCCGGCAATCTGAATACCATTATTACGAAACGAACTACTGCCAAGTCCCGTTATCGAAATACCATTTGTATCTTTAAATGATTGCAACAATGCCGAAACAGTTATCCCGTTTACATTGGCAAAAGCATTTGTACCGCATGACAGATTAATACCATTAATAATCTCGTTAGGCACTTTTTTGGCGAAAGCTTCAAATTCTTCAGATTTTTTAGGATAAATGACCTGATCCGGCCCGAAAAAAAGTGTGGCAATAAGCAGCGACGATGAAAGAGGCTCTATACGAATACCATTAGAACGTACTCCAACAGTTTCTGAGTCCATATATAAATCGGAGCCTATACCTACCGATAAACCATAAATATCTCTATTATCTGATGTAAATATCCCGATGGGGATACTTAGTTTTCTCTCAGCTATAGTGTCCTGAGCAATTACTAAGGAACTCTGGAGGAACAGCATTAGCAATACGATTAGATTTGTCTTCATAAGTGATTGATTAAAATTTCAAATCAAACTTATTGTGATTAAAACAATTAAAGTTGTGAAAATGAATTATATTAAATATTATATTTGTGAAAATCGCAAACATGGATAATCAGGATAAATTGCTAAAAGCCATACGGCAGAAGCTGGAAAAATCGTTTTCATTAATCGATGAGATTGCTGCAATACTTAACATCAGTTATGATGCTTCACACAGACGGGTATCTCAAAAGAGCAAGTTTTCTATTGAAGAAACCATTACGCTATGCAGGCATTATTTACTATCCATGGACTCACTTTTTACCGGTGAGGAAAATGTAATAGTGCAAAAGACAAGTGAAATACGCTCCATGCAGGACATGGAAAACTATTTTAAAGAGTCGTCCGAGAAACTAAAAGACTACCTTCATATGCCTGACACGGTTATGTACTATTCTGCGAAGGACATTCCCTTGTTTTATACCATAGGCGGAACACTGCTATCCAAATTCAAATTATACGTATGGTTGAACCTGTTATCGGGTACGCAAAACCAGGACAGCTTTGAGAATTTTTCCATAAACAGTTCGTTGCTTGAATACAGTTCAGGACTTAAAGCCGTTTACGACAAAGTGGAAGTAAACGAGGTGTGGAACGACACTACCATAAACAGTACACTGCAACAGGTATATTATTTCTTTCAGTCGGGGCTGCTCTCCCTGCCCAACGCCATTGCCTTATGTGAAGACCTGAAAAAGATACTTACTACTGCTGAGGAGCGTTGCAGTAAAACCGATACAGGCTTTAACCTCTACTACAATGAACTCCTTATTTTAAACAACAATGTTTTGCTTTCTGCTAAACAGCAGCAATCTTTGTTTGTTCCTTATACTATGTTAGGCTATTTCATTACTGCAGATAAAACGACCTGCCAGAATGCACTTGACTTTTTTAAGCATCAGGTTCGCAGTTCGAAATCACTGAACCAGTCCGGCACACGCGACAGGAAATTATTTTTTAACCGTGGGCACCAGAAGATTGAATTTTACCTTCAGAAAATGCAGAACGAAGTGGAAATCAGTTTTTAAATTTTACTTCAAAATAAAGTCGCATTAAAAAATTATCCCGAACTTAGAATCTTAAATAAACCAACACTACAATGGCAGATACAGCCCGCTTTTTAGAATCCATTACTTCAGGTTACCAGCCTAAAGGCTCATCAATAACCCTTGGCACCGCAATGCTTAACGAAACTCCTGTTCAGGGTGCATTCGTGAAGATCCCGCTTAAAACCATGAACCGCCACGGGCTGATTGCCGGAGCTACAGGTACCGGTAAAACAAAGACTCTGCAAGTACTGGCAGAGCAGCTTTCTGAAAATGGCGTTCCTGTACTGATGATGGATATAAAAGGCGATTTGAGCGGTATTGCCAAAGCAGCCGAAGTTCAGCCATTTATTACTGAAAGACACACAAAAATAGGACTACCCTATGAGGCAAAAGCTTTTCCTGTAGAGCTGATGTCGTTATCACATCAGGATGGGGTTAGATTGCGCTCTACTGTTTCGGAATTTGGGCCGGTATTGTTTTCACGTGTGTTAGGATTGAATGACACCCAGACAGGTGTTGTAAATGTGATCTTCAAGTACTGTGACGACAATAACATGCCATTGCTTGACCTGAAAGACATCAAAAAAGTACTGCAATACATTACCGATGAAGGCAAAGCCGAAATCGAAAAAGAATACGGAATGATCTCGACGTCTACATCGGGAGCTATACTTCGCAAAATAATTGAGCTGGAACAACAGGACGCCGATTTGTTCTTTGGTGAACTGTCATTTGATATTCATGACCTGATGCGCATAGATGATCAGGGTCGTGGTTATGTAAACATTATCCGCCTTACGGATATTCAGGATAAACCTAAGCTGTTCTCCACATTCATGCTTTCGCTTTTAGCGGAAATCTACAACACGATGCCCGAAAAAGGCGATGCTGACCAGCCGGAGCTGGTAATATTCATTGACGAAGCCCACCTTATTTTTGATGAGGCGACTAAAACATTGCTGGATCAAATCGAGACCATCGTAAAACTGATACGTTCTAAAGGTGTGGGTATCTTCTTTGTAACCCAAAACCCAACTGATGTACCTAACGGTGTACTGAGCCAGCTGGGGCTTAAAATTCAGCATGCGCTTCGTGCCTTTACCGCTACCGATCGCAAAGCCATCAAACTTACTGCTGAGAACTATCCGCTATCAGACTTTTACAATACGGATGAGATAATTACCCAACTGGGAACCGGTGAAGCCCTTGTTACTGCATTGAGCGAAAAAGGAAATCCTACCCCACTTGCCGCAACCATGCTACGCGCACCGATGAGCCGTATGGATATTTTAACCGCTGATGAAATCTCGCAACTGAATGCTTCCTCAAAGCTGGTTAAAAAATATAGTGAAGTCATAGACCGCGAAAGTGCCTGCGAAATCCTGACCCGTAAGATGGAAGCCGCATTGCAACAAGAGGCACAGGCAGAACAACAGAAAGCAGAGGAAAAAGCCGCTAAGGCAGTTCCAAAACAATCAACTTCTACTATGGGAGGCACTATTGAAAAACAGATCATCAAGACTGTTACAAGTGCTACATTTATAAGAGGTGTATTTGGGGTATTGAATAAAATGTTTGGGAAGTAAATATGAAGGCAAATATTCTATTAGCTTTTGCATTAATAACTGCATTGAGCACACTTTCATGTTCAGACAAGACTACTCAGGAAAAACAAGCAACAGCAGTAATTCCTGCTTCATCGGTTAGCGGAAAAGAGTTTGCAGCGAAACTCGATGAACTGGGCTATTTTAAATATGTAAATCCAAAAGATGTTCAGGCGCTTAAAGACACTATTACAAAAGATTTTGATCCTGGTGCATCACCAGTCACCATCTGGGATAATGAGACCGGCATACCAAAAGATTACAGGCTATACATGTGTGATGGTGAAACGTTATTTGAAGCTGGTGGTTTTACATCTATGCTGACTGAACTTCAACCTGCCTTTGATAAGATAGGACTTAAGATGACTGTTACAAATCATACTGAAGAGTGGGACACCAAAACTAACTCGCTGAACCATTCAATAACAATTAACGGAAATAACTATACCATCTTTAAAAACTTTAAGGAGACCGGATGGGGTGAAGCTGCCCAGACATTTGCCGATATAATAAATACTGAATTGACTCTTCAAAAAAAAGAAGACCGCGTCTACCTTATTCATGGAGGCAATGAAGGCTCCATTATTTTCCTAAATGAAAAACAGTTTAAATATATGTATAGTGTTTTTACTGATAAAGAATGGAAACCTCTGTCTGTAAAAGAATGGTGTAAAGTAATGGATGTAAAACCTCTGAAAATAAATTAATAAAAATATTTTTCACCCACACGCAACCTTTTTCATTTTCAATTACTAAAGGGTAAATCTAAAAAAGTAATTATTATGAAAAAACATTTCCTAGTGGTATTCGCTACCGCTTTAGCTTTGGGTTCTTGTTCTGACAATGATACGGAAGACACCAATCCGAATGAATCACCGATGACACTTAACAAGACGATTACTTATTTTCCAACAGTGGAAAATTTTGAGACCCGTAATGTAAAATACTATGACAGCAATATGCATATTGTTGCCGACAGCACCTATGATGCCAGTGGTAATTTTATGTGGCGTAATGTACACACTTACAACACCAGCAATTATAACATAGATAAAAAAGACCCCAGTGGTGTAACCATAGCTTCAACTGTCGAAGAATATGATACACAAGGCAGACTTATTTACTACATCAGCTCTGAAGGAACATATTTATATACTTATGAAGACAACACTGTTTCAGTAGATCAACTGGTTTCGCCCGGAGCTTTTGGCAACATTGGCCTTTTTACCTATAATGAAGATGGTTATATCGCAGCACATACCGAAGTTATGGGTGATGTTATCACCAGCGCTACTTCGCTTCAATTCGGTGGTAACACTAAGCCTGTTGCGTTAATAGCACAGGGAGTTACCGGAGCCCTGGAACAAATGGGAACATTCTCATACTACCCTAATAGCATGCCTGCTAATCTTGAGAGATCAACAGTGCAAATAAACAACGAAGTCCTTAAGGCACTTAAACTTGAAGCCTGTGCATTGTCTACCAACTATCATTTACAGGACTTTTCAATTGGAGGAAACTCTGTCTATCATTCTGAAACTTTATTCTACAATGGCTTTGGCCAGGAAGGCTATCCGCAAGACCAGACAATAACAATACAGGGGCAGCCCTTCTGCTTCATTGATTATTTTTTCCAGAATTAACGCTTAAATACTTAGCTTTAACACTTTAAACCTCATTCTTGAACTTAGAGCAAATCATAAAAGGATGCCGCAACTACAACCGCGGTTCGCAGGAAGAATTGTACCACCTTTACAAGGGGGTACTTTTCTCTCTGTGTCTTAAGTATTGCCCTAACGAAGCTGAAGCCGAAGACAACCTGCACAATGCGTTTATCGAAATATTTACTACCATCGATAAATTTAAAGGCACAGGTTCTTTTGAAGGCTGGATGAAAAGGATTACCATTAACAAAGCCATAAACGGATTTAAAAAAACAAAACAACTGACCCCCATAAAGGATAACTTTACAGGCGACACCGATGTGGGCGAAGAAGAAATGAATATTCCGGCAGATATGATACTGGAAATGGTACAGCAACTGCCCGATCAGTACCGGCTTGTATTCTGCCTGTATGAACTGGATGATTATCCGCACAAAGAAATTGCTGTAATGCTGTCGATATCCGAAAGCACATCGAAATCGAACCTGCACAGGGCAAAAGCCATATTAAAAGAAAAAATTACAGCACTGAAAAATGCTGAGCATACCCAAAGCCATGGAAGCTAAAAAAGACATAGGAAAAGCAATTCGTGAAAAACTGGACAGCCTCGACAGGCAGCCCAACGATGCTATGTGGGGTGCTCTTAGTGCCGACCTTGACAAACAACAGAAAAAGAAAAAGAAATTTTTCCCATTCTTCTGGCTGTATATTATCAGTTGTACCGTTGTTGGCATTACGGCAGCAGCTTTTGTACTTTCTAATTTAGAAGGCACACATAATATTATCAGTACACAAACAGAAGGAACCTCAAGTTCTCCTACTGTAACGGAAACTCATAATTCATCAGAAACCAATAAGAATAATACTGTTGTTTCT
>QFQM01000056.1 GCA_003243255.1 Flavobacterium psychrophilum | reverse complement strand
TTTTAAATACTCAAAAGGAAATTTCATTCACAACTGACAGCAATATCCTTCTGGCAAGTATAGATGCGTTTCATTTTGAAAATGTAATTAATAATATTGTTGAGAATGCCATAAAATATGGAGGCGATACGATAACTGTTAAGGTAACTCCTGAACATAAACATGCGATAGTAACCATAGCAGACGATGGTAAACCAATTGAAAAAAGTCAGCGAACTAAGATTTTTGATAAATTTTACAGGATATCTACACAAAACAGGCACGATGTAAAGGGATATGGCATTGGCCTGTATTACTCTAAAAGCATAATCGAAAAACACAACGGAAAACTTACCCTTGAGGATGATGATAAGCATACCGTTTTTAAAATAACTGTTCTGTATGTCTGAGAAAATAAAGATCGTTCTGGCTGAAGATGAACCTTCACTGGCACTTATTATAAAAGAAAGCCTTGAAACCAGAAATTTTGAGGTAATAGTAACCGCAGACGGCGAAGAAGCTTACAATGCTTATGCTTCTGAAAAGCCCCAATTGTTGGTGCTTGATGTAATGATGCCTAAAAAAGACGGTTTTACCGTAGCTCAGGAAATAAGAAAGCATGATAAAAGGATGCCTATTATTTTTTTAACGGCCAAATCGCAAACACAGGATGTTGTAGATGGTTTTAAACACGGTGGCAATGATTATCTGAAAAAACCTTTCAGCATGGAAGAACTTATTGTCAGGATTCATGCTTTGCTTAACAGGGTTGATAGTAACAATGAAACAAATGATGGGCTTACACACATTGGCGGCTATACGTTTGATTATGCAAAACAGTCGCTTACCTATAATGGAGATACCGAAATACTCACATACAGGGAAGCCGAAGTACTAAAACATCTTTACAGCACAAAAAATGAAATGGTTACAAGATCCCATATACTTAAAGAAATATGGGGAGATGATGATTTCTTTAACGGAAGAAGCCTCGATGTTTTTATTACTAAACTCCGTAAAAAACTCGATAAGGATAAAAATGTCCAGATCATCAACAGCCGTGGCTATGGGTATAAACTGATATGCTAAAGAAAAGCTTATTCAAGTAAACTTTCCAGCGTTACATACTCATTATTAATAGCATAAATAATAAGGCCAATCATGTTCTTACATTCCGTTTTGCGCAAAAGGTTATTTCTGTGCCCCTCTACCGTTCTGGTACTTAGGAATAACTTTTCTGCAATCTCGGCACCACTGTGTTGTTTACAGATAAGTTTCAGAACCTCTATCTCACGATTTGTAAGCTGTTCATCAAGATATCTGCTTTTTACTTTTTTCTTGGGTGATATAAGATATTCATGTATTACCTGTAAAACATCTTCATTATAATAGAACCCACTGGCATGAACCTCGTTTATTGTAGTGATCAGCTCCTGAGGCGAGGTATTCTTAACCAAATAAGAAGCCGCACCAACATCGATCATATTAGCAATAAACGAACGGGTGTTATAACTCGTAAGTGCGATAATCTTTATGTCCGGAAACTCTTCATGAATTATCTTTGTAGCTTCTACACCGTTTAAAACCGGCATTTTTAAGTCTATAATAATAATATCGGGATTAGTTCCATTAGCAGCATTTTCTCTCAGGAAAGACACCAGCTCTTCCCCATTTGATGCTTCAAAAATTATATCGATATTTTTTTTTCGCTGCAACAAGAAAGAGATTCCTTTTCTGAAAAGAAGTTCGTCATCCGCTAAAGCAATTTTAATGTTTTCCATAATCTAAAAATTAAAAATTACATTAATACCCCCATTGACTGCCGAATTCACGTTCATAGAGCCACCCAGAAAAATAATACGGCTTTCGATATTTTTCATCCCGAGACCGGTTTTTTTATTTTTTACACTTTTGGTGTCGAATCCCACCCCATTATCGGAGTAAGTACAAATTGTTTTATCTTCATCCTTATCAAAGGATAATGATATAAGAGAGGCTTTACCGTGTTTTATAGAATTGTTAGTGAGTTCCTGAATTATCCTGAAAACGTGAAGATGCCTGTTTTTATCTTTTTCATCAAATGTTACATTATTATTGTAATGAACTTCGATAGATTTTGTGCTGTTTAGCTCAAAACAAAGCTCTTCAATACCTGCATCAAGTCCAAATTTATCGAGTACCGGTGGCAAAAGATCATGTGCTAGCCTTCTGGAATTATTTAATGTCTTGCTAACCATATTTATAATGTTAGCCGTAATATCAGCCATCTCCTCCTTAGTAAGATCTGGCGTAGTAAGCAGATGACTGTTTAATGATACTATATTAAGCTTAGAGCTTATATCATCATGCAGGTCCTGTGCCATCCTTTTTCTTTCAGTTTCCTGTACTTCCAGAGTTGCAAGGATAAGGTCTTTTTGATATTCATTTTCGAGTTCCTTTTTTTCGAGTTCTTTCTGAAATATTTTTTTCTTCGAAAAATGAAAGAACAACAATAAAATCATCCCCATAAAGAACATCAGGAAGATACCGGTAATGATTATTAATCCCGTCTGGTTGGCCTTAGATAGTAACTCTGTTTCCATTCCCACAAAATTAACAATTGATATACAATAAATAAAAAAGCATTTATATTCCAGATGAAGTTACTCATTTCCTGGTTGAATGACACGATTGAAGTTGCCGACACAAAAATCAGCAGACTACTGATATAGTAAATGAATATCCCAATAATTACATATTGAAATTCTAATCGTTTAGAAATAAGCTCAAAAATGTACATTACAGCATAAATTATCAGGAGACAGGTCGCTACTAACAAGCCTATGGAATTGAATTCAAAATAAAGGTCCGGAAAAAAACAATACTGAACTATAAATCCGATAATTGCCAACGGAGTGGCATACATTACCAGATATTTCTTCCATGAGTCAATATCAACAAAAAGGCGGTAAAAAAAGAGGCTCAACAAAATGAGCGGTATAAAAAGGTAATAAGTTGCAATAAAATGATTATTCATGTTTTGCATTGCATAAACCTCTGTAGCTGTTTGCATTACAAACAAACAAAACAGGTATACAACAAAAGATTTATAGGCCTTTCCCTTTTGGGAAAAGCCTATAGAATAAAGAATTGTGTTTATTAGCAGGATGCAATGTCCTACATAAGATAACAACTTTAATAAATACATTTATTACGCTTGATTCAGTACACTATTATTATCGCAAGCATTAGGACAAGGCCTTGTCATGTCATAAATACCATAATCCTCAGGTGTTCCCGGTAGTAGGTCTACATAAGTATCTGTAGCAGGATCGTATTTAGTACCAACAAACATAAGCTTTTCAACTCCATTGTCATCAACACCAAGATACCCTCTTACTTTTTCTACGCCTTCAGTTAAAATTCCTGCAAAATCCTCAGCAGGGATAAGGAATGCATGAAGTTCATGGTGAGAATTGTAAGTACCTTCAACTTTTCTCCATCTTCTTGCATAAGTGATTGCGTCTTCTAATGAAATTGTGTCTCGTTTTGATTGTGCCATAATATAAATTATTTAATTAGTTTTTAGTTGGATGCAAACAATATACTTATTTAAGACAAGGTAAGGTTTTTAGTATAAAATTCACAATACCAAAGATAAAATAATTATTAAGTATTTATTTGCAGTTTTTTTCATTTTTTAGTTTCTAAAACATCATTAATTCTACAAAATGCTAAGAAACATCATTTTCAGGAATTAAAAACAGGTAAAACTACGCGGTTTTGGCTTTGGCGCATTTTCTAATTTAGCAACATCCGATAAACCAAATTATTAACTAAAAAAACTAAAAATCATGGATGAAGAATTAATGGGATGTATTAAACTTTTTGCAGGAAATTTTGCGCCAAGAGGCTATATGCTTTGTAATGGACAAACATTGTCTATTTCACAAAATACTGCTTTATTCTCAATTTTAGGAACAATGTATGGTGGTGACGGAATTCAGACTTTTGCGCTGCCAAATCTGCAAGGCACAGCACCTATTGGCGCAGGAGCCGATCCATCAGGAAACAGATACACACAAGGCCAGGTAGGTGGTACACCTACAGTAACACTTAATACGCAACAGATTCCTGCACACAACCATACTGGACAAATATCCGTAAGCAGCACTAACTCAACTACAGGAACACCGGCTGCTAATACTGTATTAGGTATTCCGGGAGTTACCCAGGGAAGGGATTTTGTTGCAGGTTTAGGCTATACAACAGCAACACCTAATGTTAATCTTGCTAATACTGTAATTACAGGACCTACAGGAGGTAACCAGCCTTTTAGTATAATGCAGCCATACCTGGCTTTAAATTATATTATTTGTGTTAACGGAATTTTTCCTTCTCGTAACTAATTACTGAACGGCATAGGTCCATTTTGGCATATCACTAAAGTCATACGTTAATTGAATTTGTGAACTGCCGGACAGATGTAATAAAGATATTATACAGTAGGGATTAGTAATTAAAGATTCAGCTGTTTTTAAACGGATATCATCAAGAATTGTAACTCCGGTAAAAACACAGGCATCAGGATGATTATCATACTTCTCCGGAATAGGATAAAAATCACTTACAAACCTTGATTCATGGTTTATCTGATTTCTGAACAGTTCTTTATTTATTGTAAATAATCTGTCTACGATAGTACGGTATTCATAGGGCTGCAAATTCTTGTAGCCCTTTGGAATATCTGCAAATTTGCTAACAAAAGGCTCGTAGGCAAAGAATGAATAGCCAAAATCGATATGTATTTCCTGCGGGATAAGTATTGCATGAGGAGGCATTTGAGGAGCCAGGTTTTTAACGATTGCCACTTGTGGCTCGAGTGTTAGGCCATAATGCATTGTTTCTGAAACCACAAGATCTGCCGGAAAATGTTCCGGTATAACATAAGTTGTAGCATCGGCAACAGCAAAATCGAGATCATAATCCGTTAGCCCAAAAGATTCTATAAGCTTACGGACAGACTCAACAGACTGATCGTTAATGTCTAAAAAGATTACAGAGAGCCTGTCTTTATCAAACAGAGGCAGCAATGGCAGGATGAGCGTGGCATAAGGCCCCGTACCTGCATACAATATATTAATCGTCCTTTCGGGGAACATATCAATAAGCTTATTAATGGCTTTATGAACCCCTTTTATAAATGAGACTGTGCGAAAAAAATCGTCAACACAGGCAGCAGCGTGAAGGCCTGACAAAGCAACTCCGCCTTTAACAGCTACTTCGTTATCCTGAGTAAGATACTCATCCGAAGTAACGAGTTTGCCATAAAAATCAGAAAGTCCCTCTGCGCTGGATATGTAATCTTCCTGCGTTTGGGCATTAAGAATAGAACTAACAATGGATTTACATTCCTCTACATATATGCTCATATATTCTAAAATTTAAGAAAATTTACACGCAATATACAACGTTTAACCAAACAGAATACCAATGAAAAAATTTTACTTATTATTTTTCTTACTCGTCTTTCTCAACCTCACGGCGCAAACCACTGAGACTTTTGAAGATGAAACATTAGATGGTGTCACAACTTTTTCCGATAATGGCCAAAGTTTTACCATTACAGGAATGAATGGATTTAATTTCACTATTCAAGCTTCTTATATAGGTTTAGGATTTGGCTGGAATGGGTCAGTTAGTGATCAGATATTTATTGACAACAGTAGCTCTATTTTTCCCACAGGAGGTAAAAAGTTTTCAATTAAAACCTCTAATAATGCCATATTTACACTCAAAAGTTTATGGCTATTTCTACAAACAGCCGGGAATAGCTATAACGTTTCCGGTTCATTGACCATTGAAGGCTTTTTAAATGGATCAAGCGTATTTACAGCTACAACATCCAGTGGTTATTTGACTGGTCCGGGCACAACAAATGGTTTCAGGGAAATAAATATGACGAATTTTGGTAATGGTAGTCCAAATAACTCGAACACAAATATTAATGAATTTACTATAACCACTATAGGAAATATAGATTATATAGCGATGGATGCTATGAGATGGCAACCATTAACCGGCCCAACTATTACTACTTCTGCGACCTCATTAACAGGTTTCACTTCCTGTTCAGGAACACCTTCTGTATCACCACAGAGTTTTACGGTAACAGGTAGTAATTTAACAGGATCGATTAATCTATCAGCAGTAACCGGATATGAATATTCAACTACATCAGGCGGAACATATACTTCAACACTTACACTACCTCAGGCTGGAGGTACTGTATATGTACGCCTTGCTTCGGGTGCCACGGGCAGCCCTTCAGGCAGTATTACCTTGTCTTCAAGTGGAGCAACAAATAAAACTGTTTCGTTAAGCGGAACCGTTACAACAACACCTATTCCGACAGTAAATCCCTTACCAAGTTCTATTTGTGCCGGAGCTACCACAACCTTTAGTGTAACAGCATCAAACGCAGCTAACTATAAATGGCAGGTAAGTACAGGAGCTTCATATTCCGATATTAATGACGGAGGGGTTTATTCGGGTACAACCACTCCTACCCTTACAATCACCGGGGCAACTGCCGGGATGAACGGCTATAGCTACAGGGCAAGGTTAATAAACGGCTCATGTACTGATAATTCTATCGGTGCAACACTAACAGTTAATACTGCGGCAGCGGTAACATCAAATCCACCTACCCGAAATGTATGTACAGGAGCAAACACTACTTTTACAGTTGCTGCTACAGGTGCTACAGCATATCAATGGCAGGTGAGCACAGACGGGGGGAACATCTTTAATGATATAGCAGATGGGGGTATTTATTCGAACACTGCTACCACAATACTAGATATAACCGGAGCTACAAGTGCTGTTAACGGCAATCGATACAGGTGCAGAATTACCGGTGGCTGCGGAACAGTAAATTCAAACTCAGCTGTACTTAATGTAAGTACAATTGTTATAGGACAAAGCCAGACAAACGTAACTACTTTTGGTGGAGGCAACGGAACGGCAACCGCAACCGCAAGTGGCGGTATAGGTGGATATACGTATTCATGGTCGCCTTCCGGTGGTGCTTTTGCTACTGCAACCGGACTTTCAGCAGGTACTTATACGGTAACTGTTAAAGATGTTCTGAACTGTGAAGTAACAGCCAGCTATGTTATAACGCAGCCGGCAGGTGTATCTACATCATTATCTACATTAACTCCGTTCGGTACCTGTAGCGGAACGGCTTCGGCAGATAAGACTTTTAACGTAAATGGCGGTGCAGGACTTACTGCTGATGTAGTTGTTACTGCCCCGGCAGGTTATGAAGTATCTACAACATCGGGATCAGGATATAGTGGTAGTGTAACCATTACCCAGTCCGGAGGTGCTATTGCTACTACTACTATTTATGTACGTATGGCTGCTTCGGCATCAGGAATTATGTCAGGAAATGTTACAGTTAGTTCAACAGGTGTAACTACTAAAAATGTTAGTGTAAACGGTTTAGCATCTAATCTTAGTGCATCATCTTATACTGTTACCAATGTAAGCTGTTTTGGTGGCAATAATGGATCTATTGACCTTACTCCTTCAGGAGGGCAACCAGCCTATACCTATCACTGGGTAGGTGGTGCATCAACACAAGACAGAACATCCCTAACAGCCGGTACTTATTCCGTTACAATTACAGACGGTAATGGTTGTACTTATACCATCAGTAATATTGTAGTGGGACAACCTACAGCTGCCCTTAGTGCCGCCACAGGTGGTGGAAAAACCGATGTTTCATGCTTCGGTGGCGCTAACGGAACCGCTACTGTTGTAGCATCAGGCGGAAGCCCTTCTTATAGCTATTCATGGAATACAACGCCAGCACAATCAACGGCCACAGCTACAGGACTTATTGCCGGAACATATACTGTAACAGTTACTGATTCTAATGGCTGTCAGGCTACACGAACATATAGCATCACTCAGCCACCGGCCCTTAATCTGGCTATTGGTGGAGGAAAAACAGATGTTAGCTGTTTTGGCGGAGCTAATGGAACTGCCACCGTTGCCCCAACAGGGGGTACTACATCATATACATACACATGGGACACAACACCTGTTCAAACAACAGCTACAGCTACCGGGCTTACAGCAGGAACTTATACAGTAACTGTAGAAGATGCCCTTGGTTGCCAGGCTTTCAGAACATTTACCATTAACCAGCCTGCATCAGCACTTACCGCTACACAGGGTACTATAAACAACGTAAGTTGTTTCAATGGATCTAATGGTAGTGCTCAGGTAATTGCTTCGGGCGGTACACCTTCATATACCTATTCATGGTCTCCATCAGGAGGAACAGGTGCTACAGCGAGTGGACTTGCTGCCGGTACTTATACAGTAACAGTAACAGATAATAAAGGTTGTATAGCTACACAAAGCTTTACTATTAATCAGCCGGCTGCAGCGCTTAGTGCTGCAACAGGTGGTGGTAAAACTGACGTTTCGTGCAACGGAGGTGCCAACGGAACAGCTACTGTAGCTCCAACAGGAGGTACTCCTTCATATACTTATTCCTGGGCACCATCAGGAGGAACTGCTGCTACAGCAAGCGGTTTGGTTGCGGGTACATATACAGTAACCGTAACCGATGCTAACGGTTGCCAGGCTACAAGAACATTTACCATTAACCAGCCAGCGGCTGCAGTTAATGCTATTCCTGTAATGCAAACTAATATAGCCTGTCGCGGAGCTGCCACAGGTTCTGCTACGGTAACTGCATCCGGAGGTACAGGAGCATATACTTATTCATGGGCTCCATCAGGTGGTAATGCAGCTACAGCTTCAAATCTTGCAGCCGGAACATACACAGTAACTGTTACAGATGCTAATGGTTGTATAGATACTCAAAGTTTTACAATAACGCAACCTGCAGCAGTATTATCTACAACAGCAGGTATTGTAAGTAATGTAAGTTGTAACGGTGGCGCTAATGGTTCAGCACAAGTAATAGCATCAGGGGGTACTCCGGGATATAGCTATTCGTGGGCTCCATCCGGAGGATCAAATGCAACTGCAAACGGACTTACAGACGGAACATATACCGTAACCGTAACTGATGCAAATGGTTGTCAGGCAACAAGATCGTTTACAATCAACCAACCTTCTGCATTAGTTGCATCTCAGGGAATTGTAAATAACGTGAGCTGTAATGGAGGTACAAATGGATCGGCCACAGTAAACGTTACTGGCGGTACCCCGTCATATACCTATTCATGGTCTCCTACAGGTGGTAATGGTGTTACGGCTTCAGGGCTTGTAGCAGGAACATATACAGTTACTGTAACGGACGCTAATAACTGTCAGGCAACACAATCATTTACTATTAATCAACCTACGGCTTTAATCTCTACAATATCTAAAACCGACGTATTATGTAATGGCGGAGCTACAGGAACTGCAACTGTTAGTCCTACAGGAGGTAATGGAGGCTACACTTACGTTTGGTCTCCTTCAGGGGGTACAGCGGCTACTGCAACCGGGCTTGCAGTAGGAAACTACAGTTGCTTGATAACTGATGCTCAAGGATGTTCAATAACCAAAAACATTACGATTAATCAGCCTTCTGCATTAGGTGCTACTACATCACAAACAGATGCAACCTGCGCTGTAGGCGGAACGGCTACAGTAACACCATTTGGCGGAACAGCCACCTACACTTACCTATGGACTCCTGGTGGAGCAACAACACAGTCAGTAAGTAATCTGTCTGCCGGTCTCCATAGCTGTAAAATTACCGATGCAAACGGATGTACTATCACTAGAAACTTTGTTATAGGTACAACAAATACACTTGTGGCAAGTACTTTCTACACCAATTTACTATGTAATGGTGTAAACACAGGTTCAGCTGGTGTTACACCATCAGGCGCGCCAGGCCCTTATACCTATGTATGGACACCATCAGTAAGTACATCTGAAACAGCTACTAACCTTGCCGCTGGAAATTACAGTGTACTTATTACAGCTTCAAACGGCTGTTCAATAACAAAGAATTTTACAATTACGCAGCCATCAGCTCTTGTAGCATCCCCAAGTATTCAAACAAATGTTAGCTGCAACGCTGGTAATAATGGTAGTGCAGCAGTTACCGTAACCGGTGGTACTGGTGCTTATACCTACGCATGGGCTCCTTCAGGAGGTACTTCTGCAACAGCTAATGGCCTTGCAGCAGGAACTTATACAGTAACTGTAACAGATGCTAACTTTTGCCAGACAACGCAAACTTTTACCATAACACAACCTGCACCACTAGTAGCGACTGCAAGTGCTCAGACTAATGTTAGCTGTAACGGAGGTATTAACGGTAGCGCAACAGTAGCCGTAACCGGTGGTACAGGTGCTTACACTTATGTTTGGGCTCCATCAGGTGGTACAGCAGCAACAGCTTCAGGTTTATCTATAGGAATTTATACCGTAACCGTGACAGATGCTAACAATTGCCAGACAACACAAACTTTTACAATAACGGAACCTACTGTTTTATCAGCAACTAATACACATACTAATGTATTGTGTAATGGCGGGGCTACCGGAACAGCTACAGTTACACCAACAGGAGGAACTCTACCATATACCTATTCGTGGAATACTACACCGGTTCAGACAACTCCTACTGCAACAGGATTAAACGCGGGAACTTATACCTGTACCATTACAGATAATAAAGGCTGTACCATAACCAGTAATGTATTAATTACACAGCCTCCTTTACTTGTGGCTTCGGCAGGTACAGTAAACAACCTGAGCTGTAATGGCGGATCGAACGGATCTGCACAGGTAATCGCTTCCGGAGGAACAGTACCATACTCTTATGACTGGAACGGTACACCTATAGGTGATGGCACTCCTACTATTTCAGGATTAGCGTCAGGCACTTATACAGTTACTGTGACAGATGCCAACGGATGTACCGCAACACAAAGCTTTACCATAACACAACCCGCTGCACTTACTGCAACATCATCTCAAACCGATGTTTCGTGTTTTGGAGCCAGCAACGGATCTGCTTCAGTTATAGTAAGCGGCGGTACAGGTGCTTACAGCTATTCATGGAACACAACACCGGTACAAACTGCCGCGACGGCGACCGGATTATCGGCTGGTAACTATACTGTTACGATTACAGACGCAAATACTTGTTCTATTACCCGTAACTTTACAATTACAGGGACATCTGCCTTTACTATTACACCAACGCAAACAAATGTAACATGTAACGGCTTAACAAATGGTACAGCAACTGTAACAGTAACCGGAGGTACAGGAACATACACTTATGTATGGTCACCATCCGGAGGTACAGCTGCAACAGCCTCAGGACTTGCTCCCGGAACATATTCTGTTGCAATAACCGACGGAAATGGATGTACAGCTTCTCAAAGCTTTACTATCACTCAGCCAACAGCTCTTACAGTTACAGGATCATCAAGTAATATTAACTGTAATGGGGCTGCTAATGGTATGGCAAGTGCAGCAGCTACCGGAGGTACAGCACCATATACATACTCATGGGCACCATCGGGAGGTACAGCCTCTTCTGCAACAGGGCTTAGCGCAGGAAACTATGTTTGTACTGTTACCGATGCTAACGGATGTACACAAACACGTTCATATATAATTTATGAGCAAACTCCTATAGTTGCAACATCAGTAAAAACAAATGTTCTTTGCCATGGTGTTGCCACAGGTTCAGCTACTGTATCAGCAACAGGAGGTGTACCCGGTTATACTTACGCATGGTCTACAGGTGCAGGAGGACCAACAGTAAATAATCTTGTTGCAGGAACGTACACCTGTACCGTCAGATGCTCTTGGATGTTCAGTTCTTCACACAGTAGTGATTACCGAGCCGGAAGCATTTACTGTAACCACTACGCAAACCAACGTAAGCTGTTCAGGAAACAATGATGCTTCGATTAGCCTTGAAGTTTCGGGAGGAGTTGCACCATATAACTATGCCTGGATACCGGCAATGGGCAATGTATCTTCTATAACGGAACTAAGTTCAGGAAATTACAGTGTTACTGTAACTGATGCAAATGGCTGTACTTTATTAAGAAACTTCAGTGTATCACAACCTGCACCGCTAACAGCAACATTAACAAAAACAGATGTTAGCTGTTTCGGTAACAATGACGGTACTGTTGTTGCAACCGTAACCGGTGGTACTGCTCCATATACTTTTGAGTGGACTTCACCACTTGGAGGTACACCGGATCCACAAAGTCTTGTTGCTGGTATTTATACGGTAACTATCACCGATGACAATGGATGTACTTTCACAGGAAGTGTAACTATCAATCAGCCGGTTCAGCTACTTATTACAAACCAGCCTCAAAACGTAACGACAACCGCCGGAGGAAACGCTACATATAGTGTGATAGCTGTTAATGCCTTCTTCTATCAGTGGCAATATAGTACTGACGGTACGAACTGGATAAATGTTGCAAATGGAGGTAGTAATCCAGCCTATTCGGGAGCTACTACTGCAACGCTTACTGTTACTGGCGCACCTTCAGCTTACAATGGGCGTTTATATAGAGTCAAGGTTAAAAATAATGCAGACTGTACGGTTTCTTCAAATTCTGCATTACTAACCATAAATGATGTACTGCATGCGGTAAACGATGACTTCAGCGCTAACGAGATCTTAGAAGGTTCCTTAGGAGTTGCAGGTGACGTAACTTTAAATGATACGTATAATGGTCTGCCTGTTGATGATAATGACATTATAATATCAGTTGTTGATAATGACGGATTGTTTGGTGTTACTATTGACAGCGATGGATATATTATAGTTCCTATTACGGCGAATCCGGGCAACTATACTATTACCTATTCAATATGTAGTCCTGCCGATAATACAAATTGCAGTACTGCCGAAGCTATTGTAGTTGTAACCAGTATAACAGGAACGGATGATTTCAGAAATCTGGAACTAAGCATCTACCCTAACCCGGCAACAACTACTGTGAATATTAAGATCCCTGACTTCTCTGCACATCAAAATATGAAGGTTAGCATTCATGACCTGAACGGAAGGCTTGTAAGGGAAAGCAATGTAACTTCTGATCTTCAGAAAATAGATGTTACCGGAATGGAAAGCGGAATATACCTGTTCAGGATAACTTCTGATACGGCAGAAGCAACAAGAAAAGTTGTAGTTGATAAGAAATTCTAATTTCTGTCCTTCTTCAATCCGATATTAAAAAGAAAAGCATCCGCCATGGCGGATGCTTTTTTTATTGCGTGATTAAAAGACATAAAAAAAGAGCAACGGCTTACTACCACGTTGCTCCATTTATAATCTGACTTTTTGGTAATGACAGACAATATTTTAAAAAACAGGCAGGCAATGAATCACCAATTGGGGGCGAAACAGCATTATTTTCATGGGGGGTTAAAAAGACTGCTAACCTGCCTGTTTTTTTTATTTTATTTAGTACTGAATTTCTTATACATCCAATGGTCAAATATCATAATAATGTACTGCATACAACAGGTAGAAATTACCTGTTTTTATGCACTAGGTAATTATACGTATTCCCTTATATAATGGGTAATTCATCAATGCTTATAATACCTTGTTGAATAGCATAGATAACTAAACCTGCAATGTTTTTTGCACCTGTCTTAGCAAAAAGGTTATTCTTATGGCCTTCAGTAGTACGCTGAGTTATATATAGCAACTCCCCTATTTCTTTAGCTGTTTTTTGCTGGCAGATAAGCTTTAAGACCTCAATCTCTCTTTCAGACAGGATTTCTTCATCCTGCAAGGCGGGTTTAGGCACTTTAGACTGAATCTGTTCCCTAAGTACATCCAGTTGATCGTCTTTAAAGTAGTATCCCTGATTATACACCGTTTTTATGATTTCAACGAGTTCAAAAGGTGATATTCCTTTAGGTAAAAAAGCGGAAACTCCTGTTTTTATCATAAAGCCCATAAAGAATTTTTGATAATGCGATGAAATAATAATCACCTTTATTTCTTTATAGTTTTCTTTTATTGAATTCATGGCTTCAATGCCATCCATTCCGGCCATCTTTAAATCAAGCAGCACTATATCCGGAAGAATATCAGTAGCCATAAGTTTTTCCAGCAATTCTTCTCCACTATGAGCAACAATGTTTACACTAAAACCTTCTATAGTTTTAAGATATCCCTGTAAAAGTCCCACAATAAGTGCATCATCATCAGCTATTGCAATATTTATCATACTTCATTTCTTTAATTAAATAGTCCAAAAACAATCACGATTGTTCCTTTACCACTAATCGACTTTATTTTGTAAGAAGCTTTAAGATATTGTATCCTTAACTCAAGATTACCCAATCCAAGCCCTTTCTTATTTTTATTTATATCAAAGCCATTACCGTTGTCATTAACGGTTAAGGCAAAACTTTTTTTAGTTAAGCGAAGCTGAACATCAATTGTATCTGCTTTAGAATGTTTTACAATATTGGTAAGCAGCTCCTGCACAACACGCAATACCTGAATTTTAAATTCTGACTGTACATCATCTTTACGCCTGTTATCATTCATGAAATTGATAGTATACCTTCTGCTCCAGGGAGTAAAAACTTCATCTATCAGTTCAGATATACTTGTAAACTCCAGTAAAGGAGGCGTTAAATCATGAGATATTCTCCTGGCTTCAGATATGCTTTCTTCTAAAAGACTGTCTATTTCTAAAGAAGAAGCATTCATCTGATTTTTTATTTTAATCGCCGCCAGCTTACTTATCAAACTATCATGCAAATCAGATGCTATTCGTATACGTTCCTTTTCCTGAGCTTGTAAACTTGCTTCTATAAGCTTTTTCTGGTGCTCCATCTTTAAATCACTTTCACGTAGATTGGCTTCCGTCATACGTCTGTAACCTGCATGCAAAATCCTCACTACAAAAAATATAAACGTTGCTACCAGAGCAATTGTTATTGTAATCCAGAGAGCAATAACTTTCGGGTCCTGCCATTTTTCCATACCGCATATGTTAAATAAGAGTAGAACATTAATATGGTTACTGCGATTGCAAACCAAAAATATAACTGATATCCTGACGATTTGTTTATTATAAAATTAAAAGGCAGGAAGAAAACGAGATTCACTGAGAAAAAAACAACCACAACTGCATTAAGCCTGAAGTTATCCCATTTAGACTCTTTAAAAATGTTTATTTTCTCATGAAAAAAGGTAAGAGCCAGGATGATTATAATAAAATCATCAACCACCTTCGCATATGACTGATATTCAGCCATATTTTCCTTGTCGAATATTAATATCTCATAAAGTATATATATACATGCCGCAAAAAATAAAAACAATACCAAGCGATGCTTCACTTTAAAAAAATACCTGAAATAGAAAAAAGTAAACATCGAAACTTCAAGTAAACTGTAAAACAGTAATCCTATAATGTTATTGCCTGTCGCACCTAAAATTCTGCTGGAAATATCAACCAGAACCATGGCAAACAAATACCAGGTAATCCCCTTATGGACGACATCAAGCGACTTATAATAGAAAATGCCAAGCATAAAACCAATTAATGGCATGCCCAGGCACAATAGCGTAAAAGATGATGCGAATTCCAAAAAATCCATCAATGCAATTATTAGAAGAAATTAAATAAATACCTTATCTGATTGACTTATAAAACACTAATTGCAACAATTAGCAATAAAGACAATTGCATTAAAGAGGATTTATCTCTTCTGAAATATTTGTTTGATGGGTATGTTTTGTTTTGTTTGGTTCTGAACTGATACAGAACTGTTTAATGAGTGAAGTCATAGTTAATTAATTTATGGTTAAACCAATAAAGGGGGAACTTAATCTAACTACTACAAAATTAACCTTTTTTATCTGACAAAACCAGTATTTTAAGATAAATATACCATATCAGCTTTTGGAGTCAATGTGGTGACTGTAAGCATTTTCAATTAAATTTTGACTAAAATGAAGAATTCTCACAATACAATGCAAAACAGTTTTATTTTTTAATCAGGATATTCTCCGCTTACATAATACCAGCTATCACCATCTTTACTAAAAAATGATTTTTCATGATGTATTTGTGCTTTTAAATTGTAATCAAGATAGTAGGCTTTAAATTCAACTGTCGTATCAGTAGATTTAATTATTTCCAGTTTTAGCCACTGATTGCTTTTTGCCCATTGCAGCATATCAGGTTTGCTGTGATGCCTGCGTTCTTTAGGTACTGTAGTCTGCCATAGGTATTCTGCATCATGAACAGCATAGGCACTGTAACGCGAACGCATAAGGGCTTCAGCCGTTGGGGCTTTTCTTACTCCAAGTATATAAGGCTGGCAACAATCAGAGAATGGATTGCCTGAATCACAATAACAATTAATTCCCGGCATAACTATGTATTAATATTCATTATAAAATCAATCATTCCATTTACGTCAAGTACATAATCCGGACTTGCATCAGTAAGCGCATTGGTTGGCATAAAAGGCATTTGGGCGGTTTCAGGATCATGTACTGCAATAGTCCCTCCTGCTCTTTTGATAGCAAGAAGCCCTTCAGTTCCATCGGCATTGGCTCCCGATAAAAGTATTGCCGCTAATAAAGGCCCATAGACCTCAGATGCGGATTCGAAAGACACATCGATACTTGGTCTACTATAATTTATTTTTTCAGAAGTATCTAACGATAAAACGTCATTCGTTTCAAATAAAAGATGGTAATCTGATGGTGCAATGTAAATAAAACCCGGACGCAAAGGGGTTTTATCCTCCACTTCCATAACAGGTATAATGGTTTTATATGATATAAGATCTTCGAGTGTAGAATCTTCAGCACTCTTGCGATGCAAAACGAGTACTATAGCAAACGAAGGCGTGAATAATAACCGTGGAAATAATTCCATAAGCACTTCAAGGCTGCCGGCTGACCCCCCAATTATAAGTACTTTACAGTTTTGTATTATTCCGCTTTCTTCCATATTTTATCTTTATTCACCTGCTTATAACGCTTTTGCAGCGACGAAAACTTAAGGGTTTCCTTAGTACCCAGAGCCAAATAACCCAGTTTTGCCAGACTGCTGTCAAATAACGTAAATGCTCTTTCCTGCAATTCTTTATCAAAATATATCAATACATTTCTGCAAAGTATAAGGTCAAACTCATTGAAAGATCCGTCAGAAACCAGATTGTGTTCCGAGAATACCATTTTTTCAGACAGGTCGCCAATAAATTTAGCATAACCATAATTGGCCGTATAATAACCTGAAAAATCATTTTTACCACCGGACACGCGATAATTTTCAGAATATTGTTTCATCATCTGCAGCTGAAAAATCCCTTTTTTGGCCGTATCAAGAACAACAGGGTTTATATCGGTTGCATATATCAATGATTTATGCAGCAGGTTTGCTTCCTTCAGTAATATTGCCATAGAATATACTTCCTCGCCCGATGCACATCCTGCATGCCAAAACCTTATGAATGGTTTGGTAGCCAGTACTGGTAATATTTCTTCCCTTAAAACTTTGTAGAATAAGGGATCGCGGAACATCTCGGTTACATTTACCGTGATTTCCTCGATCATACGTTTAAAATAGTTAGGTTCGAGCCTGATTTTAGTCAACATCTCCCCAAGGTTATTGAACCCGTCAAGCTGGTATAACCGCTCTACACGTCTTTTTAAGGAAGCACGTGAATAGCCGCTGAAATCGAAACCGTGGTATTCAAACACCTCATTAATCAATACCTCAAGTTCACGGTCATTTATCATAACTCTGCTAAATAATTCTAAGAATCTCTAATAGTTTATCTACATCTATGGGTTTAGATATATAGCCATCAGCACCTGCTTCAAGACATTTTTCCCTGTCACCCACCATGGCCTGTGCCGTTACCGCAATAACGGGCATACCCTTTCTCTCATCCATCTGCTTAATCAGGGGAATGGCCTCATAACCATCCATATCAGGCATCATCATATCCATCAGTACAGCATCAATATGGGCATCACTTCTGAGTAATTTCAGGGCTTCTTCAGCTCCCTGACAGGAAACACAATCAAATGACTTTGCCTTTAGTGTAGCTGTTAATGCAAAGATATTACGTGCATCATCATCAACAATCAAAATCCTTTTTTTATCCATAATTAGTCATTAATTATTGCTGATCGTAAAGCCATACTCTTAATAATGATAGTAACTGATCGACATCCACCGGTTTGGTAATATAGTCAGATGCTCCGGCATTAATGCATTTTTCCCTGTCTCCGGTCATCGCTTTAGCGGTAACTGCAATTACAGGAAGCGTTTTATATTTATCTTTTTCTCTTATTCGAGTAGCTGTCTCATACCCGTCCATATTCGGCATCATCATATCCAGCAGCACCACATCAACTTCTGGATGCTCTTCAAGGGCTTTCAGGGCTTCCTTACCATCAATAGCCGTAATCACGTTCATTTTAAGCACCTCTAACGCTTTGGTTAGCGAATAGATATTGCGAACATCATCGTCTACAACAAGTACCGTTTTATCATTAAGCACATTGTTAAGTAAACTTAGTTTCTTATAAGTATCTTTTTTCTCAGTTCCCTTATTTTCTTCAACCAAATGCAGGAACAAAGATACTTCATCCAGCATTCGCTGATAGGAATGCGCTGTTTTAACCACGATAGAATCGGCATACTTTTTAATCTTAAGCTCCTCTTTCATGGAAAGGCTCTTACCTGTAAACACAATAACGGGAAGATTCTCCAACCCTTCATTCTTCTTCACGCCTTCAAGTATCTCATACGCCTGCTGGTCAGGTATACCCATATCAAGAATAACACAATCTATATTCTGTTTTTTAAGGGCATCGACACCATCCGTTACATCGCTCTTTATTTCTGAATTGATATTGTAGGTCTCAAGGAAATAAGCCAATGCCTTTGCGTGCTTAGGGTTATCTTCAATGATGAGTACCTTTTGCGATTCTTTATTTACGATATGTTCAATACGCTGGAAAATTTCCGGCATCTGTTCATAAGCTACAGGCTTGTCAAGGAAGTTAACAGCTCCTTTAAGCAAACTCTCCTGTTTCATTTTGTGCGAAGACATCATGTGCACAGGTATATGTTTCGTCTGCCAGTTACCTTTCAGGTCTTCCATCACTTCCCAACCACTCTTAATTGGTAACTGAATATCTAACAATACACCTACCGGCCTGTACATTACTGCCAGGTTAAAGGCTTCATCACCACGAACAGATATTACACCTTTATAGCCACGCTTGCGTGTAAATTCAAGTAAGGACTTTGCAAAATTGGTATCATCCTCTACAATAAGTATTACCTTATCATCTTCCCTGATAATTTCCCTGTCGTCAGGAACATCGTCAGGTATAGAAGGGCTTAAGAATTTTTTATTCTCCTCTACTTCCTGTTTGCTTTCAGTTTGTACCGGTTCCGGTTTTTCCCTGTAAACTGTCTCTGCAGTCAGTTTTGCAGATCCGAAAATAGGTATTATCAACGTAAATTCACTTCCTTCGTTCGGTTCGCTTTTCAGCGTAATTTCACCTTTAAGCAGTTTAGCCAGCTCACGGCTGATGGACAATCCAAGTCCTGTACCTCCATATTTACGTTTGGTAGAACCATCTGCCTGTTGGAAGGCTTCAAAAATAAGCGGTTGTTTCTCGTATGGAATACCTATACCGGTATCTCTTACAATAAAACATATCATCTTATCATTCTTCGGACACTTCCTGATCTCAAGCGTAACAGATCCTTTTGCCGTAAACTTGATCGCGTTTGATAAAAGGTTCTTCAGTATCTGTTCAAGACGCACCTTGTCTGTTTTCAAAACCAAAGGTGCTTCATCTGCAATAATAGTAAGCTGAATACCCTTTTGTTTAGCCACTTCATTGAAAAGAGCTTTCAGGTTATCTGTAATTTCTTTGGTTGCTATATCAATAAATTCAAGCTCCATTTTACCGGCTTCAATCTTAGAAAGATCCAAAATCTCATCAATTAGCCCCAGTAATCCGTTACCCGAACTCTGAATAACCTTAGCAAATTCAATCTGCTCGTCGTTCATGTTCTTATCATTGTTCTCAGAAAGCAGCCTGCTCAACAATAATATGGAGTTAAGCGGTGTCCTGAGTTCATGCGACATATTCGCAAGGAATTCGGATTTATAGCGTGTGCTAAGCTCTAGGTCTTCAGACTTTTTCTGAATTTCAATATTGCGTTCTTCAAGAAGTACACTGCGTTCAGCCAGCTCTTCGTTAGTTTGTTGCAGCTCTTCCTGCTGTACCCTTAATTCTTCTTCAGATGCCTGTAGTTTTTGTGTTTGCGCTTCAAGTTCAGCATTAATGTTCTCCATTTCGCTGTGCTGCACTTTCAGTTCTTCCGATTGTGATTCGGTTTCTTCCAGTAATTCCTGTAAACGTTTCCTGTTTTGTGATGCTGTTAGGGCAATACCTACATTATCAGCTGCTTCCTGAAGGAAAGTAATACTTCGTTTCGAAAATTCCTTAACCGATGCCAGCTCTACTACACCTGTAACTTTATCATCAATAAGCGGAACAGCTATTATGTGTGCCGGCCTGGCTTCACCCAAAGCATATGATATTTTTATATCGTCAGCTGCTACTGATTTAAGTTCTTTTATAGAGCGCGAAGCAACTGCCTGTCCGCTAAGGCCATCACCTATCTTAATCCTTATACGGTCTTTGTCAGCCACATAACTGTATCCGGCAGTAGCAACAAGATCCTGTCCATCAACTACATATAATACTGCCGCATTACTGTTTGTATAGGCTGCCAAATGTTCAACTATATCCGAAGTAAGTTCTCCGATTTCTTTTTCCCCAATCATGACATCGTTAAGCCTTGCCAATCCCGACTGAAGCCATTCGTTGTCAGATAATCTTTTAAACGATTTATCAAGCTCAACCGCCATATTGTTTAGAGAAACCGCAACAGTTCCCAAGGCATCACTTTCACTGTCATCAACCCTAACCTCATAATTCCCTGCCGATATCTCTCCTGCAATACCACTTATAACGCGAATCCTTTCAGCCATTATCTTTTCAGCTTCTTCAAGTCGTAACTGAAGTTTTAAGCGTTCATTAAAGTCTTTCAGTGTTCTTGCAGAGAATACTAAACTTATTATTAAAGCAAGAATAGCAGCGATAACTATAAGTACTGAACTATACATACCATATTCTTTGGATGTAGTGATTCTTTCCTGCAACAATTGCTTTTCAACATTTTCCATATTCCTGATAATTTCTCTCGTATTATCAAGGAGAAAGGTTCCTTTACCTATATTATTAGGATCGGGTGCTATATTGTTTTTCTTGTCCTGTATTCTCTCAGCAATAAAATCGAAAAATACTTTTTTAGAAACTTCCAGCTCTCTGGCATATGTTTGTTGTATCGGATTGTCTAATGTAAGCTCTTCTATCCTCTTAAAATATATCCGGGAATCAGCCAACGCAGTATTGTATTGATTTTCATGCATTTTTCTTCCGGTCAACAAAAAACCACGAACTCCTGTCTGTACATCCAAAAGTGCTGCATGATCAGCATTAAGATTATAGATAACATCCTGCGTATGGCGCACCATCTCATTACTTTCGAGTAATTTACGTATACTCATGAAAGATGCCGCAGAACTAATAAGAAGTATTAGTAACGACACTCCAGAACTAATTACCAGATTTCTTTTAAAATTAGCATTCATACTTTTGGTTAATTTTTTAATGGCAGAACAATAATAAAGCTAGCTCCGTTACCCAGGCTGCTTTTTGCTGTTATGATACCGTTGTGTTTTTCTACTATTTTGTTAGCTATAGCAAGGCCAATACCTGTACCTTCATAAGCACTCCTGTCATTAAGGCTCTGAAAGATCTTAAATATCTTATCGAGATAGATTTCATTAAAACCAATCCCGTTATCGGTTACAGTTATCCTGCAATACTTACCCGAAGCATCCGCTTTAGCATCAAAGCTCTTTTCTGAAACTATTTCTCCGGTAATATTTATCACAGGTGATATTCCTTCTTTTGTAAATTTAAGTGAATTACTTACCAGATTTTGGAAAAGCTGCCTTAACTGGCTTGAAACTCCCGTAACAACAGGAAGTTCACTAACCCTTATGTTCGCTTTTTTCTCATCTATCGTATAGTCCAGATCAGACAATACTTCATCCAGTATGGAATTAAGGTTTATTTGCTGCGGAATAACATCCGATGAAAGTCGGGAGTAATCAATAAGATCGGAAATTAGGTTCGACATCCTTTCAGCCGATTTTATCGTTCGCCTTACATAGTCTTTAGCAGTATCATTATCAGGAAGGTAACGCTCATCAATTAACTTGACAAAGGTTTCTATTTTACGCAGAGGTTCTTTTAAGTCGTGTGAAACCACCCATGCAAACTGCTGCAATTCATGGTTACTGAATTCAAGTTCCTCATTTTTGGCAACCAGTTCCTGAGTTCTTTCTGTAACCTTAATTTCAAGATTTTCCTGGGCTTCCTTTCTTATCTCTATTTCTTTAGACAAAAGATCCTTCATGTTTTTCAGTTCCTGCGTCTGTTCATAAAGCCTCAGGAAACTTTTAACTTTAAGGATAAGCAAATCCACATCAACAGGTTTGGTAATATAATCCACCCCTCCTGTTTCATAACCTTTAGAAATAAATCTCTTTTCTTTATTAACTGCCGAAAGGAAAATTACCGGTATGTCTTTTGTCCTGTTACTGCCGGCAAGTATTTCTACCACTTCAAATCCATCCATGCCGGGCATCTGGACATCCATAATAATAAGAGAGTAATCCTTTTTCAGTATCTTTTTCAAGGCTTCTTCACCAGATTCGGCACTGTCCGCCTCAAGTCCATGTAGCTGCAATACCTTTTTTAAGGCAAGTATATTTGCCCGCATATCATCTACAATCAATATCATACTATAACGGGAGTTTTTAAACTGGCAGGAAGTCCTGTAACCAGTATACTTTTTATGTGAGCGCAAAGAAGTAGATAATCTGAAGGTTTTTCCATATAAGCCACTGCACCATTATCAAAACATTCTTTTTGACAATCTGCAGAGCAGGAAGTAGAATACATTATAACAGGAATTGAACTGAATTGTCCTGATTTCTTAAGTTCTTTCAGGCATTCCATACCGTTCATTACAGGCATATTTACATCCATGATGATAATATCAGGAAGATGTTGTAAGGAATTGAGTTTTTGCAGTGCGTCAATTCCGTTGTCAGCTACTACACAAAGCACATGACTTCCGGCATCTTCAAGGGCTTCCTGAAAAAGTAACTGGTCGTCAGAATCGTCATCTACTAAAAGTATGGATTGTATAGTTTTACTCACCTACCAAAAATAGAACATCAATTGTTAAAGACTTGTTAAATACCTTTATAAACATCTACCGTTTTTCTTACAACATATTACATAACACAAATAAAAAAAACAGCTGATTACAGCTGTTTTAAATTGATTTATTTTAAGAATAATTACTATTTAACCCTTACAATCAAATAGTTAATTTTTATTTGTTTCCAAATGTGATTCCGTTCCAGTCATCAGTCCTGAAAGACGAAGCCGGCAATCCTGATGAATTAGTAAGGTTGCCTTCCGGATTATCTGCCCAGTTATAACGTACCGCTGATGGATCTTTTACATCAGAGGATGATACAATTATTGTACTCCCCTCAATCCTCGCTTCAGCCCAATGAAACACCTTATCCCCTCCTGCAATAGAAAAGCCTTTAAGTACTTTACCATCAACCGGTTTAAGGTTATCGTTAAATGTAAAGTCTAACACAATTGTATTGCCTTTTTTAGCAAAAGATCTATATAGCGGACCTGAAAACGGTACTTTGATTCCATATGTATTAGTCAAAGCTATTCGTGCAAGCCTGTACCCTACTTCCTGTTTGTTTTTAGGATGGATATCTCCGGCATCGCCAATATCGGTCGTTACAGCCATACCGGTATTTTTTACATTAAGCAATGTTTTAAACTGCGCTTCACGAAGTTCAGCCCAGGCCGATGTGCCCGGTTCTTTTTTCGCTTTCATATAATTTGCAAGCTGCACAAAGTAAAACGGCATATCTTTCTTTCCAAATTTATTACGCCAATCGGCAATCAGCATTGGAAAAAGCGTTTGGTATTGATGTGCCCTGTCGGCATTACTTTCACCCTGATACCATATTGCTCCGGCGATTGGCAATTTAATTAACGGATGGATCATAGCATTGTACAAAACCGTTGGCTGATTTTGATCAGCCGGCAAATAAGGCCTTACTCCAAGTTCCGTAAAATCAACCCCAACAGCATAATGCCAGTTCCCTGCTAATGAAAACGAACTGTTCCCCGCTTTTAAAATGAGGTCAGTATCTTTACCATAGATACCTCCTCCTCCTGTATTATCAGCCACACGGATAGTAATAACATTGCCGGATTCCTTAAGGACATTGGCAGGAATTGTATAATTACGTAATACATTATATCCGCTGGTAGCACCTATATACACTCCGTTTATCCAAAGCTTATCATCATCATCCGCATAAAAGTTAAACTGTACATCTTTACCTTTCATTGCAGCAGGTAGGCTAAATTCTTTTTTGTACCATACGATACCGTCAAAACCTACCAATGCATCATTTTCCCAATACTGCGGTAATTCCATTGTTTTCCATTTGCTAAAATCAACACTGTTGGTTTCCCATTTACCATTAGCGCCCCTTTCGGCCTTCTCCATCGCAGCATTCCATACTTTGCTGTCGGCATCAAACTTTTTCTGTAATGCGTCTTTATCAACAACAGATTCCAATGCTTTGATTGCGACGTCAAAATCATGAATTTCTTTCAAAGCCCCTGTACTAATCCACGCTTCAATAACAGTACCTCCCCATGAGCTGTGAAGCAATCCGATAGGTATATGTTTTTCATCGTATATCTTTTTAGCAAAAAAATAAGCCGTAGACGAAAAGTTGCTGATAGTTGACG